>JAUNPN010000005.1 GCA_030536655.1 bacterium | reverse complement strand
TATTTTCACATAAGATGGAGATTAATTCAATCCGCTGTATTATTTTACGCTTACCTTCAATCCGCTTTTCTATGTCTGCTTTAGAAAATTGATATATCAAGTCAAATGAAATCACATTTCTATTTTGCTCCGTCATTTCATAATTAAAACAGGCAGGACCATCTCCGAAGCCTGCAATTTTTTTCGATATATCATTTTCGCTTAATTGAAACATCAATTTGTATTCTTCCATATTTCTGCCCCAAGGCACAACACTATCTAACTTAAATGCCATTTTGTTTTCCTCCACAAATTCCGATTTATCTGTTCATATAATTTTACCATACTACAGCCGCACAATCAATAAACAAGCTGTAAATTATTCTTCACTCTATGTCGAACCTGTCAAACAATTCGCTGTCCAACTCCGTAATATCCTTGAATAATATCTCCGTGCCGTCTTGTAAAATGAGCTTGCATTCGTAATTATCAAACTTCCGAACCGTTCCGCATACCGTCACATATTCGCCGCCGGATTTCTTTTTATCTGGAACAAAATAGGTAACGGTTATCTCTGAATATTTATCGGTATACTCGCAAAGTATACGTAGCTTTTCATTTAAAACCGCTTTTTGCGTTTCGTCCAAATCACGCCGGGCGTCTGTGAGCCTTGATGTTTCCCTTACCGCTTCATCATAACCCGTAAGCGCGGCGAACGGTGCGAACTGCGCCGCCCTGTCGGGTATCGGCATAGGCTTATGCGTTTGGGAGATATGGCGCGGCAGATTGATTATATCGTCATATTTGCCGTTCATTGCATATCCTCCGTAACGTCAACGCCGTATTTCAAATAAAAGGTTTTAATATCCTCGCTGCTTCTGACGAGCTCGGCATATGCGAGCGAGCCTGTTTTACGGTTATAAAAGCCGATAGTCGTTTCGCCCGTGCAGATACTCGACTCTGTTTTTATATCCGCCGCCGTGAAGCCGTCCGGGATTTTCTTTGTTTTCTTTTTGGTGAACATATCAATTACCTTTCTACGCCTTGTGACCGCCTATCTGCCTGTTTCTGTCTGCTGCGGTCGCGCCCTCCTGCAAATTCATACCTTTTAAAATCGCATTTTTGCCGAACTTTTTCTTTATATCAATCATAGCCTGCTGCATACGTTCCTCTTTAGCTAACGCCGCTTTTTCGGCTCCGTTCTGCTTTTCAAGTGCTTCATAATCAGTGAACATATCCAATTGCTCAAAAACAGGTTTATCCTCAACAGATGATTTCGGTACAACTTTGTTTGCCACAACATACATTCTTCTGACAAGTAAATCCTTATCTACAATACGGTCGTACAGCTCCAACGCCGCTTCGGTTATCAGCCGTGTTGATGAAGTCGGATTTTTGAGATTTATCGTACCGTGCGCCTGCTTCGGGATTTTGCGCCCATATCGGTCGTTAGTAACCTCGCCTTTATAGCCTTTCAAGCTCTCCTTATCGTAGCCGACAGTCAAAACAATCTGATCGGTCACAAGCCCCTTATCCACTAAATCAAGAACAAGCGCATCCGTCATTTCGTGAACAACAAGCCTTGCCTTATCGAATGAGTACGGACACGACAATACCTGTCCCGCGCCCGTGCTTTTGTTTTCAGGCTTATAGCTCTTTATATCCGCAATAGTACACGGCTCATACCCCCAAGCGTGGTCTATTAAAAGCTCCGCATTGATACCGAATGTTTTATACAATAAATCCTCATTGTAATATTCATACTTTTTGCCGAGCGAACAGCGGGCAATATCGCCCATAGTATACAGTCCTAAATCGGCAAGCCGCTTTTCGTAGCCTTTGCCGACGCGCCAAAAGTCCGTAATAGGGCGGTGGTTCCATAAAAGACGGCGGTAGCTCATTTCGTCAAGCTCCGCAATACGCACGCCGTCTTTATCGGGTGCGGTATGCTTTGCCGTTATATCCATAGCGATTTTGCAAAGATATAAATTTGTGCCGATTCCCGCCGTTGCCGTAATGCCCGTGGTTTTTAGAATATCGCGAATAACATTTCTGATTAAATCATGCGGTGAAAGGCGGTATGTTTCCAAATAACCTGTCAAGTCGATAAATACCTCGTCAATGGAATAAACGTATATATCCTCCGGCGCAAAGTATTTGAGGTATATTTTGTAAATATCCGTACTGCATTTCATATAATGCGCCATTCTCGGCGGCGCAATGATAAAATCAAGCTTCAAACCGGGATTTTTCTTTAGTTCGGTATCGTCATACGACGAACCTGTAAAAACACGGTTCGGCGCTTTGCGCTGTCTTTGGTTATTCACGGCGTTTACCTTTTGTATAACCTCAAACAGTCTTGCTCTGCCGGGTATTCCGCAGGACTTTAGGGAGGGCGTTACGGCAAGGCAAATTGTTTTTTCCGTGCGGCTTTCGTCCGCAACAACAAGATTGGTTGTCAGGGGATTAAGCCCGCGTTCAACGCATTCTACGCTCGCATAAAACGATTTTAAATCCACCGCCGCATACACATAATTTTTGTCCGCCATATTCGCCGCTCCTTTCTTTTATTTTATATAACCATTATACCATAAATAAAAGCAGAAATCCATATGCAAACAAAATTTATTTCTCAATATCCGTTTCATCTTCGGAATAAATATCGTCCTCGGTTTCTTCATCGTCCTCAAAGTCGAAATCCTCCAAATCGTCCGCCTGTTCCAGCTTCTTTTTGGGGATAATGACCTTGAAATAATACACGCCGATTACCGCCGCCGCAATAGCCGCAAGTATCAGAACAAGCGTTGTACTTGAAACGGGCTGTTTTTCCTGCTTCTGTTCTGCTGCTGTTTTCTGTTCCTCCGGTTCGGGAGTGGAGGTAACGGACGGCGCGGGAGTTACCGCTGCCGCTGATGAAGAAGTCAGCTTATTATCCTTTGCCAATGCTTCAAGGTCGGATATATCAACCTTATTGAGGAAATACACGTTATCGTTTGTATTCTTCTTATCGATTACCACAAAAAATACGCTGCCGTCTTTTGCCGTAACGCTGATAAACTGCAAATCCTCACTGTCAGTAATATTGTCCACAACGTGCCCGGTTCCCTCTGTTGAAATCATCCGCGACGGCTTCGGCGTTGCTGTTGCAGTTTCCGATTCCGTGATTTTATCAAGAGCCGAATAGCCGGAATAATCCTCGCTCGGCGCGCCGTTTGAATTTGCATATGCCGACGTCCCGCAAAGCAGAACAATCACCACCGCCAATGCTGCAAGTATTTTATTCTTCATCTGCGCCGTCCTCCGTTTCTGCGTTTGCCGTGCCGTTTTTTGCTTCAAGCTCCGCCTTGTATTCTTCGGGCAGCTCAATATCGCCCTTTGCATAGGCTTTAAGAAATACCGTAAGCGTTGCGTTATCCATTTTGACAGCCCTCACAAGGTTTACGACCTCCAGACTTTCAGCTTCTTTTCTCTGCGCTTCAAGCGCGCGGAGCTTTTTCTGAAGCTCCGTAATTTTTTCCTTTGTCCTGATAATGTCCTTATCAATTTTTTCTACTGTTGCCATAATTAAAATCTCCTTTTTGTTATAAATTTTTTTCTTAATTCAATCTGCCCATACAATAAAAATGCTGCGTCCAATACGCACTGTCAATACTTGTGTACTGAATGGGATTTCCGCAGTGGATCATCATATTTTCACCGACATAAATTCCGAC
Organism: bacterium; assembly: GCA_030536655.1. Taxonomy (GTDB): domain Bacteria; phylum Bacillota; class Clostridia; order UBA1381; family UBA1381; genus UMGS1958. Next base: position 48,005 of record JAUNPN010000005.1, on the reverse strand, counting down.
GTGCGACACCTCGCTTGTGTTGTATGTACCTTTAAAAAAGATAATATCGCCGGGCTTTGCTTCGCTGCGAGGAATAATGGCGCATTGGTCGCAAATGCCCTGTGCGGTTGTACGCTCCAACGGATATACGCCGGAATTTTTGAAAACCCAACATACAAAACCTGAACAGTCAAAACTTGTTGACGGCGACGAACCGCCCCAGACATAGGGAAAACCCAAATATTTCTCGGCTTCGGTAATCAATCGTCTGAATGTCGCGTCCGACAATGCTTCGCCGGGAATAGTGTAGTTCGGAGGCGTGACGGCGTTTGAATATATATCGTCCGCAAACAGATAATCGCGGTTGCCCTTTGTTTCAAGGTATATTCCGTATAATTCCCTTTGGTCGTCCGTAAGGTTCGTATTTGCAAGCATATTCAGATTATTGTTTGTAAGTGTGACATTCAATATCCTGTATTCGTACTCGTTGCCCTCATCATCAATTCTTGTTTCAACTTCCTCGGTAAGCGTTAAAATATATTGCTGCTCAAAGAGGGCGTCAAGCTCCGTTTCAATATCCGCAAAAACGAAACATTCATATTTTGCGGTGAGGTAGGAAATAAGTTCATAGGGATTATGACCTATCTGCGCAAGGCTGTAATTGTATTCGTCATAGCCGCCGTAGTCGGTTTCGATACTGTCAATCTCGCTTTGTAAATCGGCTTCAAGCCCCGCGTAATAACCCTCCGCCATATAAATATCCTCGTCCTCGGCAAGGTAGGAGGAAGTCAAAATTGAATTTATTCCCGACGTACCCATAACGGCGCAGGACGAAATTGCGGTTGCAAGCCAGCATACCACGAGCGCGATTATAAGCACAGCGGCGATAGCTCCTTTATGCCGCTTCACGAAATTTACAATCCGTACTGTGGTTTCCTTTGCTGCTTGTGCGGACTTTTTGGCCGCCTTTGCGGATTGCTCCGCCGGTTTCGCTCTTTGATACTGCTTTTTTATCCGCTGCTTTTGCTGAAACTTCTTTAACGCTGATTTTTTCAGTTCGGGATTTTCCGCAAGCGTTTTTTGATAGGCGGCTTTGATTTCCGCCCGTTCCGCCTTAAAGCGTAATTTCTGCGCCCGTTTATATGGCGCGGCTTTTTTATTCTGATAAATATATCTTGCCGTCCGCGCGCTGTAGCGGGTAAGCGTTTCCGCTTTCTGTTCCGCCTTATGAGCGCCCTCAACCGCCGAATTGTCGTTTTCAACCTCGCTGATTTTGGAGTGAGCTTTATTCATAAGCTGCGCCCCTGCTGCCGCTGTAACTGTATTTATCGGTGAACGGTGGTACAAATCCTTTTGAGGCTTTACCTCTTTTTCAAATATCAGCCGGGTTTTGGGCTTCTGTTTTTCCTCGTCATAAAGCCGCTTATTTTTGAGCTTCTTTTTATGAGGTAATTTTTCTTCCGACTTATCAGCCTTTGCGCGCGCTTTGTTTGCCTTAAATTCAGCCTTTTCAGCGCGCTTAAACTGAAAATCCTTTGAGGAATGTTCTGACTGTTTCTTTTCAGAAATATCCGCTTCCGTTTCTGATGAAACGGTATCGTCAGTCCGTAAACGCTGCTTTTGCTGTAATCGTTTATTTTTCTTCCGTTTCGTCTGCGTCGCGGTTTCCGACCTGTCCGCGCGCTCTGATACACGGTCAAACGCGGTATCGGAATTGTCAACGGCTTCACTGATGTTGTAATCCTCGTCCTGCTCCGCTGCGGACTCTTTTTGAGTATCTGCATTATCAACCGCTTGTGAATTACTATCTGCTTTATGCTCCGCGCGGTTAAAAGGTTTATCGGTTTTTTCAGCATTAAAATTATACTCTGCGTCCTTTGATGTATCGGAAATATTAAAATCCGCACTTTTGGGCGAGTGCGGATTATGACGGCGGTAATATTTTTTTATGTGAGCGTTTAGGCGGTTCGGATTTCGGAGCGTTATTCTCAAAGTGATTTTGAACGGCGTCCGTTGTTTCGTCAACAGCGTTTTCCGCTTGTTCTGCGGTATCGGGGGAGTACGGCTCCGATGTGTCCGTAAAACTGTAATCCGACGACTGATTTTTCTTTGTGAAATCATAATCGTCGGATTTTTGACTAAACTGCGTGCACCGTTGATATGTACGGTTTTTGCGCTGCGACGTCTGCCGCTGCATATCTGCATTTTCTTTACTAAATCCAATATCCGATTTGATTATTTGCAAATCAGGCTGTCGGACGGTATCAACATTTACAGCGTCAGAATTATATCCGCCGTATTCCTGCTGTTCGGGAGCGAAAGCGAAATTTTCCGTATCAGCGGAATGCGATATATCGGCGGTAAGCTCCGCGCCGTCATTTGTCGGCTGCCGAGCCTGATATGTTTTCATCTTCCGTGAAGCAAACCGCTGCGGCTTCTCGGCAAAATCACCGTGTCGCCCTAACTGTATATCGGGCGCATTATTCTTAGCGTAGTTTTCTTCACGGTTGACGGCTTTGAATTTTTTGTCTTTCATTTTCTCGTCCTTTCCTTAAAATTTTGCGTAAAAAAAAGAACATTGAGGGTTAGTCAATGTTCTGTGTAATATGTAGCTATTCTATCCAATAAACGGAAATTTGTTTATTAAAATTTTTTATTCCTTGTTGGTTTTAAGTTTCATTTATCTAATTTTTTGAATTCTTTCTCGTTTTCAAAAAGCATATAACCATTATTAATATTATAGTGATTACAATCGTTAAGGTTAACAAAAACAGCAAATTTATAGTCTTTACTCTATATGGCTTTTTTATTGTACCATTTCCATCGTAAAAAATATTAGATGATTCATTCAAGTAAAAAGCCGGACGAACTCCTATATCACTACTATCGGCATAACCAATAAACGAAATATCACCTGTAGAAACTAAAACTGGAAGACTGCAATAATAATTTGCGTCAATACCAGTATTTGGTGTACGTAACCAATAATGATGTTTTTCATTAGCTTCTAGAAATTGATCGCTTGCCGACCATTTTACACATTCCATAGTTGGTTCTCCTATATAATAGTCAGCACCGAGAATATTACTATTTCTATAAACCTCACTCACCTGTTTTACATCTAATAGAAAGATAGAATCCTTCACATTTTCAGAATATGCCTTATCATAATTTGAAACAGCTTCTCTTATATCAGATTCCCATTTGTATGCTTCAGTACCATAATCATACATTTTATTGTTATACTCCGGATATGCGACAATTGATTTTTGAATAACTGTTTTGATCGTTTTAAGCTCCTTTTCCGAAAAATTAGTCAAAAAGCCAGCCTCTTGATCATATGCGTTTTTTCCATTGGCTACATGTGCTATGTCAGGTGGATTGCCGCATAGCCATTTAACCTTTCCCTTACCTTCATTTGAATTTAGCCAAGAACGAATATTGCTATCTGCCCAGTAATTCGACCCATCCGTTTCTCTGTAGCTTCCTCCTTTGTGTGATCCATCAATATTTGCTCCTGATGCATCAAAAGCTTTTATACATAATATTTTATCTGACAACATAAGAGGACCATTTTCATCAATATCTACACATCGCCATAATATAGGTTTATTATAATACGTTCCTAATTGAATATAGTCTCCTATAGCAATATTTATGTCCTGCGCTGCTAAAGATGTTATCGTCATCATAACTGTAATTAACATCATTGATATTAACATAATAAATTTTCTTAACATATCTTATCCTCCTCTATTTACTCCACAAATTTCAACTTGTCTATTTATTATAAATATCATACCACAATTCCGCACAATAATCAATTCGCATACTCACCAAAATTTACGTTTTAATCTATTTTTCCGCAAGCTTAATCTGGCTTGTAATCTCATAACCGTGCTTTGCTGCAAGCTCCGTAATATCGGCAATCAGCTTTTGCCGTTCCTCGCGCTGAACATTTTTTATCGCTTCATACGCCGTAAAATCTTTGCAGCCGCTCGCATTCAGAAAATCCTTGTTTAACCTTTTATCCATTACAAGCGCCCCCAAACATACAATTATTCCTGCAAGCCCCTGTTTCAATATCTGCGATACATTTTAATATCGGGTACACCTGCGGAGGACAAACGGCGTTACCGAGCGTTTTTAAGCGCAAGGCTCTGTTTTTTGTTTCTTCCGTTATACGCGGAACGCCTGTAGGCTCTCGTTTCCACAGTTTATGTCCGTCCATTTCAGCGGGAACCCCATTAACCACTCCGTCCAATCGGGATTGAGTGCCGCCGTTTCCACCTGCGGATTTTCCTGTAAAATTATCTGCGCCGCAAGGTTCGCCTTGTCCTTGCTCTTTTTCATCACCTCCGGCGGAAACTTCGATCTTATCCCGTCCGAGGCTATCGGAGTTAAGTAAAACACCGCCGCCGACAGCGGCAGACTCCATATTGCCCCGTTCGGGTTCTTCTTGCGGAATATCCCGTTGTCCGACAGGTAGACGTTCAGGTTCATTGCGTCCTTTACCGTGTGCTTGTCTGACGCAAGGGGTGTGGGAAACATCAGCCGCGACGATAAAAGTTCTTGTGCGCTCATGCCACGCGCCGACGCCGCAAGCCGGATATACGAATGTTTGAACAGCGTAGCCCTCACGCTCCAAGTCAAATATCGTTTTGTCGAGCCCCACATTGATGAAGCCGCTAACATTCTCCCCAAGCACCCAATGGGGGTGCAGCTCGGAAATAACTCTGACCATTTCAGGCCACAGGTAACGGGTATCATTAAATCCCTCTCGTTTTCCCGCAAAGCTGAACGGCTGACAGGGGAAGCCGCCGGATATGAGGGTAACTGTGTTTCGTCCTGTTCTTTCAAAAAATCCCTCCTTTGTTAGTGTAGTAATATCACGAAAACGCGGCACATTCGGCCACCGTTTTTCAAGTACGGCAGTCGGATAATCCGCCCATTCGCACTGGCAGACGGTAGTAAACCCCGCCGCTTCTGCGGCGAGGTCTATTCCTCCGATTCCACTGAATAAACTTAAATGTGTAAGCTCATTACTCAATTTGAACCACCTCGGTAGGACGGGTTGTCATTAAGCCGTAGAGCTTCGTATCTTTCGGGAAGCGGTCAACGAACGGAATTATCGTACTGCCGTAAAATAACAATCCCTCGCCGGCTCCCGACTGCGTAACATAGGAAAGCTGCTGCGGCGAGATACCGAGCTTCTTTGCAAGTATTTCACGGTCGCCCTGTGCCTGATTCAGCATATATATGTAATCGGAATTTTCAAATATATTCTCTATTTCGCTGCTGCCCAATAAGTCTTTGACGTTCTGCGTAATACCTGTCGGAATACCGCCCCATTTACGAAACCGTTTCCATATCTCTACACTGTACGCCGCCGTCTGCTCGTCTTTTAAGAGTAAGTGAAATTCGTCTACATAGTAGCGTGTGGATTTATGCTCGCTGCGGTTAATGGTGACTCTGTTCCAAATCTGATCCTGCACAACGAGCATCCCGATTTTCTTTAACTGCTTGCCGAGTTCTTTAATATCGAAGCATACGATACGGTTGGATATATCAACGTTTGTGCGGTGATTGAACACATTAAGCGTACCCGTCACATACATTTCAAGCGCCGTTGCAATTCTGTGAGCTTCCGCGTCGTTCTGTTCGCGGATAACGCGGTAAAGATCGCCCAAAATCGGCATATTTTCGGGTACGGGATTTTTAAAATATTCCTCATATACCTTACTGAGCGCGCGGTCTATAATACTCTTTTCGCCGGGTTCAAGACCTGTGCGTCCGCCTATGATAAGCTCACATAATGAAAGAATAAAGTCTGATTTCAGTGCAAGAGGATTTTCCTCGTCCGAGTAGTTGAGGTTAATATCCATAGGATTGATATAGTCCTTTGATGTAGGGCTGAGTCTGATAACCTGACCGCCCAATGCGCGTACAAGGGGATAATACTCGGCTTCGGGATCACATATGTAAATATCGTCGTTTGTGACAAGAAATACGTTTGTAATTTCTCTTTTTGCGCTGAATGATTTACCGCTGCCGGGCGTGCCGAGCACAAGCCCGTTCGGGTTCTTCAGCAGTTTGCGGTCAACCATTATCATATTATTTGACAGCGCATTTAAACCGCAGTACAACGCTTCTTTGCTGTCCGAAAAAAGCTCCTGAGTGGTAAAGGGTACAAAAATAGCGGCGCTTGACGTGGTTAAGCTCCGCTGAATTTCTATCTGAGTTATACCAATCGGCACGCTTGACATTAACCCCGCTTCCTGCTGATAATCGAGCCGTCTTAACGGACAGTTATTCTGCTGCGCGATACTCTGCGCCGCGAAGATGATATTTTCAAGATCCCTGCGCTTATCGGCGGTAGTCATTATGAGAATTGTTACAAGGAACATTCTTTCATTTCTTGACTGCAATTCCTCCAACAGCTTCTTAGCTTCGCCGCCGTAAGTGGACAGGTCGGACGGAATGATGTCAATATCGTAACCGCTTCTGACTGCCTTTTTCTGTTCTTCAATAACCATTTTATCTATGTCGGTCAGCTTGCGTTTAATTGTCTTTATCGCGTCCGTCCGGTCTACGCTTTTGATGTGAATATTTACGGATAAATTATTCTGCAAGTCGAGGAAATCCACAAGCATACGGTCTGTGAGCTCCGGCGCAAGTATCTGTAAAAATGATACCGCGCCGATTTTCTTTCCCATACGGAACGTGCGTCCGTCCGAGAAATCGAACGAGGTCGGCGCGATAAAATCCTTGGTGGATAATCCCGTTTTGTGTATCATATTCCAGCTGAAATTGAATTTTGCATTTTCGTCCTGATTAAAGCACGAATGTAAAAGCTCCAGCCTTTCAATGCCGTTGAGCGGAAACGCCTGTACGCCGAGAATTTTAAAATTATTCAGCACGTTCGCTTCAATGCGTTCAAGTTTCTGCTTTGCCGCCTGTATGTTGTCGGCTTCAATCCCGAACGTGATGTACTTGTGCTTGACAAGTCCGTTGTTTCCTCTGGCAAGCTGATTTTTCAGCATTTCCGAATACTCGATACGAATTTCATCAAACCTATCATTCTGCAAGGGAATATAAATACTCTTTTCAAAATCAGCGATATTCATTGTCTGATTGATAAAAGAAAGCTGGACCGATATGGACTTGTCAAAGTAATTAAGAAAATTACAGTAGTTTTCAAAAATCGTGTTTTTGTCCTCGTTCCTCGCAAGCTGATAATTTATATCCAAAAAGCGGATAGTTTTTGTATAAAAGGTTTTTGTAACCTTGCAAATCCCATCGGGACGCATTTCAATATACGGTATGGTTTCCTGCGCTGACATTGCAATCTTGCCCTGCATTTTCGCCTTTTTCACGGCTTCGGCAAGCTGCCGCCTTTGTTTGCCGTTTAAAGGCTTATTCTTAGAAATAGTAATTTTAGGTTTTTCTTTCTTTGTTTCCGACAATAATTTGAACCTCCTTATTCAATTTACTTTGCCGTTCCAATGCGGCGTACAGATTATTTGTCCGATACGGCCGCACTTTCGGTCTTTTAATTCGTGTGATGTAATAGTTTTTCAAAATCTTTTCAAGCGGCTGTCCGTTCTTCTCGTACATAGCGAACACAAAGAACGGAAGCGCCGCAGCTAAAAGCGCCATAACAGCGCCGGTGTTGCCTAAAAAGCCGCGCGTCAGAAAATATGTAGGTATTCCAACGGCAGCCGCGCCGCCGAAGCATATGAGCTGGCGTTTGGTTAAGTTAAACGCTACCTTTGTTTTTACCGTAGTCAAGTCTTTTGGTACGGGTACATACGGCATAATTTACTCCTCCTTTTCAATTTTTGTATGAAAAAAGTCTGCCGAAATAATCAACAGACTTTATGCAAATATATTTATCTCAATGATATTTGAACCTCTTTACCGAGCGAATGAGCAACCTTAATCAAAAAATCCAACGACGGGTTATACGTCCCGCTTTCCAAGCGTGAGATATTTGATTTTTGAGTGCCTACGCGCAGAGCTAATTCTTCCTGTGTTATATTCTGTTTGGAGCGTTCCTCGATAATCTGCGATATAACGTCATATCTCGGTTTTAATTTCTCATATTCCGACTTAAATTCACCATCTTTCATTAAAAGCTCCTTGACGTCGGAAAATTTCATTCCCGCTTTACTCATTTTCACACCTGCTTTCATAATCTTTTTTATACTTAACCGCTCTTTCAAGCTCGGTTTTGGGAGTTTTGTTTGATTTTTTTGTAAATCCGTTTAATAGAACAAATTTATTATCTTTAAATGTAAAATAAAATATACGGCTTATATCCGATGAAAATTTTATTCTCAGTTCGAACAAACCCTTGTATTTTTCACCTTTTATCGTTTTGGCATACGGTTCTCTTAAATTTGTACCGTGCTTTTCCAACAGCTCTATTTCAGAAAAGGCTTTTGCTCTCATTTTGGGATTTAGCGACAGTAAAAATTCCAGAACGGGGATTTCACCGTTTGATTTTTTGTAAAATTCAAGACTCCAATCCATTTCAATCCTCCCGATACAGTATATGCTCTTGTATATAATTATGTTATCATATATGATAATGTTTGTCAAGGCTTTTAAGAAAAATTTTTAAAGCTCAATATCACATTCTACCTCATTGCCCCAAGCGTCCCAGCCGAGGACTCTTTGACGGGCGAAAAGCTCTATGCGCGGAAGATTGCCCGCAAGCTCCACAATTTTATCTCTTGTAATATCGGGCTTCTTGCTGTGTTCCTCAACGGGCGAAATAATGAGCTGGTGAACGGCTCTTGAAAACCGTACCGGTCTGCCTTTTGTGGCAAGCAGACATATTTCCGCGTTTGAGCGCGTCCATCTGCCTAAGCCCGTAAACCAATCCCTGCTTTTTGGGTTTTGCTTTATCCATACGAACGCGACCGTTTTATACTCAAAACCCCAAGCGGTAAGAACGTCAAGCGCTTCATACATTTTCGGGAACGTTGTCCATAAAAATAAAATGCAGTCATCCACTGTAATTTTATTAACAGGCAAAGCGCAGATTTCGTCAAGCTCCATTACGGGATAATGATTACAACCCGCACCCTTTATGTGACCGCAGCGGTATTTTCACGGCGGGTCGGCGTATATGATGTTGTATTTTTTCATAAACCCTCCTTAATGCGCGTTCAGAATTGATCTGCTTATGCTGCCCGTCTTAAACAGGGTAATGCACAACACAACGGTATATGCCGCGACGGTAAATATTGTCGTATGCAAATTAGTTGTAACGGTGAACCCGTTTACAAGCACAGCGTATATTCCTACGCATACCATTATGAAAAATCCCTGCAAGGAAAGAGCTACAAGTCCGCGCAGGTAGTTGTTACCGACCTGCCCCCATTCACGGTTTGTCATAGTGGCGAACGGGATTGCTCCCACAGAGCAGTACATATAAATTTCAATCATTCTGCCGAATATAACGACGGTGATACATACCGACAGAATTTTCATACACAGACTTACCAAGGACGTTTCGAGCACGAGTAAAAACAGCTCGCCGATTCCCATAGCGGATAGGGTTGCTTCAATATCCGTAAGCGCCGATGAAATATCAATACTCGTATTTGCGCCGATAACTCCGGCACTCTGGGTTACAATATGCTGTCCCAAATCGAACACCGCCATTGTTATATCAAAGGTATGCGTGACGATGTACACCGCCACACACGCCTTAAATATGTATTTGAAAAACATAAATGTGTCTATATCGTGCATATTGTTCTTTTCCATTATCATAGTGATAAGCTCATAACAAAGTATGAACGTAATAATCAGCCCGGCAATCGGTACGATTACCGTATCGGACAGGTTATGCAGCAGATTAAAAATACTGCCGTTCCAGCTCTGCGGCGTTTGTCCTACGTCCGCTGCAATCGTGCCGACCTTTGTATTGACGTCGTCAAACATAGTGCCGAGGCTGCCTGTGATAAGGGAAATTAAAAACTCCTTGATAAATTCTGTGATTTTATCAAATATCGCGCCCATTTATCAGAACAGGCCCGACAATAAGGGTACAAGCGTTGTTCCGATAAGAACAACACCCCCGCCTGCGATAAGTTGCTTAACACCTTGTGACTTAGCGCCGGGGTTATCTCCGCCGTAACCTTCCATAAGGTTGATACCGCCCCACACGCAAAGTCCCGCGCCCAGCGCGATTACAAGTGTTTGCAGTACGTTGACTGCTTCTGTAAAAAACTGCATATAAAATTTTATCCTCCTTTGATTTTAGTTTCTGTTTTTGTTTGAGGCAATTCAATATCGTAGTAATCGAATACCTCGTCCGGCTTTACAACCGTTTTTCTTTTTTTCATATATCGTTCCATATCAAACTTGTTCCTTTCGTCAAAATCGGCAAGGTATTTGTATCTGGGGTGCGCCGTTATATCATATTTCTCCGACAGAAACGGTCGCACGCCGCGAAGCTGTAATATGCACTTGCCGCCGTCCATTACAGCTAATTCATCCTGTGACATCAGCTCCTTTCCAAGTTTCTGATAATTCAATCCGTAGGAATTTTGATTGCTCCGTGTTTCGGAGGTATTAAAGGTATCAATCGTTTCTTTTCCGAGAGCTTCGGAAATTTCTTTGAGCGTTGATTTTTCCTTACCGCCGAGAAACAGTGTAGTATCGCAATTCCCCGTGATTGTGTCGGCGTTGTCCTTGTAGATAGCTTTTAACTGGGACTGCGCCTGTAATATGATACAAGCGGAGATTTCACGGCTTCGGATTGTGGCAATCAGTTTTTCAAACTTCGGTATCTGTCCGATATTCGCCATTTCATCAAGCAAAAACCGAACGTGAACGGGAAGCCTGCCGCCGTAAACGTCGTCCGCCTTATCGCATAGTAAATTGAATAATTGTGTGTACATTATAGCGACTACAAAATTAAAAGTGTCATCCGTATCTGAAATAATAACGAACAGCGCCGTTTTCCTGTCGCCCAATGTGTCAAGCTCCAGCTCGTCATACTCCATTAAATCCCTTAATTCTTTTATGTCGAATGGAGCTAATCTGGCGCCACAAGAAATAAGAATAGATTTTGCTGTTTTGCCCGCTGCCATTTTGTATTTTTTATACTGCTTTACCGCAAAATGCTCCGGCTCCTTTTTCTCCAGACGTTCAAAGAGCAAATCAACGGGACTTTTATAGTTCTCGTCGTCCTCTTTCGCTTCGGAGGCGTTTATCATATCGAGGAGCGTAATAAAGTTCTTTTCTTCTTCCGGCGCTTCGTACCATATGTACCCGATAAGAGCGCAGTAGTAAAGCCGTTCGGCTTTAATCCAGAAATCCTCGCCGGATTTTTCGCCCTCACCTTTGGTATTGGCGATAAGGGTATTCACGAGCTTTAAAATATCCTTTTCGCTTCGGATATATTGAAACGGATTGTATTTCATACTCTTTTTGAAATTTATCGTATTCAACGATTTTATCCGATAACCTCCGCGCTGTAGGAGTTTGCCGCATTCAATCAATACTGTGCCTTTCGGATCGGTAACAACGTATGATGAGTGCATTTGCATTAAATTAGGCTTTATGAAAAACCTCGTTTTGCCGCTGCCCGAACCGCCGATTACAAGGACATTTTTATTCCTTGCATACTTCGGCTGCTTCGGGCGGCTCTCCATAGTCAGCCGTTCCGTGTTAGTTAAAAGGACGTTATTGTAAAAATCCTTATCCATATACGGCGCAATATCCGCAGCCGTGCCCCAGCGCGCCGAACCGTATTCAATGCCCTTGCGGTACTTTTTCGCGTTCTTGCCTTTAAGATAAACTGCTCCTTTAACCGCAAGTGCGCCGAGAATACCAATCAGCATATCGCGCGGGTGGAACGAAAAAAGCGGAGCCTTAAATAACTCCGCAATTCCCTTAATCATTCCTATTAACTTGTTCCCATATGTTATCCTATACATATATCCGAGCTTATCGGCAATCCAGAAGAACAAGAGATAGGGCATATTTTGAATGATAATTTTTTTATCTATCCTCATATATCACGCTCCCGGTCCTTGCGGTGCGCACGGTCTTTCGGATTTATCGTCTTTGCAAGCTCCCGCATTTTTGACAGCGCTTTGCGAAGCGACGGTTTTTCCCGAAGTTGCTTTTTGGAATATTCGTTGAACGCCATATTGATAACGTCAACGTCCTTTCCCTTGAAGAATACGAGATATTTCGGCGGTTCCTGCGAGCTGTCCTTTTTCAGCGCGTAATCAATGCTGTATTTCTTTGCCACACTTTCAAAGGATTTTATATTTTCGTCCGTAACTTCAATATTGGATAACGCCGCGCCTGATTTTATGAGCTGCTTTATCGTTTGTTTGCCTTGATAGCCTTTTATCTGCTTGTTATTCTTGTGCTTCTGCCGTATACGCAGATACTCACGGATTGCCGCCTGCAGTACGCGCCCCGTCATTTTTGAAGCTGATACAACTAACGCAATCGTTTTCTTTTCAATTTCTTCCTGCAATAGGCAACACTCCTTTCATCAAAAAAGCAGCTGTTTATTTCTAAACAACCGCTATAAATTATAGAATATGTTTTAAGTTATATTTTATCTGACCTTTGAGGTTTGCAAGCTTATTGACTGCTGACATATTCTTGTTGATGTAGTCCATATCAGCTTAATAAGCCGATACTTATGTATCAATTCTTGTCATATCTGTGAGAGCCTTGTTTCGGTATATTAAATCGTTTCGCTGTGTAAAACCTTGTTTTTCCCAAAAAGCATTACCGCTTTCATTTTTGGTAAATACAACTAATGCAACTTTGTTTATACCTTGATTTTTCAACGCATTTATCGCAGTGTCAACTAATTTTGAACCAATACCTTGATTGCGATATTCAGATTTTACCGATGTGTGATATATGTAACCTCTACGACCGTCATTTCCGACCATTATTACTCCAACCACCTTGTTTTCATATTCCGCTATAAAACAAGTATCGGGATTTCTTTTCAAAAACCTGTCAATTCCGTCTTTGGTGTCGTCAATGTTATTTAACCCCATACCAGCACAAGATAACCACAAATTATATACATTGTCATAATCATCTGATTTCATTTTTCTTATTTTAAGCATATACTTATTCCTCGCTATTACTCTTATATTATAATTCAAACAGCGGTTTATTTTCCTTATCAGTAATAGACTTACTGTAAAAGCCCAAAAATTCTTTTTCCTCCCAGCCGTGATTTATCCAAAAAGTTTTACCCTGTTCATTTGTTTTCACGACATTTAAGCAAACTCTTGTTATATGTTCTTTTTGCAGAGCTTTTATAGCAGCATTTATAAGCCCTGTTGCAATTCCTTGATGGCAAAAATTTTTATGGACTGCTGTATGATAAATATATCCTCTGCGTCCGTCGTGTCCGCATAAAATAGCGCCAACTATTTTATTATTATCAATAGCAACAAAACTTGTAGTTGGATTTCTTTTCAAAAAGGCTGATATACCTTTTTTTGAGTCGTCAAGGCTACGCAGTCCCATACTCTCAATATTTGTCCATAATGCGTATATATCATCATAATCAGACAATATCATTTCCCGTATTTGCATATTATATAACTCCTTAAAACCTATTTGTCTATCAGATAAATTATAGCATATAAAGGGCAGAAAAGCAATCCTGTAGGACTGCTTTTCTGCAAGCACAGCAAATTATTTTACCCAAGTTTCACCGTCTGCTGACTCAACCGCCATATGCGTATTTGCGGCTTCCATCACGTCTGGCCAAGCCCAATATCCTTTATCTGTCAAATCACTGAAACGGTTAAGGTTTGACAGGTTCTTATTCACATATTCGGTATCCGCTTCACGGTCTGTCACACGATTTACGATAGCCACAACCTCGGCGCGAGTTATATTGTTATCCGGCTTGAAAGTGCCATCCGCATAACCCTTAATCCAATCCATAGCTGTAGCGCTGTTGATGAACTTGTATGCCCAATGCGAGCTTGCAACATCGGTAAATTTGTTGTTCTTGCTCTCCGTTGTCTTATCGAACAGGTTATAGAACCTTGAGCACATAGTCACAAATTCAGCTCTTGTAATATGCTCGTCGGGTTTAAATGTGCCATCATCGTAACCCTCGATTATATCGTATTTTTCAAGGTAGCTGATGTACTGATTATACCAAAGTTTAGCGTCAACGTCTGTAAATAAGGATTTTGAGTTCGTTATATTCTCGCCCTTGCGCTCGGCAATATTACGGGCAAATATTGCCGCAGCTTCGGCTCGCGTCATATTGCCCTCCGGCTTAAATGTACCGTCCTCATATCCGACCACATACAATTTATGCTCGGTCGCGGGAAGTACAAGCTGACCGTTTTTGTCGGTAGTACCGTTTGCGGAATTGTCCTTTTTGTCTTTCATCGTAACATCAATATCCGGCTGAACCTTGCCGTTTCTGTCGGTTACGGTGATTGTATAATAATTGCCGCCGTCAAGAACTGTACCGCTCGGAAGCGTCAATGTAATTTTATCGTCCTTTACAGACTTTGAAACATTTACAGTCTTGCCGTCCTTATCGACAACCTTTACATTGTACGAATTTGAAACGATTGACGAACCACCGCCGCCACCGCCGTGACTTCCGCCACCTGATGAGCCGCCGCTTGACTTGACGGGTACGGTAATTTTACCGTTTGCGTCCGTTGTCTTTGTCGCGGTTTTGCTGTTCTTATCCGTTACGGTTACGCTCATATCCTTAACAGGCTTCGTGTCCTTATCCGTTACGGTTACTGTGGTCTGATTAGAAGTTGTCAGCTCGTTTGTATCGGGGAGCTTTACGCTGATTTTGTCGTCCTTGATTGCAACATAGGCATTTTCGATTTTTGCTTTTGTATCTTCGACAACTACGGTATAACCGTTTATAATTGCGTTTCCGTCCTTATCGGTATATGCTTCTGAAAACGGAGGTACAACAACTTTGCCGGTTTCGTCCGTAATCTCCGTTCTGTTGCCGCCCTTATTATCCTTGACATTTACAGGCATAGCAGATACAGGCTTATTGTCACGGTCTGTAACTGTAACCGTCGTTCTGTCGGCATAGTCAATTACAGTACCGTCCGGTAACGTAACAGTAATTTTACCGTCCTTAATCTGAACGACTGCGCCCTCAATATTGCCCTTTGTTTCGGTAGCAACATTTATATTGTAGAGATTGCCCTCGTCGTCCTTAACCTGCGCATTGCCGTTAGCGTCTGTAATGTCGCTGTCGGAAACGGGAACAACTGCAATTCCGTTACTGTTGGTAATATCGGATGCTGTGTTCTTTGCTGTATCAGTTACATTTACAGTGATACCTTTAACAGGTGAACCGTCATTTTCATTTATCACTCTGATATTTACTTTATTTTCAGGATTTAACATCTTGCTTGTCGGCAATTCAATTTCAAGACTGCCATTATCCTGCAATTTAATCAATCCAAAATCAGTAATAACACCGTCGTTGTCCCATACATACACACGGTACTTATAATTCTTATTCTGAACAACAGAGCCGTCGCCTAAATCGGGAGTCGGAGTCGGTTCGCTTGGCTTCTCGGTTTCTGACGGTTTACCCGTCTCACTTGGTTTATCGGTTTCCGTCGGCTTATCAGACGGCGCAGGAGTTTCAGTTGTATTCGGTTTATCCGTTTCACCGGGCTTATCCGTATTATCCGGCTTCGGTGTGGTATCAACGCCCGGAAGCGGTGTAGCGTCCGCGTCGGGGTTCGGTGTAGGTGTCGGCTTTGAAATCGGAGCTTCCGAAAGCGGAGGAACGATTACAATTCCGTTCTCGTCCGTAACTTCTGTGCGTAAGCCGCTGCCGTCCTTATTGTAAACGCTGACTTTCCAATTCTCAACAGGTGTTCCGTCTGCTCTGATAACCTTAACAGTAGTACGGTTGAAATAGTCGATTACTTTACCCTCCGGCAGGCATACAAGAACAGAATTATCCTTTGCAATCAAAGTAACAAGAGCATCTTTGATAAGTCCCGTTTCATCTGAAACAGTTACAATATAATCATAAACCTTGTCGCCGTCCTTATCGCCGACTTCGCCCTTGCCGTCCTCGTCCGTAATATCGGTATTTGACATAGGCAGTGTTATCTGACCGTTGATGTTGGTATAGCCGTTCTCGACAAAATCGCCGTCGCCGATAAGCTGAACGCGCAAGCTGTTCACAGGCTCGCCCTTTTCGGTTACTACTGTAACAGTAATACGGTTATCCTTGTTAAACGCCGTATTTTCGGGGAGTTTAACATTGATTGAGTAGTTGTCGCCGACTGTAACATTACAATTCGGAATGAGTACGCCGTTTTTATCGGTTACAACGACTACATAGGTGTTGTCGCTGTCAGCAACAGTGCCGTTTGAACTGCCTGTCGAACTCTCGGTGTTGGGGACTTTAAGTTGTCCGTTTTCATCGGTTTTTCCCGTAGCTGCATTGTTTGAGGTATCGGCGATAAAAATAGATATATCCTTTGCCGCCTGCTGTGTTCTTACGTCAATAACCGTGATTGTGGTAATATCCTCAGCGCTCAATAATCTGCCGTCGGGAAGGACGATTGTCAGATTATCGTTAGTATCAATGCTGATTTTGCTGTCAAATATGGGCTTGCCATCCTTGTCGGTAATTAAAATATTGTAATCTCCGACAGTTGAATGACCGTCCTCGTCCGAATTGTCCTTGTCGGTAAGCTGCGGGATTTCCACAGTTTCAAGCGTTTCTCCGCAGACGGTACACTCTCTATGCTTGCTGCCGCTGTTCTCAATCGTTGCAGGAACGTCAACAATCCAATCGGACGGCTTATGTCCCATAGCTTCGACAAAATCAATCTTGTGTGTTTCACCGCAGCTTTCACAAGTGATTGTGGTAAATCCCAGCTCCGTACAAGTCGGCGCGGTTACAACCGACTTATACTGATGTTCAGCCTGTGCTGTTTCGTTGCCTTTGTAGCTGTGACCGCAAATCTCGCAGGTAAACGTTGAATATCCCAATTCCGTACAAGTGGGTTCTGTTACACTTTCTGTATAGCTGTGACCGTTTGCGTCCGTATAATCGCCTGTGTAGGTTTCGCCGCAGTCTTTACAAGTAAAAACAGTGAAGCCCATTTCCTCACAAGTCGGCACGGTCACTGCCTTATCGTAATTATGCGGCAGCTTTGCTGTTTCGTTGCCTATATAGCTATTACCGCAATCCTTACAAGTAAACGTTGAAAATCCTATTTCCGTACAAGTCGGTGCGGTTACAACTTCGTCATAGCTGTGACCTGTCGGATTTGTGTAATCGGTAACATAGGAATATCCGCAGTCCTCGCAAATGTACGTTGTATATCCCATTTCGGTACAAGTAGGAGATGTCACAACTGAATTATAGTGATGTTCAATCGATTCTTTTTCGTCACCGATAAACTCTTTGTCGCAGTCGGGACAAGTATATACAGTGTAACCTTGCTCGGTGCAAGTCGGCTCAATTACCTCTTTTGTGTAATTGTGGGGAAGTACGTCGGTGTAATCTGCAACATAACTGTCGCCACAGTCGGAACAGGTATAGGTCGTAAATCCCATTGTCGTACAAGTCGGAGGTGTTACTGCTAACTTGTAAGCGTGAGCTTTCTTGTCAACGTAATCACTTTTATATTCATCTCCGCACTCGGTACAGGTATAAGTTGTAAATCCTAATTCCGTACAAGTTGCCGGAGTGATTACACTGTGATAATGATGTTCAATTTTATCGGTGTAGTTTCCAACATACGAGCTGCCGCAATCATCGCAAATATAAGTCGTATATCCCATTTCCGTGCAAGTTGGAATTGTTACCGCTTCGGAATAGTGATGACCTGTCGGAAGTTCAAGAACAGCTCCGCATGTTTCGCAAGTCTGCGGTTCTGTGCAAGTAGCCGCCGCGCCCGGTGTGTGTCCCGTTGCTGAAATTGCCTGTATCATCTTTTCGTCACAATGCTTGCAGTTATATTCCTTTACACCCTCGCTCTCACAAGTAGAATTTGTAACCGTGTGACCGTTATCCCATTCGTGACCTGTCGGCTCGGTGTAGTCGCTGATGTAAATATCGTCGCAGTTCGCGCAACTGTATGTTGTAAATCCTCTTGTCGTACACGTCCGCGCGGTTACTTTCTCGCGGTAATCGTGTTTTGCAAGCGGCGTTAAATCCGTGATGTACTTGTAGCCGCAATCAATACACTTGTGTTCAGTGTACCCGTTCATTGTGCAAGTTGCGGGGATTACGGCAGTCTGATACTTGTGGTCGGTCATTGAGGTATTTTCGGTGTAATAACTGCCGCAGTTTTTACAGGAGTGTAATTCCAATCCGCCCTGCTGACAGCTCGCTTCACGAATTACGATTGTGCTGTAATCGTGACCGTTTGCCGGAGTGTAGTTTGTTTTCTGCAACGCTCCGCACTCTGAGCATTGGAAACGGTCATAGCCAAGTTCCGTGCAAGTCGGGCATACCGTTTCAAGATAGCGGTAATCGTGAGTGTGAACACTGTTTGTAGTTACATTGTCCGAATTATCCGCAAGCAGCCATACATAGCTGACGCCGTTTTCCGTCATACTCTCGCCCTCGTAGCTGTAATCAATCTCATAATATACGGGGTAGTAACCTTCCTCCGTATAATTAGGCGCAGAGGTCAAATTGCATTTTCCCGCTTCTGTGCCGTAACGGATTTTGGTATGCACGCCATCCTCCGATAAATCGGAAACGGTGACGGTATGCGCTTTTCCGTCAACCTTGCCGTAGTAGCTCTGAATGACCGACTTTGCAGCGGCATATTCATTTTTCTTGTAACCGCAGTCCTCGCATTCGCCCGTAAGGTGGAAACGCTGATTGCCAAGCTCGCCGTCAACCGTTTCATCAAAGCTGTGCGCTTCCTGTTTTTCTGTCGCTCTTGCGTGAGTACCCTTGCAGAATTGACAGTATTCACCGGCTTTTAATGTTGTCATATGGTATTTGCTGTTGTACGGCGTGTATGTGGTATTGTCAAAATCCATAAAAAAGTTATGGTCGCAGGGGTTAAGACCGTATACGTTTTTACTGAACGAATAACTGCCCAAGCCGTCAACGGTGTTGATAATACCGCAGTTCTGACACACGGATTTTGTATAATGATACCCCGTGAAATACGCATCAATGCCGGGCGTTCCGCTGTCGGTGTTGCCTGTGCTTTCACCGTCAATCATAGTTCCGTCCGACCATTTGACGCCGCGGTTTAAAGCCGTTTCTCCCGACTTTGTATATTCGGGGACGCGATAGGTAAGCTGTGTAGTCTCCATATCACAGACAGGACAAAAAGTAGTTTCATACGTTGTCGTGGCGTTCACGTCTAATTCATTGGTTCTGCCGTTCGCTTCAATCCATACGTCCGCCGGGTCTACATACTCGTTTGACTGCGCCGCAAATGAGATTGTCGGGACAATACTCATTGCCATACTTGCCGCCATAATTCCGGCTAAAACTCTTTTGATTTTATTTTTTGTTTTCATTTCTGAAAAATCCTCCTTCTTGAAATTTTTGAAAATTGCATTAAAAAAACGCCTTTCTAAGGCGCTCGCGCGTTATATGAAAGCATATTACATACCTCCGTACATATCGTGATTTACTCTGTTTGTAATCGAAGTTTCCGCTGTGGAAGCGATGTTATACAAGGCTGTAATCAGGTAGTTTTTAGGATTATTTATCTTGCTGTCCAAACGGCTGAAATCAAGTAAAAACGTGTCAAGTCTGCCGTATGTGATTTTGCCGTAGTTGATACGCACAAGCTCCGCGGGAATTTTCTTTCCCTCAATGGTGTAGCAGGTGGTATCAACGAGCATTACCTCCGTCATAACGCTTACAATGTCGTTTACAAGCTCCGCGTCGTTCGTTGTGATAAGGCTGTCATAATCGATTTGATTTTTTATTGCCGCCATTGTTTTGTTATATCTATCAATCCAATCAACGGGCATTGCTAAAGCGCTCTTTGTTTTTTCCTCCGGCTCCGTATTATTGGTTGATTGATATTTATTACAATCAGTATTTAATTTTTTAGTATTTGTTTTATTAGTATTTAATTGCTCGCGGTTTTCCATATCCGCAGGAACCACATCCTTATTTTCGATATGCGGCTCATTCGCATATGAATTTTCTTC
The DNA here is from genome assembly GCA_030536655.1 of bacterium. Lineage (GTDB taxonomy): Bacteria > Bacillota > Clostridia > UBA1381 > UBA1381 > UMGS1958. Next base: position 27,842 of record JAUNPN010000005.1, on the reverse strand, counting down.
CGGCGCAAAAAAATCACTGTTTTCGGAAGCAGGCTCCGGTTCGGCTTCTTCCGTTTCGGTTGCCTGCTCCGTTTCAGTCGTTTTTTCCTTATGCGGCTGCTCGTATATGACGTATTCCACATCGGTTATTTTGCCCTGTGCGTCGCGGAGTTTTGTACGCTTGATATATCCCGCCGCTTCAAGCTCCCTCAGTCCCGAACCGACGGCGCTTACGCCCTCCTTGACTATCCCCGCAAGCCCTCTGTTCGAGTAATCCCAATCATCGGGCAAGGAAAGCATTATGGATAACAATCCCTTTGCTTTTAATGATAATGATTTATCCCTTAAATGATAATTCGACATTACCGTGTAATTACGATTCTTTTCAATCCTGACTACTTTTGCCATTTCAAACGCTCCTTCCTAATCCATATTTCTGTCAGCGCGTCCGGCAAGCACGCACGCAGACATAATAAAAGCGCCGAAAAATACTCCGGCGCAAAAACTTATTATTAATCCTATCATTGTTTGTTCTTCTCGTTCTTTAAAGGTTTGTACGCCGTGCAGGTTTTGCCGTTGTGACAATGCAAGTACGGGCAAAACGGGTTGCGGCTGTCGAGCAAATATGTGTCTTGTCCTGTTTGACAAGTGGGGCATAACTGCTTTGAATTTTCGGTTTTCATTTCAGACAAATTCCTTTCAATTTTAGGGTATGAAAAAAGCAGTGTTATGTTTCTAATGCTGCTTTAACGATTTCCGTTTGATATATATTCCTGTATGATTTCTCCGAAGTCTGCGATAAAGGAAAATATAAAATACTTTAATGCTTCTTTATGTCGACTGATATAAAACGCTTCATCGGGGAATTTCACTCCCATAAGCCCATACAGCATTTGAATGAGCTTGAATAATTTATCTCTGTCGGTATCGGTATTCATCGTTACAAGAATATCTGTCAGTCTGTTTAGTGTTTCCTTGTCGCCGCCTGTTGAACCCCATACCATTTCGGCAAAGGGCTGTGTCATGGCGCCGGAAACAAGATTTATTTTATTTTTGCATATCTCACCATTGGGCAGCAAGATACCATTTTCAATCAATAAGTCTTTCATTGTCAGCTCCTTTAAAAGTTTTGTGGTGACATTTTGGTGACCGAGCCTGCAAAGGTAAGTTATACGGACTTATATAAAGATATTTGCCCGATTTTTAAAAAACCCCATTCTGTCTATGTTTCAGCCAAAAACTTATAAAGGCTTATGATAAGTTATGCTAAAATAAGTTTTTGCGAAAAAAATTAAAAAAATATTTCTTAAAAATTAAGGAATCACTGATTAATTATAGTTCATAGTGAACGCAGTCAGATTTTTCGTCAGATTATGCAAAAAGCTCGAAAGCATACTTGCGTATGTCGAGAGATTTTTGTATGATATGACGGAAAATATGAAAGTTCAATGCGTGCTAAGCCATTAGGCGTTAATTAATCAGTGGTTCCTTAAAGTCTATCCGTAAATTCACGTTAACTAAAAATTCTTTTAACAATTTTTCAGTGAAAATTTTCCGAAAATATATATTGTGCTATTAACTAAAATGTGCTATAATTACAATAAGGATTTTAAGGAGGAAAAAACATGAAATATTTAATTGGTGTTGACCTGGGAACTTCAGGCACAAAAACCGTTCTTTTCGACACAGCCGGAAACGTTATCGCGTCAAAAACAGTCGGATATCCTATGTATCAGCCGCAGAACGGCTGGGCTGAGCAAGAGCCTATCGACTGGTACAATGCAGCTGTTGAAACAATCAAATACGTTTCGTCAACGGTTGATCCGGCGGACATTGCGGGACTCGGTATTTCCGGACAGATGCACGGACTTGTTATGCTTGATGAAAACGGAGATGTTATACGTCCGTCAATCATCTGGTGCGATCAGAGGACTGGCGCCGAGTGTGAGGACATTACAAGACTGGTAGGCAGGGAAAGACTTATCGAAATCACAGCCAACCCGGCATTAACAGGCTTTACTGCTTCAAAAATTATGTGGGTCAAGAAAAATGAACCGGAGAATTACGCAAAATGCCGTCACATTCTTCTCCCGAAGGATTATGTACGCTACAAGCTCACAGGCGAGTTTGCAACAGAGGTTTCAGACGCAAGCGGAATGCAGCTTCTGGATATTGCAAACCGCTGTTGGTCGGACGAGGTTCTTGACAAGCTCGGCATTGACAAGAGCCTTCTTGCAAAGGTATACGAAAGTCCTGAGGTAACCGGAGTTATCACAGAAGAAGCGTCAAAGCTGACAGGACTTAATCCGGGTACAATAGTGGTAGGCGGAGCCGGTGACAATGCTGCCGCAGCAGTCGGAACAGGCGTTGTTTCCGACGGAACAGCCTTCACAACAATCGGTACCTCAGGCGTTGTATTCGCTCACACATCACAGATGTCAATCGACAAGGCAGGCAGAGTTCACACCTTCTGCTGCGCTGTACCGGGAGCATGGCACGTTATGGGTGTTACCCAAGCAGCCGGTCTTTCATTAAAGTGGTTCCGCGACAACTTCTGCGAAAGTGAAATGAACACCGCAAAGGAAATGGGCGTTGACACCTACTACCTTACCGACAAAGAAGCGGCACAGTCACCGATTGGCGCAAACAAGCTTGTATATCTCCCCTATCTCATGGGAGAAAGAACACCGCATCTGAATCCTGACTGCCGCGGAATGTTTTTCGGTCTTTCCGCGATTCATACGAAGCGCGACATGATTAGAGCCGTTATGGAAGGTGTGTCATATTCACTCCGTGACTGTTGGGAAATCCTCAAGGAAATGGGCGTTGACATTGACGATATGACAGCATGCGGCGGCGGCGGCTCAAGTCCGTTATGGCGCTCGATGCTTGCCGATATTTACAACTGTCCAATCAAGACCTGTACGTCAAAAGAAGGTCCGGCACTCGGTGTTGCTATACTTGCCGGAGTCGGAGCGGGAATTTATCCTTCCGTTGAGGACGCCTGTGCAAAGATGATTCATTACAACCCTGCTCAGGAGCCGGATGCGGAAAGTGTCCCGGAATATCAGAAATATTACGAAGTATATACTCAGCTCTACAAGGACGTTAAGGATACATACAGCAAGCTTGCAAGCATCTGAGATTATGACAAAGGAATATTTTATTGAAAATTCACCCACTATAGTCTGCGCCATTGCAGGCTTGTGGGTGATATGGCACTTTTTTGTACGGCGATGGTTAGAGATTTTGCTATACAAATTGGGTTTTCTTCGATATTCTTCTTATGAGGACGAAAAGCGCGGCATGAATGAGCATATCAGACTTTTAAGACGTAATTTCAAAAGAATGCAGAAAATACATCGAAAATGCTATTACCGTCTTATTCCGAACAATGACGGTAGCCTTGTTTCATCAACTGTGAACGGTGTTGACATGTACCGTATGCAATGCCTTGAAACGGGAGAAATAAAGGAAAAAGAAAAGGACTGGCTTTATGAGGCACTGCATTTCAAAATAATTTCAAATGCCGATAATGTGAACGGTGAAATAAAACTCATTAAAGATATAAACACCGAACCGATACCCGAATACAATAAAAAAGTCGGAGATATAAGCTATTTTAACCTTATCATAGGTGCGTATTCTGATTGGTCAGCGGTTCAGATGGACATGGATGCCGTAACCTCCGAATTTTACGGCAGGAAATAAACTAATATATATACTAAAAGGACAGCTTTTAAAAGCTGTCCTTTTAGTATATCGTAATTACTTACAGAAAGTATACAAAATCTTAGCTGCCTGAGCTCTTGTAGCTGTATCTGCCGGGGCAAACTTACCATCTTCCATTCCGTTGATGATACCTGCCTTCTGGAGCGTTTCAACAGCCTCTGCCGCATATGCCGCAATCTTATCAGCGTCTGTGAAGTCAACCTTCTCATTCGGTGTTTCGATTGTAACATTCTTATACTGAGCCGCTCTTAATACCATTACAGCCATCTCTTGTCTTGTAACAAGATTATTCGGCTTAAATTCGCCGTCGTCATAGCCTGTAATTATACCTGCCGCATAGCATGCGCCTACATACGGAGCGTACCAAGCGCTGCTGTCAATATCTGAAAGCTCTGCCGATGCACCAAGCTCAATATTGAATGCACCCACAACAATCTTCGCAAACTCAGCTCTTGTAATATCGTCATTCGGAGCGAAAGTTACAGCATCACGTCCTGATACAATACCCTTATCAGCAAGAGCATTGATAGCTTCCTCTGCCCATGAAACCGAACCCAAGTCAGTGAATCCATCTGCCTCAGGAGCCTGTGTAGCTGTCGGCTCTACACCAAATACCGGCGTCGTAATAGGATTTGTATATGACGATGTACCAAGCGAGCCTCTGTATGAACTTCCGCCGCCGCTTGAGCCGCCGGAGCCGCCTGATGACTTGCCTGTACCCTCAACCTCTACCGTTGCTGTATACGCATCAGCATTTGTTGAAGCACCTGATGTAAATGTAGCCTTAAGCTGAACATTTGTATCCTTTGACGGCTGAGTAACCTTTGCGTTCTCACCGTTAATCTTAATAGCTGTATTTGATGAACCCCATGTAATCTTTGAACCAAAGTATCCTTCTACCGGAAGTGTGAAATCATCATCTACCGAAGACGGGATATCATCAAAATTCTCCTCGTAAACAGCATCTCCTCTTGTCTTATATCTGTCGCTGAGAATTTCCATAGCTCTGTTATATGCAGCTTTATACGTTTCAGACTCTTCATCTGCATTCTTTGAAGCTGCATAGCTCTTAACTATCTCATCAATTCCTGCCTGCATTGTATCCGGATTAAACTGTACCTTTATGCTATAATCCTTTGATGATGATACTATCTGCTCGCCTTCCAATGTATATGTAACTGTCTTTGTAAGTGTTACCGGATGAGCTTCCTTATCAACAACAGATATTACACCATCATTTGTAAGTACTTTTACATCTGAGCTCTTCCAGCTGACTGCAAGTCTGGCATCGTCCACAGATATGGTCTTAAAAGCCACATCATATGAAAGCACCGTTTCACCATCCGGTGATAATGTAACAGATGTAAGCGCTTCTCCGTCATTGCCCTTAGGATAAAGAACTGTGTTTGACAACTCATCTTCTACCGAATGAAGGCATATTCTGTAATACTTAAGAAGCGAAATCGGGAAAGTCTTTGTCATTGACTGACCGTTATACGAAACTGTTGCAGTCAATGTAATCGGATCTGTATTCTTCGGGAATACTTTTACATCTCCGTCCTTATCAATCTGAATCGACGATGAATCTGTTACTTCCCAATCAATTTCAGTTACCCATTCGCTCAGCGGAAGCGAGAAATTATTCGAAACATTATACACATCGTTTTCAAACATAATCGCTTCTACACTTAACGGAAGCTCAAGATTATCGATAACAGTCTTTACAACATCTTCCGTCTCGATATACTTAAGCAAAAATTCCTTTGTTGACGATAAATCACCGTCTGTTACGGTTGCAACAAGCTTATACTCCTTCTCCGAGTTTTTATTGTTGATAATTAAGTTCGTACCTGTAATTTTAATATCTTCTGTCGGTACCCATTCGTTGTTTGAAAGCTCTAAAGCCTCCCAAGATATATTTTTGCCAATGATAATATCTGCAACCTTAAATCCGTTAATGAAGTTATATACACCGTCATTTCCAGGATATACGGTCTTCTCATCATTTGCAATATCAAGAGATGCGGTTATAGCATCAAGCACTGACTTGTCATCAGCCGCCTCAATCATATAGTTATCAATAATGATATTGCCTACATCGTTATTGTTCGAACCCCAAAGAACAGGAAGCTCAGTTGTAGCAGATACCTTAATAAATCTTCCGTCAACAAAAATTATCTGTTGGCCGCCTGCCATATAAATCTCTGCCTTGCTCCAGACATCAGCCTCAAGACCTGCCGGTGTACCATCATTTGATGTTGTCGATGACGCAAAATAGAGATCATTATTTGCATTTGTTTTCTTTACATCAAAAGTTACCTTGTAGTTTACATCACTTTCAACCGTTGGTGTGATAAGCTGAGCACGTGCACCTCTGTTTGCGCTATAGAACTGACCGTTTGCAATTACAAGACCGTTGCCTTCCTTACCTCCGCCTATTGTACAGTTTGTGTTGCTGCTTCCGCCGTTACGGCTGCCAATATGCACCAAAAATCCTGCTATATCATCCGCCGGCTCCTGTGCGGAAGACGTCATAGTGATAACTGTCATACCGCTTGTATATTCTTCAAAATCATTTCCATCGCCTATGCCAAGCTGTCTTATCGGCTCCGGAGAAGGCGTCGGAATAGGTGTCGGCAATACTGTGGAAACCTTAACTTCTATATTATCAATATAAAGTTCTCCGGCATTGTTCGCTTGAATTCCCCATACAACCGGCGCTTCTCCCGTTGTACCGGAAAAATCCGTATTGGTCACGCCGTTCACATTAACAATTCTTCCTACGTCACTTCCCGATCTTGAAACAAAGATTTCAATATCGTTCCACTCATCCTTATTAAGATTAAGCGGCTTTGATGCCGCATTGGATGCAGCTGAATCATTAAGGTATACATCCTGCCTTGAAGTCGGATATGCCTTGAAAGTAATCACATACTTATCATCCATCAATGGACGCTTGAACTCCATCCTCGGACCGTTAGACGCATTCGCTCTGGCACCGGATACAAGAGCCAGCGCTTTAGAGCCGTCAACGCCGACGCCGTCTTTAACGAATATACCCGTTGTTTGATTGTTATTGGCCGAACCGCCTCCCACATACAGATCTACAGAATCAAGTCCTGTATACGGTCCCTGAGTCGGCTTCGGAGTCGCTGTTGGTTCCGCCGTCTGACCGGGCGCAACCGTAGGTGTCGGTTCCGGCGTAGGTATAAACTCATACTGAATAAGTGCCCCCTCGTCCAAATTATCAAAATTATCTGACATAAGAACATCGCCTGATGCAAGAAGATTTGCTGTATCATCTTTAATTTCAGTTCCGTCTGCAAATACGGCGGGAACCGAAAGCGAAACAAGCATAGCTGCCGTACTTAACAATGATACAAGCTTCTTAAAATTACTCTTAAGCATTTACTGCTGTCCTCCCTTTCATTTTTCTTTTGAAGGGAACTTTCCGTTCCCTTCAACCCAAAATCTCTAATTAATCCTCAAAACGGAATAAGAAGATTTCCTGCAATTCACCCTTCGCTGCATATCTTACAAATGCATAATCTCCTGTACCGTATTCATCATCATAGTCCATAACATCCGAGATTGTCGAAACATTATCTGACGAGAAGTCAACATGCCCTACCTCATCTATTACAAGTGTATCCATAGATCTGCCCGCATCAAAGAGAAGTTTATTTCCTGATACAGTCATTACAGCATTCTCTCCAAGGTCGCTATCCTCAACACGACCGATGTAAAGTGAATCACGACCTGACGATACACCCTTATATGATTTGTCTTCGAATTCTCCATTCTTAACTTGTGTTGCAAGCTCTGACGCATCTACCATAAGCATTAATACTTCACCATTGCCCGATACACCGATTATATCACCTTCACCAAGAATATCAGTAATCACCTTGGCACCGGGATACTCTGATTTACCGGCATCGGTCATGCCATTAACGCCATCCCAAATAGCAGCTGCATTATAATTTCTACTGCCATCAAATCCGCCATTAACCTTAGCAAGAGTTGTATTCTTCTTTGTTGTATACTTAACCTGACCACCGTTCTGATAACCAACTAAAGTATATATTTCATTATCATCTACATCAACGCCAGAATACATCTTTTCAAGCATAAAACACGGATTGTTTGCTGCTGTATCATAATCCGTTATCGGCTTTGCCTTATCCGCTGATCCTTCAAATCTGATTACTACTGTTGGATAAGTCTGCTTATCATCGGAAAACTCACCGACAATAAATGACTTACTTGAACCATTTTCCTTATCAAGATATGATGAAGCCTTTATGTTTGAAACAGCATATGTATCAGTATTATTCATCTCATCATTAATATTCGGCACAGTAAACTCTAACATATCATCCGACATATAATAACGGTCAACCAAATTTCCTGTTGAAGAAATTCCTGTCAGGTTATCTCCCTCAACAACAAGAGACTTCTTGTCATAGGTTGTTGTTGAATATGATGAACCCTTCTGTAAATCCGAAGATATAACTTTAGCAAAATAAATCTTCGAGATTTCCCCCTTTGAGTTTGTTCCAAATTTAATCAATCTGATATCAACCAAATTGTCACCAATCTTGGTTTGATTATAATTAATAGCTCTAAATTTTTCCTTAAGTGCGCTGGCATCAAGCCCCGAACTTGCCTCTGTATCATTCGGTCCCCAGTAATTTACCTTACTGGCAAAATTATAAGTTTCAATTGCTCCGTCCTGTGAAAAAATTCTTGCAACATAATTATCTCCACTGTCTGAAAGATACGCTGATAAAATCCATCCGTATTTTTCTGTTGACGAAATAAGAGATTCTGACTCAACATAGCCAACTCTGCCGTATTTGTCAAGATAAATTGTTGCATCAAGACCTGTTGAGCAGTCTGCAACAGCGTTTATATCAACCTCATACTCTGCGCCGTTAATTGTAATATATGCGTTTTCTGTTTCTGTAGCTGTCGTAAATGACTGAATTTTTCCAGTAAGAGTGTCTGAAACCTGATCGAAAGTCATAATATCCTGATCCAGATTTCTTACTACCGAAACAACCTCATTCTTCTTGAGATTCTTCGGCTTAGCTTCTGAACCGTCCTTTGTTACTGTAATAACAAGGTTTGCATTTTCTGCCGTATCAACATCGAGAGTTACGGCATTATTCTTAATCTTACCGATAACCTTCTTATCTGTTGCGCTGGTGATAAGCATTGTTTCAGCCGATGTAATAAATACAACATCATACTTGCCGTCACCGTCATTATCTACCATTCTTACGCTTCCGGCCTCAGGCGTAACGAATTCATCATATGAAAGCTTTTTGCCGGTATCTGTACCGTCCTTGTTGATTTTATTAAAACGCTTTGTTGTGTCGGCATTAACTGCTGCTGTATAAATCGCTTCATCAATAAGGTCGCCGTTATAGATTATATAAGCATTCTCTGTCTTGTATGTCTTGTCGTTGTATGTAGTGATTCTTCCGTCTTCACCGACAATATTCTTTACTGTATCAATCTCGTCAGCCTTGAGAGTAAGCTCGCTTGTCTTTGCAGAGTTTGTTGTAATAGCAACAACCTCCGGATCCTGCTTATTGTTGTCTATATAATAATATGTAATCTCATTTGCAACATAGTTGTCAACATCGGCTATTGAACATAAATATGTGTCACCGTCAATTGTGATCTGACCGTCTGCCGGCTTTGTCGCTGTGATTGCTGTTCTCGGAGTACCTGTTAAAAGTCCCTTTTCTTCAACAACGTCAAATTTAGCCTTTGCAAGCGTCTCATCTTGATCCGGGTCAAAAATCAACTCGCCGTTAGGACCGTATGATGTAACCTTATGCATCGGTCCGAGGAGTGCGTTATAAATCATCTTAATGATTTCGCCTCGCTCCAAAGCTTGTCCGCGGTATCCTTTTACGCCTTCAAGAAGCTTAAGGTTCACCGCTGCAACCGTTACATATCCTTCCGGGTAACCGCCCTTTGCATTTGCCTCATTCTGATAATTCATTCCGCATACAACCATCTTGATTGCCTGCTCATAAAGAACCTCTCCGTCCGGCATGAACAAGCCATCGCCCATACCGTTTATAACCTTCGCGTCAGCAGCTGTCTGAATTGTATCCGCCGCCCAGTGCGAGGTTGTTACGTCATCAAAAATACTGCGATATGCAGAAGTTGACTCTGTAGCAGTCATTCTTAAAATAATCGCTGCCATCTCTGCTCTTGTTACTGTTGACTCCGGCTTTATACTTCCGTCATCATATCCTGTAATAATACCCAATGACTTACAAAGTGTAAGTGCTTTCTGATAATATGCATCTGCCGCATACTTGTCCGGAACCGGCGTTGCTGTTGCTTCCGGCTCCTCAGGAGCCTCCGTTGCCGTATCCTCCGGAGCTTCGGTCTCGTCTGCTGTATCCTCCGGAGTCTCAGTTGCGTCTGCTGTATCCGCAGCTACAGTTTCCGCAGACGTATCCGCCGCAGAAGGCTCATCCGCAAAAGCTGCTATACCGGATGACGCAGCCATCGCGAGCGCGAGCAAGCCGCTCAGCAGCTTTCTAATCTTCTTACTCATGTTTATCCCTCCATAAATATTTATATAATAAAAATTGCAGCGCAATTTTATTACCTGACTTATTTTTAAATATGAAAATATTAATAATTCTCATATATTTTTATGAACTGCCTTTTTATATTGCCGCTGTGCTTCCTTGTATTCCAAAGGTGATACACCGGTGTATTTTTTGAACACTTGACTGAAATACTGTGAATTGGAGCCGTAGCCAACACGCTCCGCAACCTCATAAATCTTGTCAATATTGCCTTCTTTCAATAGTTTTTTCGCAATTTCCATACGCTTTTCCATAACGTAGTACGAAAAATTCTTCCCTGTTTCCTTCTTAAACATCTTACCCAAATAATCTACATTTGTATAAAGTATGTTCCCGGCAATCCAGCGAAGCGACAAATTCTCATTTCCGATATTTTTATCTATTATATGTAATGTTTCCTTTATAAGCGAGTTATAGCCAATACTGCTGTCCGGCATATTTTCAGCCGCAACCATTTCTGCCTCCTCCATAATAATATTTTCAATATCATTAAGATCCGGACATACCGCTATATCCGCTATTTTTTTCAGACGCTCGAAGCTGCTTCGCCTGATACTTTTTGTGATTATCTCAATATACACACCCACGCAAAAACTGCGTTTTTCTTCAAAGGTGCACCGTGCCGTACGTAATGCAGCAAACATCTCCTGTATTTTCGGCAATGCTCTTTCTGAATTTCCCTTTATAAGATAAGTATATATTTCCGCAGTCTGGATACCGGCAGCGTCGAAGCAACCCGCTTCCGGAACATATTCTCCAATCGTTAATCTGCTCATACTAACTTGTACCATTCCTTCTGTACTGAAATTACATTTTCAATATAAAACACAAAATATCTGTAAAATATCTGCATTATATTTATATTATATATGTTTTTTTACTTAATTGCAAGTAAAAATTTATGGAAAATGAATTTTTTTGTTAAATTTAACACAAATTTATCCCAAAAACGGCACATATAGTATTTAGTCAGGCTTACACCTACCATATATTGTATTTGCAGTAAAATTTACAATTGTGTTACAAATAAAAATTGCCGAAAATTCGGCAATTTTTATTTGTAACCTTTCAAACATTCCGATTAATTAACAGAGAACGGATTTGCAGCATCTGTAGACTTCGCAATCGTCACATTTGTAAGGTCATAGTCATATGTGTTGCCTCTCACATATCCGAAGCACCATGTTCTTACCTTATCACACTGACTCTGCTGGTAAGCGCCCTCCTCAAGAGTTCCGATAACCTTACCCGACATATCAGTTACTGAAATGCTGCATTCCTGAAGCTTGTTATTAATCATAATCTTAACCGTATACCATGTGTCCGGCTTTATAGATGCTACCGTCTTGCTTCCGGCGCCGTCATAGGCCGAAATCGAATCCGCTGTGAACGTAACGGTATTTGCAAGATAGTCGGTTGAGGACGTTGCGTCTGTAAATGAACCGAGCATAAGAGCCATCACTCCGCTGTGCATTCTGATGTCAAACTGACAGTAACCGTAGGTCTGTGCAAAATTCGATGTTGTATCTCTCTGATATACATACATTGAACCCGCACCGTCGCCTGAACCCGACTTATCCGAATTCGACCAGAAGTTACAGTAATTTACACCTCTTGTATCATCACGCATATATGTTTCATAGTGTACGCTTGCCGAGCCCTTTGTAAGCCACGGAGAACCGTCCATGATAATTCCAAGACCATAATAACCGTCACCGGTTGCGCCGCCGACAGCAACATCCTTAAAATCCGAGTTTGTTATGTAGGTTGCGCTTGCCTCGGCATTAGCCAAAATCGGCATAGCTGCTGACTGAACCGCAATCGCTCCTACAGCCATTAACGAAATAAGCTTTTTCTTGTTCATTTTATCTCTCCCTTTCCTATTTTGAACATTTTCGATTTCCTATTGTGCGCATTTTCACACTTATACATACTCATACTATAATTTTACCTTTTTTTTAGTAAAATTGATATATAAAAATCCGATAAATTCGTTCAAAAATAAGATTATATGCTATAAATTACACATTAATAATCCTCACATCGCTCTTTATAAGCTCCTGTGACCATTCCTCATCAAGCTTGACGTCGCTTATCACGCAATCCACTTCAGTTATAGGCGCTATCCTGTTCACTCCAAGTTTTCCAAGCTTGTTGTGGTCGCAAAGAAAGACGTTTATCTCGCTGTTTGCCATCATTGCCTTTTTTATCTCCGCCTCCGCCTCAAGCGAATCCACAAGCCCCCTTGAGAGAGTAGCCCCCTTGCAGGAGAAGAAGAACTTATTAGCAAAGTAATTTTCACGTATATTTTTTTCCGCGCACCGTCCCGAGTAGGACATATTTCGGTGATTAAGCTCACCGCCTGTACATATAACATTTATATGCTCACAGCAGCCAAGCTCGGTAACAATCTTATTTGAATTGGTTATGACCGTGAGCGACCGCTTGTTCTTTATACACCTTGCAAGATGAAGCGCAGATGTACTCGCGTCAAGGAATATAGTTTCTCCGTCGCGGATAAGCTCCGCGGCTCTTCTGCCTATGCGCTGCTTTCCCTCGTAATTAACAGTGTCACGCTCGGCAACGCCCAATTCCGTTCCGCTGTTTCCTGCAAGAGTCGCCCCGCCGTAGGTTCGTACAAGCACCCCCTGCTTTTCAAGCTTCAGCAAATCACCGCGTATGGTTTCGGCGGTGACGTCAAACAGCCTTGCCAGCTCCGGCACAAGCACGCTCTTTTGTTCATTAATAAGCTTCTCTATTTCTGTTCTGCGTTCAACGGCAAGCATATCTTCACCTCTATCTTTTTTAGTATAGCACGAAATGTCTTATTTGTCAATATCTTTATTACAAAAATGTTACAAAGTTTTTGCCAATCTATTTTTCTGTTTCCGCATAATATTAAAGAGCAGGTATTCGCCTGCTCCTTAATGCTGTAATTAACCTTCCGATACCACAGTAAGCGAAATGTCTCCGTCAATCCCCTTATCAGCCGTAATTACGGAGTTATCCGCTATTCCGCCTCTCAACGACAGCTGCGCAAGCTTATCTTCAAGCATACGCTGAATTGCACGCCTTAACGGACGCGCTCCGTACTGAATATTATAGCCTTTTTCAAGAATTAATTCCTTTGCCTCATCCGTCACTATAAGCTTTGCTTTCTTTTCAGCAAGCTTTTCTCTTATATCCTTCAAAAGCAGGTCTATAATCTGTCGTAATTCATCCTTCTTCAGCGTCTTGAATACAATTATTTCATCAACTCTGTTCAGGAACTCCGGACGGAAAAAGGCTTTCAGGCTTCTTTCCACATTATCCTCAACCCTTACTTCATCCGACGCCATGAAACCGGAAAGTCCGCGCTTCACGTCTGAGCCGGCATTGGTGGTCATAATGATAATCGTATTTTCAAAATTAACTATCTTGCCGTGACTGTCGGCAATTCTGCCGTCATCCAAAATCTGAAGGAACAGATTAAACACATCAGGATGAGCCTTTTCCACCTCATCAAGGAGAATTACCGAGTACGGCCGCCTTCTTACCTTTTCCGTCAGCTGTCCCGCATCGTCATAGCCCACATATCCCGGAGGCGAACCGATAAGCTTTGATACCGAGTGGCTTTCCATATACTCCGACATATCTATCCTTATAAGAGCCTCCTCACTGCCGAACATAGTATGCGCAAGCGACTTTACAAGCTCCGTCTTTCCAACCCCGGTAGGACCGGCAAAAATGAATGATACCGGGCGTTTTCTGCTCGTAATATCCGCTCTTCCGCGGCGAATTGCCCTTGAAACCGCATCAACAGCGTCATTCTGTCCTATAACACGCTCATGTATTCTCTTTTCAAGATCCAGCAGCGTCGACGCTTCTGTTTCAGTAAGACGGTGAACCGGAATTTTTGTCCATCCCTCGATTACCGCAGCAATGTCATCATAGGTAATCTCTGCCTTATCCGCTTCCTGCCTTGCTGCCTCCATGCGCGAACTCATGTTATATTTTTCGGTTTTGAGCTGTGCCGCCTTCTCATAATCAGCGTCCTTTTCAGCCTGCTCTATATCGCCGTCAATGGATTCCGCTTTTTCTTCAAGCCGCTTAAGCTCATAAAGCGCAGTATTTTTAAGATTCACTCTTGAACCCGCTTCGTCAATTACATCTATCGCTTTATCCGGCAGAAAACGGTCGGTTATATACCTCTCCGAAAGTCTTACCGCTTCCTCAATAGTTTCACGGCTTATCTTTACATGGTGATAATCACTGTAATAATCCTTTATTCCTTCAAGGATTTCAATACTTTCCTCAATTGACGGCTCGTCAATGAGTACCGGCTGGAAACGACGTTCAAGCGCGCTGTCCTTCTCGATATGCTTCCTGTATTCAGAAAGCGTTGTCGCGCCGATTATCTGGATTTCACCGCGCGCAAGCGCCGGTTTGAGAATATTCGCCGCACTCATTGCCCCTTCCGCGTCACCTGCCGCCACTATGTTGTGAATTTCATCAATCACAAGAACGACATTTTTCATCTCCGCCGCTTCACTGAGAATGCTTTTTAAACGTGCCTCAAACTGACCCCGGAACTGAGTACCGGCAACAATAGCCGTAAAGTCAAGCAGATACAGCTGACAGTCCATAAGCTTCGGCGGAACATTCTTTTCGAATATCCTGCATGCAAGCCCCTCGGCAACAGCCGTTTTGCCGACGCCCGGTTCGCCCAGAAGGACAGGATTGTTCTTCTGACGACGGTTCAAAATCTGCATGACTCTCTCAATTTCCTTATTCCGATTTACAACTCTGTCAACCTGTCCCAATGCCGCCTTCGCAGTCAGATTAGTGCCGTAGGTTTCGAGCATACTCTTCTTCTTTCTGCCCTGACGCTTCTCGTTCTTCTTCCCGGATTCATGAATGTTTTCGTTCTTTGCTGCGTTATTCATTCCTCCGAAAAAGTTCTGAAAAATGCCGGACAAAGGCGCCGTTGCCGCGCCGCCCTCATCTTCATCTCCGCTGCTGATTTCAGCTATCGCCTCGCTGAGTTCATCGGGATCCATCGGCATATTCTCGCTCATGTTTTCTATAAATTCGGACATCTGACTGTTAAGACCGTCAATCTCCTCGTCAGAAACGCCGAACTGATTAAGCATATTATTAATAGGCGCAATCCCCAACTCCTTCACACACGCCAGACACAGACCTTCACTTGTTGTCTTACCCGCCTCCATTTTGGTTATGAACATAACTGCGGGATTTTTATTACATCTTGAACACAATTCCATTAGGTATGCTTCCCTTTCCTCATAGTCGAATAATTATTTTATACCTATCTATTTATTATACCACAGTTTGTCAAGTATGAAAAGAGGTAATTGATTAAGTTCACAGAAATTTAATATTCAGGTATGCCCGCATGCAGCCTCGAACATCATTCATCATCTTTCGCAGCGTCCGTATGTCCTTGTAATATCCGCAATTTTCTCAGCAAGCTCCTTTGTGAACAGCTTCTCGGATTCCGCCCTCCACTGCCAGTTTCCTATGCCAATCGACGGAACATTCATTCTTGCCTCGCTGCCAAGCTCAAGATAATCCTGCATCTGAATAATAACCGTATCTCCGACGCTTGCAAACGCAGTCTTTATAAACTTCCATACAAATTCGCTTGATGAAGCCTTCTCATCAATATCAAGGAATTTCTTGCAGAATTTAATGGTTTTTTCATCTGTATTCTTCTCCCAGCCCAGAATCGTATCATTATCATGAGTTCCTATATATACAACACAGTTCTTATCATAGTTATACGGCAAATAGCTGCTTTCATTGTCCGGGTCAAATGCAAATTCAAGAATTTTCATACCGGGGAAGCCGGACTCATTAAGCATCTGAATTACAGACGGCGTCAGGAAACCCAAATCCTCGGCAATAACCGGAAGCTTACCCAAACGGCTCGAAATAAAGCGGAAAAACTCTATTCCCGGTCCCTGGCGCCACTCACCGTTCTCCGCAGTCTTATCGCCGTACGGAACAGCATAGAAGCTGTCAAAGCCTCTGAAATGGTCAATACGTACCATGTCAAAAATTTCCGCTGACGCTTTCAAGCGGTCAATCCACCAGTTATAGCCTGTTTCCTTATGTCTTGCCCAGTTATATATCGGATTTCCCCAAAGCTGTCCCGTCGGCGAAAAATCATCCGGCGGACAGCCCGCAACAGATTTCGGCTCCAAATTTTCCTTAAGGTCGTATAAATCCGGATGCACCCATACAGCCGCACTGTCAAGAGCAACATAAATCGGAATATCTCCTATAATCTGAACTCCCTGTTCGTTTGCATATGCCTTAAGCTTAAACCACTGCTCAAAGAACTTAAACTGCACAAACTCCCAGAACATTACTTCCTCAGCATGCTCATTCTTGAACATCCACAGCGTATGCGGGTCGCGCCTTTTTAAGCCGTCCTCCCACTCCAGCCAGCACTTACCGTCATTTTCCGTTTTTGCCGTCATGAACATAGCGTAGTTTGAAATCCAGTTTTCGTTCTGCTGTAAAAAGAGATTAAACTCAGTTAAATCTGTTTCCTTAAATCTCTCAAATGCCTTTTTCAGAACGTCAAACCGTCTGAAATAAAGGTTCGAATAATCAACCTTAGTATCGTCATCATCTCCCCAATACAGGTTTACATAATCCTCCTCTTCAAGAAGCCCCTCCTCGCACAGCATATCCAAATCAATAAAGTACGGATTACCTGCATGAGTTGAAAAAGACTGATAAGGCGAATCGCCGTAGCTCGTCGGGCAGATGGGAAGTATCTGCCAGTAAGTCTGCTTTGCCCTCGCCAAAAAGTCCACAAAATTATATGCCGTCTGCCCCATTGTACCGATACCGTACTTTGAAGGTAATGATGAAATGTGCATTAATACACCGCTTGCTCGCATTTTAATTCCTCCGTTATATTGTTTTGTCTTGATTATTATAGCATATTTGCCGCAGTTTGTAAATAATATTTTATAAATATTATTTACAAAGAGGTATTATATGAAAAAAATCATATTTCTGCTTATCCTTATTTTTCTGTTCCCGTGCAGCGTTGACGCCGGAACAGACAAGCTGCGCGGGGTATGGGTTTCGACAGTCGCAAACCTCGACTATCCCGATACTCCTACAACAGACGCTTCCTCGCTGCGCTCACAGGCTGACGCTATCCTTGACGAATGCCTCAGTCTTGGTATGAACGCTGTATTTTTGCAGGTAAGACCCTCAGCCGATGCAATTTATCCAAGCAAACTGTATCCGTACAGTGCATATCTTACAGGCTCTCAGGGTACAAGTCCCTCCGAAAGCTTTGACCCGCTCGCCTATTGGATTGACGGCGCTCACTCACGCGGTATGCAGCTTCACGCATGGATTAACCCCTATAGGGTTTCAACCGATGCAAAAGCCGTGCTTTCTCCGAATAACCCTGCCAAAAAGCACCCCGACTGGGTTATCTCCTACAGAAACGCTCTGTATTTTGATCCCGGAATACCCGCCGCAAAGGAATATGTTATTGACGGAGTTAAAGAGATAATAAAAAATTATGATGTAGACGGAATTCATTTTGACGATTATTTTTATCCCGGCAGCGACTTTGATGACAGCGCGTCATACGCAAAATACGGCAACGGAACCGATAAGGCTGACTGGCGCCGTGCAAATACAGACGCGCTTATCCGTGAAACAGGTGAAGCTGTACGCAGCTTAGACAAGAATGTACGCTTTGGAGTAAGTCCGTCCGGAATATGGGCAAACAAAGGCACAATGGAAAACGGCTCAGACACTACAGGCTCAAGCTCGTATTTTGATATGTACGCCGACACGCTGAAATGGGCAAAGGAAAATTATGTTGATTATATTGCACCTCAGATATACTGGTATAACGGCTTTAAAGCCGCAGATTATCAAACGCTCTGTGATTGGTGGCAGAATGAATTGAAGGACTGCGAAACCGATTTGTATATAGGTCTTGCCGATTACAGGCTTGATTCCTTCGGAAACGATTCCTCAAGTCCCTGGTACGACGGAAATGAAATCCTTAAACAAATGCAGATGAATTCCGCCTCCGACGGAATTGACGGAGAAATCCATTTCCGCTACGGCTCCATTGCCACTCACCCAACGCTTTACGACAAGATAAAAGCCGAGTATGCATCGAAGCAGAACCCGTCCGGCAAATCAATATCCGACGAATGCGTTTACATATATTATGATAAGTTCGGAGCTCCGGTTTATGTAAAAAAAATCGGCAGCGGATTTGATATAAAGGTCTGCCGCAGCTATGCGCCGGAAAATGCCGAATATGCAGACTGCGTATTTTTCACTGGAAAATGGCGCCGCGAAAGAGTTTGCATTAAACAATAGATAAGCCCCCGGCAGAAATCTTAAAAAGAGCCATAAAAAGCTGTTATATAATCAGAAATCCGTACCGATAATCGGTACGGATTTTTTTATTCAAGCCGAAATTAATCCTCAACCTTGATAATTTCCTTGCCGTTGTAATAACCGCAAGCTTTACAAACTTTATGAGGCATCTTGAACTCGTGACACTGGGGGCACTCTACCATGTTCGGTGCGGTAAGCTTCCAGTTAGCACGTCTGCTGTTTCTTCTGGCTTTCGATACTTTATTTTTAGGTACTGCCATTTATTACACCTCCATAAAATCACTCTAATTAGTCGTTGTTCATTAAATCCGCCAGACCTGCCCATCTTGGGTCTATAAACTCTCTGCTGCATCCGCACTCGCCGCTGTTGAGATTGGCGCCGCACTGAGGACACAGTCCTTTGCAATCATCATCGCACAAATATCTGCCCTTGATATTCATTATGAGGTTGTCCTCAATAACATTATCAAGCTCTATCGTGTATCCGTCAAAAACGATGGCGTCATCGTCCTGTTGGATATTCGACTCCGACTGCACAAAGTTTTCCTCCACCGAAAATCCGGCGTCAACGACGATATCATCAAGACAGCGCGCACACTGAGTGCCCATTTCCGCCTCAACATCAGCCGTTAAAACAAGAGCCTTGCCGTTGTTGGAAACAGTTCCGTTCACTCTCAAAGGTCCCTCAAGGGTATATCTCTCGCCTCTGAATTCAACCTCACCTATCTCAACCTCACCGCTTACCTCTATTTTTCCGCCTAATTCCTTAAGGATTTCTGATACATCTATAGTCATTTAAATCTCCTGTCCGGCATAAAATCAGAGTAAAATTACTTTAATTCAACCTTAGCGCCGGCCTCTTCCAACTCAGCCTTAATCTTCTCAGCCTCGTCCTTTGAAACGCCTTCCTTAATCGGCTTCGGGCACTCGTCAACAAGAGCCTTAGCTTCCTTTAAGCCTAAGCCTGTGATACCGCGAACAACCTTGATTACGCCGAGCTTCTTAGCGCCTGCTTCTGCCAGGATTACGTCAAACTCTGTCTTTTCCTCAGCTGCTGCTGCACCATCGCCGCCTGCTGCAACCATAACCGGAGCTGCTGCCGATACACCGAACTCCTCTTCCATCATCTTTACTAACTCAGCAACTTCTAATAACTTTAATTCCTTGATTGAATCAAGAATTGCATTTAAATCTGCCATTGTATTTTCCTCCTATTATATTAAGATAATTTCAATTTAATTAATACTATTGTTAAATAACCTGATATACAGATTACTCTGCTGCCGGAGCTTCCTCTGCGGGAGTCTCCTCTGCCGATGCAGCCTTCTTTGCGATAAGCTCCGGAATCTCTTCGCCGCCCTCTGCGATTGTGTTGAGTAAACGAACGAGACCTGAAATCGGAGCGTTCAAGCTGCCCATCATCTTTGCGATGAGTGTTTCCATGTTCGGTGTTGCGGCTAATGTCTTAACCTCATCTAATGACATTACAGCACCATCCATGAAGCCTGACTTTAATTCGAGCTTGTCGTTCTTCTTTGCGAACTCTGCTAAAACCTTTGCCGGAGCAACTGCGTCGTCATTTGATACAGCAATAGCTGTCGGACCGTGGAGAGCCTCATCAAGACCGTCAAGACCTACCTCCTTAGTAGCAAGCTTTAATAATGTATTCTTAATAACGAAGTATTTGCAGCCTGCTGCTCTTAACTGATTACGAAGATCTGTATCCTCCTCAACAGTTAAACCTCTGTAGTCAACAAGCACACCTGTCTGAGCTGCCTTTAAAACCTCAGCAACCTCAGCAACCTGTGCCTTCTTTGCTTCTAAAACCTTTGCGCTTGGCATTTATATTTTCACCTCCTACAAAATATTACCTCTGAAAATCCAAAAGTCTTCAAAAGTAATGTTTTGCAATAAAAACACCCTTCTGTGACAGACACAGAGGGTTCGTAACAATCAAAACTATTACCAACTTCCTCGGCGGGACTTACATATCTCTGACACTGCCTGCTGTCTACGGATTTTCAACAGAAATTATTATAGCACAGCAGATAAGTCTTGTCAAGTATTTTTTGAAATTTTTTTACAAAAAATTTCAAAAAAGGGCATTCCCAAATGAAATGCCCTTGTTAAGAGTCTATTCGTAATTGAAGAAGTGCTTAATTTACGGATAGACTCTAAATATTCTCTTAAATTAACCGAATATATCGTTGAATGTACTTGTTGTCAATTTTTTTCATCTACACCCATTGTATTCTTAACCTTCTGTGCATAAGTACCGCTTGTTGTGATAATATTTTCCGTAAGGAACCTATCCACACTTATCTCCGGATTTTCAAAAATTCTTTTCATGTCAATCCTCCCTTATTGAACCGCCGCCTGTGCCGATATAGAATCCGCTGTCACATTTTTCGGCAAACCTGTTATTAACAGTCCGACAACACAATCTACACTGCCCGATACATCGGCAATATTGCCCTCAACTATTTTATCCTCATATCCTTCGCATGAAACCTTCCATGTTAGCAGGCTTACTCAGTAAAGCTATTGTAACGGTTCCCGCTTTTTGACCTTTTAGAACCTCTGATAAAGTCATCGAAACATTGGTACCAGAGACTGTATTAACGTCTGATGCCACCAACTTTACATTGCTTATTGTCGGTTTTGTCGTCCAATTTATTGTGGTCCAACTATCTCCTAATGCTGTATTAGCAGTTATAACAGTTGTATTCATATCCGCAATACCCGCGTATATCTCCATATTTCCTGTTCTCAAATAATGTTCCAATCCGTCAGTCGTCATAGAAAGTGTATAGGTATCGGTTTCTGCTGCATCTTCCGGAAGTTCAAATCTCAAATAGCTTACACACGAATCTTTACTGTTCGCCGAATCTTTTTCATTATAAATTATACGATCTCCACCTGCTATTTCATACTTTTCATTCAAAGAATCCGGCAGCAATCCTGTCTTTAAACTTCCTCCGAGCCTTATCCGGTCTTGTTCTGAATCATATAAATCATTCGACCGGTTAGAGATATAACCGCATGCCACAGCCTTTTCAGCTATTGTCAGCTCAGTTATCTCTGTCTCCACAGCGAATGCACCTGTAGCCGTCAAAGAACCTGTAGCTGCAATATATGACAATACCGCAGCGAATTATTTAATTGCTTTTATTGTAATTAAAACCTCCCTCATTAAATAATATATTTCGTTAAGCTGCTGTCCGCATACAGCCTAAACAAAATCAATTTGTTTTTACCAAGGACGCCCTCTCTGCAAGCGGCTCCATACCTGAAACACTGTTCCACAGAAATGCTCTGATTTCCTGACACGTATCGTAACCGTTTAATTCCATGCTTAAGCCTTCCGCAATCCTGGTTTTTACAAGCTCTCCGTTTTCGCCATAGCCGGCAATTACAAGCACTCCTTCAGACGCATTTTTTACACTTACACTACTATCCGTAATTACAATTTTTGTCTTATCATCAACCGGCGGTTCTGTCGGTTCAATAGACGGCTCTGTTGCTGTGAAGGTATAAGCTGTGCCCGCCTTTGCATCTTTAATTGTATACTTTTTACCTTCTCTCATATCCGCATACGCATCGCCGTTCACCTTAAATGTCCCCTTCTGCTTATCGTACCCTATTGTAATATCACCGTCCACAGCCGGTGTAATTGTAAAGCTTTCCGCCTCATTATCCACCCACTTAATGTCAACAGCCGCGCCGTTCTTCGCCTTGATACCGCTTATTTCTCCTTTATCCCAAGCTGACGGAAGTGCGGGAAGTATGTAAATATCACCTGTCTGTGACTGCATAAGCAGTTCCATAACTCCGGCGGCCGAACCAAAGTTTCCATCAATCTGGAATGGTGCATGAGTATCAAACAGATTTGAATATGTCTTTTTCGCAAGCTGGTATCTGAACAGCTCAAGCGCCTTATCTCCCTCCAAGGTTCTTGCCCATAACAAGAACTTGTTCGAGCATGACCACCCTGTGGAATCATCACCGCGTTTCCGTAGCACAAGCTTTGCACCGTCCAATAATTCCGGTGTGTCACGGTTAATCAATGTTCCCGGATATAAGCCTACAAGGTGCGAAATATGTCTATGCACAGGGTCACCGAGAGCGTTGCCCCTTGAATCCGTATTATACAAGGTTTCCTCTGCCCATTCCTTAATCTGTCCCTCGTCCCCAAGCTCTACCGGCAGCTCAAGATGATTTCTGATTTCCTTCCATGCCGCCGCCTTATCTCCGTCAATTCCGAGTGTCTGTGCTGCTGCTATTGTATAATCATACATTCCGGCAACAAGCTGTAAATCATATTTTATACCCTCATGTGTCGGGCCCTGCTCCGGTGAACGTCCCTCCCATGTGGTATAATAATATCCGTCCGGATATTTCTCGGTATCAGATGTTGCCTTTCTCTCATTCGTATATAGATACTGGGTATAGAAGTTTGCAGCCTTTCGCATAATCGGATATAAGTCATTTTTCAGCAATTCCTTATCGCCGGTTGTCTGATATATATCCCAGAGATTATACATCAGCCATGCCGTATTACCTGCCGACTGAATACTTGTAGAACCTGTTAGGTCGGTTGTTCCCATAATTGCCTGCTTCGTGTGCATGATGAACACATCATCCGCTTCGTCAGCCGAATCAGTAAAGGTCATTTTTCCGTCTTCAAACTTATATGACTTTGGTGTAACCTTATACATATTCTTTGCAGTAATGCGCCCGGCAGGAATCTGCGAATTGAACCAGCCTATCAGCGATTTTGTACTGTCAAGCAGATTTGCTCCGCCCGCGAACCAGTAGTTCATTTCCATATTGATATTAATACAATAGCATGAACCCCATATTTCCGCTACTGACTGACACCACTTACCCTGTAGTGTTGCCGGCATAGTCGTTGAACGTGATGAAGAAATCATCATATATCTTGCATAGTTATAATGAAGCTCCTCAAGATGCTTATCCAAACCCTTATACGCTCTTTCATCATATGCAACCTTTGTCGTTCCGTCATTGCCTTTTTCCGTCTTAACTACTCTGTCATATGCTTTCTGCAATTCGTCTGTAGGTGTTGTGCAGATTTCATTCTCATCAGTCAGTGTAAATTTTACAGTATCAAACTGTGCTTTATAATCTGCAATATGTTCAGCCTTCAAATCAACATAGCTCATAGCAGCCGCGCCGTTTATTCTTGCGTTTGCCTTGTCAATAGCCGCCTGAATCCCTCTGACACTCTTATACGGCGTCTTTTCCATATTAACAGAACCATCATCATTCAGCTCAAACTGATTTGCGTCATAGTCCGTTGCTGCCGCAACAAGAATAGTAACACCTGACGCATTGCTTATATTTACTGTATTATAACCGTCTGTGACAACACCGTCATCAGCAATCACCTTTATCTTGGTGCAGTATTCCAAATCCGATTCCTGATTCCAAGCCGCATTGCCGCCTGAAGAGTACGGCTCAGAATCCTTTAATTTCCCAATAATTGTAATTTCACCGTCATTTACGGTTACTTCGCCCGGATGCATCGAAACCGGTTTAACATCAAAATTCAACGCTCTCTCAGTACCTGCCGTGTATCTGAACGCAAGCACCTCTTTCGGATATGAGGCAAAATACTCACGCTTATACAAGGTACCGTCATACTCATACTGAACATGGGCAACGCTTTCGTCAAGATTAAGGTCACGGTAATAGTTATTTACCGCAGCATCTTCCGGCATATTGAAATCTACAAAGATATTTCCGACGCTCATAAAGCCGTTAATACCCTCGCTCATATTTTTGTTGACATCGTTCTCGTTAACCTCCGTCTGCGTTCCTCTGTAGCCCGCCGCCCAGAAGGTTTCCTCGTTAATCTGTATCTGATCCTTATCAGGAAGCCCGAACAGCATACCGCCCATGTAACCATTGCCTATAGGCAGAGCCTTCTGCTCCCAATCTGCTCCGTCACGGGCATAAATACTGTTATTGCCGCTGCTGTTACCCGCAAGATACGCGCCTGTCTTATACCAGAGTGCATTATCTGCCGACGGCACGGGATAATTATCATCATATGTATACCTCACCTTCAGCTTTGATACATCAACCAATTCCGGGTCAACACCGTATGGTGCGCCGTTAGGTGTGATAATTCCCGCTCCCATTCCAAGCCCGGATTTTGCGCCGGTTATCCAATCCGAAACAAGCGGCACATTTTTATACTCACCCTTATCTGTTTTGAAAATATCAGATATAATCTCATTATCAGCATTTATAATATATGCCTTTACCGCAGAAGCATTTTTGAAGCTCATATTTATTTTAATCTCCTGTACTCCGGCAGCTGACGGACTTAATACCGCACTTTCCTCAGCAATAATTATTCCATTTTTATCCATAGCCTTTACCACCGCATTACAGCCCGTTTCAAGACTTTCGGCATCAATAATAATTCCCTCAATACCTTCGGCTGCTGCTGCATCCGCTGCGCCGTCCGTAAGAAAAACGCCCTTTACCAGATACGGCTGCGCTGCCCGCTCATTTCTAATTGTCACTGTCATAGTATCAGAAACATTTTCACTGACCTGACTGCCGTTCACGGCAAGTACAGCTTTGATTGTGATATTGCCGGGTTCTGCCTCCTGAGGAACAGTCAGCATACCGTTCTCAATTGAACAGCCGTGCGTCTCTCCCTCAATGCTCCACTCTGTGTCACGTTCCGGGATAACATTTCCTTCCGCTGCCGGAACGGCCTTAAAGGAATAACTTCCTCCGGCACTGACAAGCTCATCTCCTACAATTGCAACGCTGTCCGCATCACTCACCGCTTCCAAAACCAGCTCTGCTGTCTTTGTTATTTCTCCGTATTGAGCGGTTATCGTCACTGTCCCCGGCTGCGCCTGAGGTGTAATCGTAAGAAGTCCGGTTTCGTCAATAGTCACGCCCGGATAACCGCCTGCCGAATACTCCGCATGCGCCGAGGTATCAACTGTACCTCTTGACACAATTTCTTCACTGTCCGCCGGAGTTGTTATACTGTTATATACATTTGCAGTATACTTAACCGTCTGTTCTTCATCCGTGATAAATCTTGACGTCACATCGCCCTGCACAGTCAGCTCCATAGTATCCGCGCTGTCCGCAAGCTCCGCCTCGGCAACCGCCGCTGCGCTCCACCTGCCAAGCTTAAATCCAACCGATGATATATTCTCGTTCAGCTTCACTGTCGTTGTGTACCAATTATCAAACTCACAGTTCTCCTTAAGATTAATTGTTTCCGTTCCTATTTCTATACTGTTATCATTATTTACGCTGCTTCGTTCAGCGGTGCCGTTATTGGTTGCCTTAGGTTTGGCATATGTAAGTCTGATATATTTTCCCGCTTCTGCCGTATCCGGCAATGTAAGCTCCGCATTTACGCCTCCGTTTCCGCCGGAACCCAGAAACAGATAATATCCTCGTTCGGGAAGTCCGTTCCCATACGGATAATAGCCTGTATTTTCGCTTGATTTATCTCTTATTACAGCATTATTGTAATTCGATGATGATGTGGACAGCTTATAGCCTGTATCTCCAATATCTGTTTCTGCAAGTGACGATGTGTCAAATTCTTTAATAACCCGGTATTCACTGCCGAAGGTTCCGCCTTCCGACGACACGGTAAAACAACACAAATTTGCCGTAAATACAGCTGCTACTGCCGCTGATAATCTTTTATACATTTTAATTCTCCTTTCATGTTTTTGGATTTGTCTATATCATTATTATAAACCATCAGGCTTACAAAAGGGAATGTATTTTTTCCTTAAAAACATATACTTTTTCTTCTTTTTTATATTGTATACTGAGCAATTATGTGGTACAATAGTAATATAATAATCATGGAACGGAGCGAGTATATGAATCACAAATTCGGCTATCTTACAGACTTCTGCAATTGTCTGCACCTCAGAATAATGTACATTTATCACAGAACACTTGACAGCAGGTGGCATTTTGACAACCATTGCCACAGCTTTAACAGAATATATTTTATCCTTGACGGACACGGTTATCTTTATAACGACACAGAACGCGTGGATTTAGAGCCGAATAACGTCTATATCGTCCCTGCGGATTCATGCTATAATTACCGCTGCGAGGAATACCTCGAAAAAATATTTGCTCATTTTAATTTTTTCGTTATTCCCAATAAGGACTTACTGTCGAATATACATCATATAATTAAAATAAAATCCTCGTCCGAGGAAATGGAAAGGCTCAAGGATATATGCTATTCGGAAAGCGTAACCTCCGCAATGTTTTTCCGAAACTATATTAATCAGCTCATAATGGATATTGTCAAACCGTATTCCGAGCAGATTACAAATGATTTAAAAATTCATAAAAAATATGAACGTCTGTACAAATATGCGGAGGATAATCTGTATGCCGACACAAGAGTATCCGACATATGCCGGTATATGGGCTTTTCTCAGACATATCTCGGTCAACAGTTCAAGCGTGATACCGGTCAGACAATCAAGGATTTTTTAACGGATATGCTGATTCAGAAAATGAAATATATGTTTCTGTTTTCCGGTTTTTCGGTAAAGGATGTTTCTGATATTCTGCATTTCAATAACGAATTCTATTGTTCAAAATTCTTTAAAAAGCATCTTGGCGTATCTCCGCGCGAATACAAAAAGCTGCATGGAAATATGCACGTCGGTGAAATATAAGAAGATTTTATACCGCACAAATACTTTGTTTTGCATATAAACACAACACAGAATTTCTCTATTATTCCAATAAACTCAGCATTTATAATATAGTTTTAAAAAGGTGATAACAATGTATTAGGATTCGTAAGAAGCCGTTTGAAAGCAAGGCATTTCAAATACAATTAAGGACTATGGCTTTATACTAAAACCATAGTCCTTACTTCTATACGCGATCAGGGGCTCGAACCCTGGACACCCTGATTAAGAGTCAGGTGCTCTACCAACTGAGCTAATCGCGCTTATTTAATTGTTTGATTATAGAAAAAACAAATATTTTCCTATAACCGAATACGCGATCAGGGGCTCGAACCCTGGACACCCTGATTAAGAGTCAGGTGCTCTACCA
>JAUNPN010000119.1 GCA_030536655.1 bacterium | reverse complement strand
GAAAAATCTGACTGTGTTCACTGCGTACTATATTTAATCAGTGCTTCCTTAATGATGTAGTTTATCAAAATTTATAGATGGGTTTTGTGAAAAAAAATTAAATTTTTTCACAAAACCCCTTTTATTTTTCGGATAAATGTGGTATAATGAATTAGATACTGGACAATTATAGTCAAAAGAAAAATGTTGCAGTATCATAATAAGTTAATGGGAGTGATTTCAGTGCTTAAGAGTATGACCGGTTACGGCAGACAGGAAATGATTGCAGACGGCAAAAAAATTTTGGTTGAGATAAAATCTGTAAATCATAGGTTTGCCGATTACAATATAAAGCTTCCGCGACACTTGGGATTTCTTGAAGATAAGGTAAAAAAGCTGGCGTCAGAGTATATTACCCGCGGTAAGATTGATATTTATGTTAACATTGAGAGCAGTGAAGAAGCGGACAAGGATATCCTTTTAAATACAGAACTTGCAAAAGGCTACATAGACGCATTGCATAAGCTTCGTGATGAGTTTGGATTAAAAGATGATATTACAGTTTCAAGCGTTGCGAGTTATACGGATATTTTTCGCGCCGAGCGGCGTGAGGAAGATGAAGAAGCTCTTTGGCAGGCTGTGAAGTCAGTGATGGAACAAGCGTTAAGCGCGTTTGTCGCAATGCGCAGCCGTGAAGGTGAAAGAATAGAGCAGGATCTTGTTGCGAGAGTTGCATATATGAAGGAGCTTGCAGCAAAGGTGGAGGAACGTTCGCCTCAGACGGTCAGGGAATACAGGGAAAGACTCTATGCAAAAATTAAAGAGGTTCTTGAGGACAGAACTGTTGACGAAGCGCGCGTACTTACAGAAGCGGCAATTTTTGCGGATAAGGTAGCAGTGAACGAGGAAACAGTTCGGCTTTCGAGCCACTTTGACGAGTTCAACGAGATAATTGCAAGCGGAGAGCCTGCGGGAAGAAGGCTTGACTTTCTTATTCAGGAGATTAACCGCGAGGTTAATACAATAGGTTCTAAGGCGCAGGATCTTGCTATAGCAAAAATAGTCGTTACGTTAAAGGGAGAGATTGAAAAGCTCAGAGAGCAGATTCAGAATATTGAATAAACAGAGGGAGCAATGAAATTTATTAATATAGGTTTTGGAAATATGGTTGCGGCGAACCGTGTAATCGCGGTTGTATCACCCGATTCTTCGCCGGTAAAGCGGGCAATCCGTGAATCGGAGGATAAGGGAATGCTTATAAATGCGACTTACGGCAGACGTACAAGAGCGGTAATTGTAATGGATTCGGAGCATATTGTTCTGAGCGCTATTCTACCGGAAACAATAAGCAAGCGTCTTGAAGGAGAGGAGGCAGAGGATAGATATGAAAACGAATAACAGGGGAAAGCTCTTTGTAATGTCGGGACCGTCCGGAACCGGAAAGGGTACAATTTGCAGCGAACTGATAAAGCGTGTGGATATTTATCTCTCAATATCAAACACTACACGCGAAAAAGGCGAGAATGAAGAAGAAGGAGTAAACTACTTTTACGTATCAAGAGATGAGTTTGAGCGTATGATACGGGATGGAGAAATGCTTGAGTATGCTCAGTATAACGGGAATTACTACGGTACAAATAAGAAACGTGTAGAAGAAGCTCTGGATGCCGGGAGGGATGTTCTTCTTGAAATTGAGCCTCAGGGAGCGCTTCAAGTGAAGAATATCATTGATGACGCGGTACTGATTTTTGTTCTGCCGCCGAGTATGGATGAACTTAGAAAACGGCTCGTGGAAAGAGGACGCGAAGCTATTGAGGTTATCGAAAAGAGAATCGCAGCTTCTGAATGGGAGATACAGCAAAGTGATAAGTATGACTATAAGGTAATAAACGACAACCTTGAAGAATGTGTTAATGAAGTAATAGGAATTGTAAATAAGGAAAGGATGTAATTATTATGATGATAGAACCGGGAATTACACAGCTTGACAAATGTGTTGACAGCCGTTATACATTGGTTTCAATGGCGGCAAAGAGAGCAAGAATGGTAGGAACAGAACAGAAAGCGGAAAAGGAAGAAATGGATATCAAGGATTTAAAGGATCTCTATTTCGATAAGCCGGTAACGGTTGCGGTGCAGGAAATTGCAAGCGGTAAGGTTGGATATGTGCGTTCAGAGGCATTAAAGCTTGCGGAACGATATGAGCAGGAAAAGTATGCGGCAATCCATAACTACGTTGAGCAGGAAACCGGAGCAATAGAGGAACCGGAGCCTGATGAGAATGGTATAACCTACGGAGAAACGATTGTTGAGCATGAATTTGACGATTAATTGCAAATGGTAATTGATGTAATCGTAAGCAATTCTTCAAAGGCGGTCGATAAGGCTTTTTCCTATGCGGTCCCGGATGAGTTTAAATCAGAGATGGAAATAGGAAGAAGGATTGTTGTTCCTTTTGCAAGAGGAAATCGTGAAATTGAAGGCTTTTGTGTCGGAATTCATGAGGACGGCGAAACAAATGGATTAAAGAGTGTAAGATACATTGCTGATGATAAGCCTGTTTTTGGAGAAAAGCTGCTTGACGTTATTGAATATATGCACGAGCGGTATCTGTGCAGCTATTGTGAGCTTATAAATACGGTAGTTCCTGCGGGTACCGCCATAAAAATGAAGGAAATGTTATCCGTTACGGAATCGGATTCAGAGCTGAGCGGGGTAAGACGAGAAATTGCGGATATAATAAAGAGTGCGGGGAGTATGGAGCGTCATGAACTGCTCTCACACTTTGACCATGATGTTTCGTCCGCTGTGCGTGAAATGCTTAAAAGTAATGAGCTTTCACGTAAATTTGTTTCAGGGCGTGAGGTTAAGGAAAAAAAAATAAAGTTTGTGCGCGCGCTTTATACGGAAGATGAAGATGCAATCGGCGCGCGTGCGCATACGCAGAAAAAAGCATATGAGTTTCTCTGCTCCCATGATGCTATGCCTTTGGCGGACATGCTTAAGGAATCAGGCATAAGCCGGGCGTCTGTGAATGAGCTTGTGAAGAAGGGACTTGCCGAGGTATACGATTATTCCATGGAGCGTGACCCGTTTATCAATATGAATCTTAACAAGACTTCTGCTCCTAAGCCTACGGAAGAACAAAGAACCGCAATTGAGAAAATAACCAATTCAGCGGATAACGGCGGCGGTGCGTTTTTGCTTCATGGTGTAACGGGAAGCGGAAAAACCGAGGTCTTTTTACAGTCAATAGATTATATTTTGAAGCTTGGTAAAACCGCGCTTGTACTCGTACCGGAAATCTCACTTACTCCGCAGATGGTATCAAGATTTGTTTCAAGATTTGATTCACGCGTCGCGGTTATTCACAGCGGACTTTCAAAGGGGGAGCGGTATGACCAGTGGCGCAGGATATACAGCGGTGAAGCTGACATAGTAATCGGTGCAAGAAGCGCTGTGTTTGCACCTCTTGACAATATCGGAATAATAATTATGGACGAGGAACATTCCGAAAGCTATAAATCGGATATGTCACCGAGGTATCATGCGCGTGAGGTGGCACTGTACCGTGCAAAGCAGTTTGGAGCGCCGATTGTGTTTGCCTCCGCGACACCGCTTGTTGAAAGCTATTACAAGGCTCAAAGCGGCGAATATATTCTGATTGAAATGAAGAAGCGTTTTAATGAAGCTAAGCTGCCGCCGATTGCGATAGCAGACATGAGGAATGAGCTTGCGGAAGGAAACAGGAGTATGTTTTCAAGAACTCTTTACCGGCAGATGAAAATTAATCTGGAGCGTAAGGAGCAGACCATACTTTTTCTTAACAGGCGCGGATTTTCTACATTTGTATCGTGCCGCAGCTGCGGATATACGGTTCAGTGCCCGCATTGCAATATTTCACTTACATACCATAAGTTTGATAATATGCTTCGCTGCCATTACTGCGGCTATACGGTGCATAACTATAACTTATGCCCTAAATGCGGAAGTAAATATATAAGATTTTTCGGCGGCGGCACACAGCGGGTTGAGGATGAGGTTCACAGAATTTTTCCGGAAGCTACAACTATTCGTATGGATATTGATACAACAGGTAAAAAACAGTCGCATGAAAAGCTGCTTGAAAAGTTTGATAAGGAAAAAATAGATATTCTTGTCGGAACTCAGATGGTTGCAAAAGGACTTGATTTTGAAAATGTAACTCTTGTCGGCGCGGTAAGCGCGGATACGATGCTTCATATCAATGATTTTCGTTCTGCGGAGAGAACGTTTTCAATGCTGGAGCAGGTAACGGGACGTGCCGGGAGAGGTACAAAGCCGGGCAGAGCAGTAATTCAGACATATAACCCTGAAGCGGAGGCGGTAAGCCTTGTGACGACGCATGATTATTATTCTTTTTATAAGGGAGAAATAGAACTGAGAAAGCTTATGTGGTATCCTCCGTTTTCTAAGATGATAGTCGTTTTATTTTCAGGGACGGAATCAAGTGCGGTTGAACGGTGTGCGGCATATTTCAGAAAGCTTATGGGCGATATGCGGAAGCTTGACAGCCGTGTACAGGTTCTTGGCCCGGTTCCTGCATCAATAACGAAAATAAACAACAGGTACAGATTTCGTATGATAATAAAATGCGCCGATGATGATGTGTATAATGCAGATTTAAAAAAAGCAATGGAAAGCTGTCGCAAAAATGAGAACTACAGAAATGTTTCGATAATAATTGATAAAAATCCAACAAATATAAATTAATTTGTGTTTCGGAGGTAAAAATGGCTATAAGAGAGGTAAGATTACGCGGCGATGACGTACTTACAAAGGTATGTAAGCCGGTTGTGAAATTTGATAAAAGACTTCATATATTACTTGACGATATGTATGAAACAATGCAGAAGCATGAGGGTGTAGGACTTGCAGCGCCTCAGGTTGGAATTATAAGGCGTGCGGTAGTGATTGACGTCGGTGACGGATGCATTGAGCTGATAAATCCTGAAATCATTGAAACAAGCGGAAGTCAGAATGGTCAGGAAGGCTGCCTGAGTGTTCCCGGAGTATACGGTGAGGTAGAAAGACCTATGTATGTAAAGGCGAAGGCTCAAGATCGTGACGGAAACTGGTTTGAAATTGAGGGTGAGGAACTGCTTGCAAGGGCAATCTGCCATGAGTGCGAGCATTTAGATGGAAAGCTTTTTACGGCGAGAGTTACAAAGTATCTGGAACAATAAGGAGATAGATGTGAGAATTTTATTCATGGGTACGCCGGACTTTGCTTCGGCGGTGCTTAATAAAATGATTGAGGCAGGCTGTGAGGTTGTAGGTGCTGTATCTCAGCCGGATAAGCCAAAGGGCAGGGGTCACAAGCTGACGCCTACAGACGTAAAAAAGGCTGCCGAAGCGGCAGGAATATCGGTATATCAGCCGGAAAGTCTCAGAAATGAGGCTTTGCTCCCGATTCTCGATGAGCTTAAACCGGAAGTAATTGTTGTTGCGGCATACGGAAAAATTCTTCCGTCATATATTCTTGATTATCCGAAATACGGCTGTATTAATGTCCATGCATCACTTCTGCCTAAATACCGAGGTGCGGCTCCTATTCAGCGCGCGATTATAAACGGTGATAAAATAACCGGAGTTACAATTATGCAGATGGAAAAGGGACTTGACACCGGAGATATGTTAAGCAAGGCTGAAACGGAAATAGGTGAGTATGAAACTGCGGAGCAGCTGTTTGACAGACTTGCCGTAATAGGCGGGGATTTGCTTGTTAAAACGCTTGAAAGGCTTGATAATATAATTCCCGAAAAACAGAATGATGAGGAAGCCACCTATGCGGAAAAAATTTCGCGCGAGGATGGCAGAATTGACTGGACGCTCAGTGCGGACAAAATTATCCGTCTTATAAATGGAATGAATTCATGGCCGTTGGCGTATACTTCATATAAGGGAGAGATTTTAAAAATTGCAGAGGCAGTTAAGTGCAGTGCAAGCGGTACTCCGGGAGAAATTACGGAGCTTCGTAAAAACAGCGGTTTAATTGTGACCTGCGGAGAAGATGCAGTCTGCATAAAAACCGCGCAGTTCCCCGGGAGCAGGAAGATGAATGTAGAGGACTATGCAAGAGGACACGAGATAGAAATCGGAACAGTCCTTGTTTAAGGAGAAAATTATGTTTTACTATTATGACCCTACTTATGTACTTGTAATAATCGGTTTTTTGTTTACACTTTTTGCTTCGTTCGGAGTAAACGGAACATTTAATAAATACAAGGACGTTGCTAACAGACATGGAATAACGGGTGCAATGGCGGCAAGACGAATTCTTGACGCAAACGGACTTCAGAATGTAAAAATAGTAAGAATTGCGGGAAATCTGACAGATAATTTTAATCCGTCAACAAACGTGGTTAGTCTTTCAGATTCAACCTTTGACTCTGTTTCTGTTGCGGCAATAGGTGTTGCGGCGCACGAATGCGGTCATGCGGTTCAGCATCAGCAGGGGTATGTTCCGATAAAGGTAAGAAATGGGATTTATCCGGTAGTAAGAATAGGAAATATGCTTTCGATGCCGCTGTTTATTTTAGGAATTATTTTAGGTTTGGGCAATCTTGCGATGTTCGGTGCAGTACTTTTCGGACTTGTGCTTGTATTTCAGCTTGTAACACTGCCTGTTGAGTTTAATGCGAGCAGGCGTGCAATAAACACTCTTGAAGGAATGTATATGCTTGATGAGGATGAAATAAAGGGTGCGAGAAAGGTATTAAAGGCGGCGGCTATGACATATGTTGCCGCAGCAGCATCTACTGCGCTTCAATTCGTGAGATTAGTTATGTTAGCCAATAGACGCAGAGATTAACAGAGGCATATATTGGAGGACTGAATGAACACACGCGAATTGGCGGTAAAAACGCTTTATGAAATAACCTATAACGGTGCATTTTCTAATATTGCCGTCAAGAACGCGCTTGCCGGCAAAAATATGTCAAAGCAGGATAAAGATTTCTTTTCGCGTATTGTTTACGGTACGCTTGATAAAGAGCTTACTCTTGACTATATGATAAACAGGCTTTCAAAGGTAAAGCTGAAAAAAATATCAAAATATATACTTATAATCCTGCGTACAGGATTATATCAGATAAAATTTATGGATTCTGTTCCGGATAGAGCGGCAGTGAATGAAAGTGTGCGTCTTGCGCGCAGATACGGACACAGTGCGTCTGCCGGATATGTAAATGGACTGTTGAGAAACGCATCGGTAACGGAAATCCCATATCCGGAAGAAAAAACGGAATACCTTTCAGTAAAATATTCATTTACGAAGGATATGTGTGAAAAATGGATTAATGATTTCGGTTTTGAATTTACCGAAAGGCTGATGCAGGCATTTGAAAAGCCGCAGTCTCTCGTGCTTAGACCTAATACGCTGAGAATAAGTGCGGAGAGGCTTTGTGAAAAGCTTAAAGAAAGAGGAGTTTCGGCAGAGATAAGGGACTGTGCAGTAATTGCAGACGGCTTTGATATTGCAGGCGACACTCTGTATAATGAAGGGTATTATACAGTACAGGATATGGCAGCAATGCAGAGTGCGCTCATTCTTAAGCCGGAGCCTGGGGAAACAGTAATTGATATGTGTGCAGCCCCAGGAGGAAAAACAACCCAGATGGCAGAGATGATGAATAACAAAGGTAAAATTCTTGCATTTGACATTTATGCACATAAGGTTGAATTGATAAAAAAGAATGCGGAAAGGCTTGGAATAACTATTATTTCCGCACAGGTCGGTGATGCTTCAAGGCTTGTAAAGGAGCTTTGCGGAAAGGCGGATAAGGTTCTGTGTGATGTACCTTGCAGCGGAACAGGAATTATCGGCAGAAAACCGGATATAAAGAGGAAGCGCCGGACAGACGTTGAAAATATAACCACGCTGCAAAAACAGATACTTGAAAATGCGGCAAAATATCTTAAACAGGGAGGAGCATTGCTGTACTCTACCTGTTCAATTGAGAAAGAAGAGAATAACGGTGTGACTGACCGCTTTATTGCGGAAAGAAGCGGTTTTGAAAAAATATACGAAAAGACCTTTTATCCGCATATTGATGGAACAGACGGATTTTATGTGTGCATGATAAGGAAAGTGAGAAATGATTGATTTAAAGGATTTTGAGTTTGATGAGCTTATTTCATATTTAAAGGATATGGGCGAGCCTAAGTTCAGAGCGGAACAGATTTTTGCGTGGCTTCATAAGGGTGTTGAGGATTATGATGAAATGACAAATCTTTCAAAGGCAACTCGTCAGAAGCTTAAGGAAAATACATATATTTCCGTTCTTAAAATACGGCTTAAGCTTGTGTCAAAGCTGGACGGTACTATAAAATACCTGTTTGAGCTTCCTGATGGGAATTGTATTGAAAGTGTTGTTATGCGTTACCATCATGGTCTGACAATATGTATTTCTTCGCAAATCGGCTGCCGTATGGGGTGTAGGTTCTGTGCTTCAACGATAGGTGGATTATATCGTTCACTTACAGCAGGAGAAATAATTAATCAGGTAATATTTGCACAAAAGGATATTGGCGAAAGAATATCAAACATAGTTATAATGGGAATAGGCGAGCCTATGGATAATTATGACAATATTATAAAATTCCTTCACAACGTTAATCATGAAAATGGTCTTAATATAGGATACAGGCATATAACGCTTTCCAGCTGCGGAGTTGTACCGGGACTGATAAAGCTTGCGGATGAGGCACTGCCAATTACACTGACAATATCCCTTCATGCGCCTAATGACAAAATAAGAGATGAAATAATGCCTGTAAACCATAAATGGAAAATAAAGGAGCTTATGGAGGCTTGCCGTTATTATATTAATAAGACCGGCAGACGAATAAGCTTTGAATATTCGCTCATTCATGGAGTTAATGACAGTAAGGATAATGCAAGAGCTCTTGCAGAGCTTGTGCGTCCGCTCCATGGTCATGTAAATCTTATACCGGTAAATAAGGTAAGAGAGCGCAGCTACAGAAAGGGCAGTGCAGAGGAAATACAGGGGTTTAAAGAGCTTCTGGAGGAGCTTGGTATTAATGCGACAATACGCCGTGAGCTTGGAAGTGATATAAACGCTTCGTGCGGACAGCTCAGAAAAAAGGTTATTGATGAAGGTTAAGGTGATTACGATGCAGTATGGTGCAGTAAGCGACGTGGGAAGAATAAGAAAAATTAATGAGGACAGTTATCATGTTGAGAACGACAGTGCTTATCCCTATGTTATAGTGGCTGACGGCATGGGAGGTCATCAAGCGGGCGAGGTTGCAAGCCTAATGGCAGTTGATATAATTGAAAATCATATTGCAAAATACCTTCATGAGGGACTGGAATATGTTGAGGCCGCCGAGATTATAAGGAGAGCGTTTATTGATGCAAATTCAATAATATATAATTATGCTGATGACCATTATAAGGTCATGGGAATGGGGACAACAACAACGCTTTCAATGATATACGGCGATAAGCTTATAACTGCTCATGTGGGCGATTCAAGGGCATATGCGATAGATGGATATTCAGTCCGTCAGATTACGCGCGATCATTCCTATGTTCAGGAACTGGTTGAAATGGGAAGACTGACTCCTTGTGAAGCAAAAACCAATCCCAAAAAGAATTTTATAACGCGTGCAATGGGCGCGGAAAAGAATGTAAAGGTGGATATAATAATAGAACCGTACAAAGGTCAGACTATCCTGCTATGCTCAGACGGACTGTCCAACATGACCGAAGACGATGAAATATTTAACTGTGTTAAGTATTCACGGGATTTGCAGACTGCGGCGGAAACACTTCGAGATATGGCAAATGAGCGCGGCGGAACCGATAATATAACGGTGGCAGCAATCAGGAAAATGTAAGATAAGCAGTGCAGAGATAAGGCTTATGCCGGAAAGGAACAACTTGAATTATGAACAGTGATAATCTCATTGGAAATATACTCAGCGGCAGGTATGACGTGATGGAAAAGATAGGTACCGGAGGCATGGCGTCCGTGTACAAGGCGAAGGACACGCTTCTTAACCGATATGTGGCTGTAAAGGTTCTTCGTGACGCGCTTGAAGGCGAAAAAAATATTGTAAAGAACTTTATCAAGGAGGCTCAGTCATCTGCCAGCCTTACTCATAATAATATAGTGTCTGTTTTTGACGTCGGTGAAGACGACGGAGTAAATTATATGGTAATGGAGCTTGTTGACGGACGCACTCTTAAGGACTACATAAAGGAAAAGGGTGCATTGCCGTGGCAGGAGGCATGTGATTACTGTATTCAGATAGGTCAGGGTTTGAGTGAAGCTCATGCGAAGAATATTATTCACCGCGATATAAAACCTCAGAATATTATAATGACGAAGGATAAAACTCTTAAGGTAACCGATTTCGGCATAGCAAGAGCGCTTTCGTCCGATACAACAATTGTTGGAGGAACTGCCTTAGGCTCTGTTCACTATATTTCGCCGGAACAGGCAAGAGGCGGCTTTACAGATGCTCGTTCCGATATTTATTCACTGGGTATCGTGCTTTATGAAATGCTTACCGGCAAGGTTCCGTTTGACGGAGAAACTGCAGTTTCGGTTGCATTGATGCATCTTGAAAAGGAGCCGGTTAATGTCCGTGTGGTAAATATGAATATTCCTCAGGATTTGGCTTATGTAACAATGAAGGCGATTGCAAAGGAGCAGGCGAAGCGTTATCAGACTGTTTCAGAGATGCTGGAAGATCTCCATGCAGTACTTGCGGATGAACCGCTTGTGAGCAGAGAACTGATGAAGGAAGAAGATAAAATAGTTGCTCCGGTACGCAGAACCGATACTGTTGAGGATTATGAGGATTCATATGATTTAACAGATGATGGAGATGATTTTGAGGATG
>JAUNPN010000118.1 GCA_030536655.1 bacterium | reverse complement strand
ATACGTCGGCGTCGCTTCTGACGGCAATCTGCTTGCTTCTCTTTTCCCAAACGCAAAGGAATTCGGATTATAGTATTGTAAACGTTTTTTAATGCAGATTAACAAAACTTACAAAACATTTCTCGTCAAAAAATGTTGAAAAGTTGGTCAAAAAATATTGACATTTACGATGTTTTATGATAAAATAAAAATGCAGAGGGGATATATCTCTTTAAAATAAAACAGATTTTTTCGGGATAATCCCCATATCGGAAAGCTCCTGCCGTTAAGTGGAGAGTATTAAATTCAGGATGGCTCCTGCCACTAAGTGGAGATGTTTATTGGGTTGCCCGGTGGCAGCCCTTTTTTTATTAAGAGGTCTGATGATGGATAATTTGAAGCTTTACAGCATAGATAATGAATATATCGAGTATCTGGAGCAATGTGACGATCATGTGCTTTATGCCAAAGGTGCGGAATATATAAATGAGCGCAAATATCTGGGAGCAGTGTTGGAGGTCAACGGATTCAAATATTTTGCTCCGCTGTCTTCCCCAAAAAGCAGCGATTATTATATCAGGGACGGTAAGCATGTACCGAGAAAGAGTATAATCCCTATTGTAAGGCTTCTCAACAGAAAGGGCAGGCTGCTTGCAAAAATAAAGCTCAGCAGTATGATACCGGTGCCGGATCAATGCCTGAAGGTTTACGATGTTGAAAATGAAGCCGATGAAAAATACCGCGACTTGATTAAAGATGAAATTATAAGCATAAGAAAAAACAGGAATGAAATAATGAGAAACGCAAGAGTTTTGTATAACCAAAAAACAAACAATTATGATGAAATCAATTATTTAAAAAGTACTATAGATTTCAAAAAAGCAGAGGATTTCTGCAATAC
This sequence comes from bacterium, assembly GCA_030536655.1. GTDB lineage: Bacteria > Bacillota > Clostridia > UBA1381 > UBA1381 > UMGS1958. The sequence continues at coordinate 10,064 of JAUNPN010000118.1, read as the reverse complement.
ATACATAAATAATGCAAAGCAGGGGTGATGAAGGAAATGAGCAGTCGTTTTTCTAGAACGGAAATGTTATTCGGAAAAGAAAATATGGAAAAGCTGAGAAACGCGCGTATAGCGGTATTCGGCGTCGGAGGAGTGGGCGGCTATGTCGTCGAAGCCCTTGCAAGAAGCGGCGTAGGTGCAATCGATGTGTTTGATGATGATACTGTCAGCCCCACCAATCTGAACCGTCAGATTATAGCTGTGACGGACGCAATAGGCAGAGAAAAGACGGAGCTTATCCGCGAACGGGCTACCGCAATAAATCCGGAGATAAAAATCACAGAGCATAAATGCTTTTATATGCCTTATAACGCAGATGCATTTGACCTTAGCAAATATTCATATATAGTGGATGCCATTGATACCGTAACGGCGAAAATAGAGCTTGCCGTACGCGCGGAAGAAGCCGGTGTACCGATTATATCGAGTATGGGTACCGGAAACAAGATTGAGGCGTCAATGCTTGAAACAGCAGATATATATGAAACATCGGTATGCCCTCTTGCAAGAGTAATGCGCCGTGAGCTGAAAAAGCGCGGTATAAAAAGCTTAAAAGTAGTATATTCAAAAGAAAAACCGATTTCTGTACACATAAATGAGGATGCAGCTCAAGAAAAGAACGGAGCGGAGCGAAACGGAATGCCGAAAAAAAGCATTCCGGGAAGTACTGCCTTTGTACCGGCTGCGGCAGGCTTGATAATAGCGGGAGAGGTTGTAAAGGCAATTACATGGCTTCACGGCGAAGCCGGGAAATAATGTGTTATATAAAAATTTTCGCCTGTATTTTTAAAGGCTGAGCTTTTCAGGAATACCTTATAAAAGGCTTTGTATAAATGGTTGTATTTTTTTTCGAATTCCGGTGCAAAATATACAATATATACAAACTTCATACAAACCACTTGACTTTGCCGAAAATTTATGTTATTATATATAAGTACTCGATGAGAGAGATAAATATCGCGGGGTAGAGCAGCTCGGTAGCTCGTCGGGCTCATAACCCGAAGGTCGTTGGTTCAAATCCGGCCCCCGCAACCATTGAAAAACAGCGTAGGTATCACACTTTTTGAAACTTACGCTGTTTTTATTTTTGTAGTAAAATCTGATTTTGTCCTTTATTTGTCCTTTATTACGTTAAAAATCAACCTATTTTTCTGTTTCTGGCATTGTTGAAAATATCTTGCAGGGTGTTAGCAGCCGCCTCATCAGCAGACTTTATAGCATGGGTGTAAATGTTTAATGTGGTGGTCTTGTTTGCGTGTCCAAGCCTCTTTGATACCGTGGCAATGTCAACACCTCCGGCAATCAGCAGAGCCGCCGCGGTATGCCTCAGATTGTGCAGGTGTATATCTGGTAAGCCGTTACGATGCACAAATTTCTTGAACCATGTGGAAAGCGTGTCCGGGTTTATAATTGCGCCGTATTCAGATGTAAATACTTTTCCGCTGTTTTTCCACTGGTCACCCATTGACAGCCGCCGCCGCTGTTGCTCTGTTTTGTATTGCTTTAGCAGTGTTATCATATCCGTCGGAATAGTAACGGCTCTGACTGAACTATGAGTTTTCGTGCTGTCCTCATAAACTCCCCTATCGGCAGAATAAAGCACGGTTTTATTTACTCGTACAATTCCGTTGTCAAGGTCAATATCTCCCCATTCTAAGCCGCATAACTCCCCACGTCTGAACCCTGTATACAGCAGTAGCATAATTGCGGTGCGGTATTTTATCGGCTCTGATTGTAAGCACTCAATTAAAGCCGCCGCCTGTTCAGGCTCTAATGAAACAGCCTCTTTCTGCTCTACTTTCGGCGGCTTCACTCTTTCGCAAGGGTTAGATGGTAGTACTTGCCATTGCACGGCGGCGGTGAGTATTGAGGATATGAGGCGGTGATATTCGGATATAGTTTTATCTGAAAGTGTGGTTTTCCCCTCGGCCCGGGTGAATAGGTCATGGGCCCCAATTACCGCCGCTATTCGGTCTGCTGTGCCTTTGGATATGTTTCTGCCGTTGACGCATGACCTTATAGCCGTAAGAGAAACCCCGGATAATTCAGATAATGCTTTTTGAGTATAACCCACAGCAGCAATGCGTTCTTTAAAGCCGCCGCAGGGTTTATATTTAGTGTCAAGCCGTACCCCTGTTTCTCCGAGGTTGTTGTAAAACTCCATGAGATGGTGAGGTTGGAGGCGGCATAGCTTTATATGACCTATTGCTGGAGTTATCCGCCGCATTAGCTCCTTATATCTTGTAACCGTGCGGCTCTTTAACTGCTTTTCTGCATGGTCTTTGAACCACCTTTCGGCAAATTCAGTAAATGTTATTGTACCGTCAAGAAATTGTCCTGTCTGTACTTGCTGTTCAAACAATACCGCTTGCTTTTCAAGCTCCTTTTCTATCTGCCTTTTTGTCATGTTAGGCTCAGGCTTCCATGTTTTGGCTTTGATTATTTGCTTGCCGCTGCTGTCATATCCGGCAGACACACGGATTTGATATGTGTTATTCCGTTTTCTTATTGTTGCCATTAGTTGTCACCTCCCTAAAACGTCCTCTAAGCTATAACTAATACTAAAATCATTTCCTGCAGTGCGTTCTATATCTTTATTCGCTTTTAGCTCACCTATAATTTTTTCTCTTAATTCATTTTTTACATACAGAGGTGCCGAGGGTAAAAACTCGCCATTTTCACACAAAGAAAGAGAAATAGATACATCGTAACGCTCCTCTTCTTCTCCGGAGGCAGCGTAAAAGAACTCGTGAAAACAATCAATGGTGGCATTTAAAACAAAATAGTTTTCAATATCCCTTATGCCTTTCTTGTAATATACGCATATTTCAGTTTGTGCAATCATCAAATCGTGGCAATCTGAAAAAACTATCTCACCTATTACTATATTCGTAAAGTCTATAGGGTAATGTTTTAGTATTGCGTCCGGCTGTACATTTAAATAGCTGCATAGCGTGTTTAAGGTGTCGAACTGTACCCCTTTTACCTTTTCACCACCGGAACAAAGAGCCGTAAGCGTAGTACGTGATATTTTTGTGTCCCGTGATACTTTTGTTATCTTCAATCCTCTTTCAGCTAACAGTACTGCTAAATTGCTTATAATCATAAAATCATCTCCTTTTCAATAATTGTACAATATATTGGACGATTTGTCAAGCCTAAAACAAAAAATCAAAGTAAAAAAACATTTTTTGAGTGTTTATATTGACAAATGCTAAATTGTGTGTTAAGATAAAAGCATAACAAAATGTTCAGATATTTGAACTTATAAATGAATATCTGAACGAAACAGAAAAATAATTGACTTTTTGGAGGTATTACAATGTTAAACAACAATTTATCAGTATTGGCGGGTAGAAAACTTGTTAAGATGTCCCAAATCTCAAAAGATACCGGCATATCAAGAACCACGCTTACCAACTTATACTACAGGCGCAGCAAGTCAATATCGGGCAGGGTTTTAAATACTTTATGTAAGTATTTTGACTGCTCTATCGGGGACTTACTTGTTTTAGATGATGATAGTGAGGAGGCGGCTATAAATGATTGAAACAATACCAACGGTAGCTAATAACGCTATGCCGCCTATGCGCGGTATAAAACAGGCTATAGCAGAGCTTAAAGCAGCCGACCCGGATACAGCCCTGACAGAAAGAGCTTTACGGCGGTTAGTGGCAAGTGAGGCGATACCGAGTGTAAAGATAGGACGCAAGCATTTAATCAATATGAGCGTGTTAAGCGATTACCTACATAACGGCGCACAGGCGGCGGACAATGTTATATCCGTTCACGGCATACGCAGAGTAGCAGAATAGAGAGGGTGAAGCCTACAGATGACATTAAAGGAGTTAGAGCAACATTTTAAGGGTGTACAGTGGCGCGGTAAAAATAGTTTTCAATGCTCATGTCCTACCCATGAGGATAAAAAGCCGAGCTTAACAGTAAGCTTTAAAAACGGAAAAATATTGTTTCACTGCCATGCCGGGTGTAACACTGCTGATATTCTGGAAGCGGTAGGTCTTGAATGGTCTGACATAATCGGCAAAGAAAAAATTTCTTATGAGTGGCGGGACAAGCTGGGGTATGGCATATCACAACAAGCAGGTGAAGAATGCCGTTTTGTTGATGAATACAAATATACCGATGAAAACGGTAAATACCTTTATTCTAAAGTACGCTATGAGGGAGGCGGCAAAAAATACATACGCTATGTAATAGTTGACGAGAAAAAAGATTGTTACATCTATCCGCCGCAAGGTTTTCAACATACGCTATACCGCCTCCCCCGGCTTATCAGAGCTGTTCAAGACGGTTACCCGGTGTATTATGTTGAGGGTGAAAAAGATGTTGAAACGCTCCGGAAGCTGGGGTATACAGCTGCAACAGCCGGAGGAGCGGGCGATTGGCGGACAGAGTACGCAAAATATTTTAAAGGCGCTACTGTTATTGTACTTGAAGATAATGATGCGCCCGGTCAAAAATTGCGCGAACAAGTAGTGCGTGACCTTTTAAAGTATGCGTTTATTGTGAAATGGACAACCACATCAGAGCAGGAGCACGGAGATGTTACCGACTATATAAACGAGGGACGCAGCAAAGAGGATTTAGAGCAGCTGTTAGCCGCCGCATCAGCGCAAGGTAATTATAAGTATCCGCCGTGGGTATATACAACCGAGGACAGACAGGGGAATGTAAAAGTACATATCCAACCGGCACAATTAGCAAAGGGAATAGCGGCGGCGGTTGATTACATTCAGTTGCGCAGCCCAAACAGCGACAAGGAAACTGTATATGTGTATGAAAACGGCGTATACAGCCCATACAATAATAATATGCTTAATGGTATGATAGGTGATTTTATACCTACAAGACACATAAGTCTTGCGCTGCTTAATAATACACGCGGCTTGCTGCTTGCTGATAAAAGCCATGTGCGCAAACATGACAATATAAACACCGAGGATAGGTATATCAATTTCAGAAACGGACTTTATGACATAAAAAACCGTAGACTTATACAGCATACTCCGGAAGTGGTATATACATATCAGATTAACGCGGATTATGAGGCGGATAGTCGTGAAATGCCGGTGTTTGATAAGTTCATGAATGACTTGTGTACATCTGACGGAGTTGTTGACGAAAGTAAGAAAGCATTGCTGCAGGAATGGACAGGCTTATTAATTTCTAATATCCCGGTATACAAAGTTAAACAATGCCTAATATTGTATTCACCGCTTGGAAATACCGGCAAATCTCAATATTTGGGGTTGTTGTCTGATATTGTGGGGGTAGAAAATACGGCGGCGGTTGAGCTTCAAAAGCTATCAGACGAGAGGGGTAATAAATTCGCTTTAAGTTATTTATTCGGCAAAAGATTGAATATTGTAGGTGACCAACAGCATGTAGATATAGGTGCGTCGTCTGTATTCAAGCAGCTCACAGGCGGGGACGCTATAAATTGCGAACCAAAAGGACAAGCGGCATTCTCGTATAAATTCCGAGGCGGATTAGTATTTGCTTGTAACGATTTACCGAGCTTTACAGACGATAAAGGCGGACATCTATTCGAGAGAATGTGTGTTGTTCCATGTTGTAATCCTATACCTAAAGAAAAACGCATAGGCGATTTACTCAGTTTAATGCTGAAAGAAAAATCCGCCATAATAAACTGGGCATTGGCAGGACTTCACCGGCTGATAAATAACAAGTATAAATTCACAGAGTGTGCAGGCGCATCACAGGCGGCAGAAGAATATAGAGAAGATATTGACACGCTGCACCGATACCTGAAAGCATATTATGCCATTACAGGAAATAACAAAGACAGAATAAAAAAGACAGAGTTTGATGAACGATACTGGCAATGGTGCATTGCTGAAGAAGTGCAGCCTCTGAGCAAGCGCAACATCAAGCAGCGCATGATAAAAAACGGCATAGTGTGTGGCAAGTATGTAGGTGAATTTTATTATAAAGGGGTTGCGCCCATTATACCATATTGAGTTAAAAAATCGGCGTAATTTCCAGTATTTGATATTTTTGGGGCAAAAAACGCTTTTGCCCCAAAATGCCCCTTGTGACCAGGTACTAAAAAAATATAGGAATAAGAACCATATAATGTGAATATATGGGAAATGGTCAAGAGTGTGAAAATGCCCCGACTTCCCTAATAGAGCAAGATACAACATAAAATACCCCGCTTAAAAACACCGTAACAATCAAATAAAATAAGGTTTTGGGACATTTGGGGCATTTTATATTTTATAATAATAAATAAAATAAAAAAAATAAAAATATAAAATATATACGCGTATAGGAAAATTCCGCCTTTTTCCCCCATAATGCCCCGTCATTTCCTTGTAACGATATTTTTGTATGAATGTCTATTCCTCTCCGGGACGGTCGATTTCTGGGGTTTTACTCAAAAATGGGTAAAAGTATATCGTTTTATTATACGATGGCACTGTAACGGGCATAATTAAGCTTTAAGACATAATAATATCAAAAACATGCAATTATATTATTTTGAGTTATAAAGCCTTAAAACGGATTTATGAGCGTTTTAGAGGGTGATGTAAAATATCTCAATGAAAGGAGGTGAAAAAGTGACACGAGAAGAACAAAAACAGATGCCGCAGTATGAACAGCTTGCAGAAGAACTCAAAGATGTTGAAAGACTGATTAACAGAAACATATACATTATCAAGAGCGCAGAAGGCAAGCTTGAAAGAGTGGACCCACTAAGTGCTGAGTTTGAAGAAGTGGTTGGATTGATTGAGAATACAAAGGCAGAACAACTAAAACTCAGCGCTAAGCAAATTGCGCTAAATCATAAGCTTGCCAATATTAAAATAAAATGTGATGCTAACATTTGCTAACATTTGCATACTGCTAAGAAATGCTAAGGTTAAAGCGCATATGCAAGAGGCGGCCACGATTGACAGGTGCCGCCTCACAGGTTATAAAATAGCGTGTTGACAAATGTTGACATCTTGCCTATGTGTTGAGGTTTACATAACTTTACAAAATTACACATTTTTAAGGGGGCAGAAAGTCAAGAAATACCGCCGCTGTGGGATATTTAAGCGTTTCAAGCTTGTAATGTGTGTAATTGTTTATGCTTATCTTATATGACCAAATTTGTTAAGAAATGTTAAAGTTGCGCGTTCACAAGAGCGTCATGCTGCCCCTGCATACGTCCTATAACAAATACATATGCAGCAATCTCTGTTTCATCTAAATCGTCAAATAATTGGGAGCTGAACAGACGGGGCAGCACAACGGATAACGCGTCAACTTCTTTCTTGTCTATATACTCACTCAAGTCCTTGTTATACAGCTTAAATGCCGTGTCATACTTCCCGGAGCGGAAAGCATTACTAACAATCCGCCGCATTTTCTTTTCAATCCGTGCCTCTTCCTTTTCGCTGTACTTCTGAAATCCATGTCGCTTTATGTAAAGCTTCTGCAACTCGTTATACGTCTGCATATGCCTGTTGTCATATTCCACAGCGGGCCCCCAAAGGCCGCCATAAAATCTCGAAAGCCAATAATACACATGACCGGGTATCATGTTTTTCTGATTGAAAAAATACTCAAGTAAATTGTCCTCAAACCTGACAATAGGCTTTACTCCGTGTTTATCACACCACGCATTAGAAAAGTGCGCAAGCCGACTCAGCACACCATCATAACCATATTGTAAATCGTCCGTGTGTGACTGCTTGCACTCATACTCAACCGCCGCGCAAAAGAAATGCGTGACGTTCTTGACATATTCAGTCTTTAAAAATCCTGTGTTGTCAATTTCAGTCTGTTTCATGTTCATTTTATAAAAATCCTCCTAAAATAATTCTTGCTTTTCCCCGGAGGATATGATATAATAGATTTATCAAATCCTCTTAGGGGGCTTGATTTTATAAAGCGTTGTTTTGATTGGTAGTCGGTGCAACGCTTTATTTTTTTATTCGGCGGTACATTTCTTCAATCCCGTTTCGGACTGTTTCAGACCGAGAAAGCCCCTTGTTTTCACAAACCTTATCTAACATGTCAAGAGTTTGCTTATCCATTCTTACTCTTAACATATAGTCTTTCGGGGTATCAGTCAACTTTGTACCTTTTTTCATAGCAGCCATTTAATCACCTTCCTTTGTTGCTACAATCATAGTATATCACGTAGCAACAAACTTGTCAATACCTTTTTTCAAATATTTTTTCTTGACATTAGGAGGCGGCTGTGATACAATAATCTTACTGTTGACATACCCGCCTCCGGGTGGGTGTACTGCCTTGTATAAGTTGGGGCTTATACAAGGCTTTTTTATTGCTTGTGAAATTTGCTTATACTTTCCAGTAGCGCATCATCTGTAAGCCCCTGTATAACTCTTTTTTGCAAAACATGATATTTAATGCCAAGTAGCTCCGATAATTCCGCAATGGTGTAAATTTCCCCTTTAAAATGAACTTTGTGGTTTACGCGTGTATTATTGCCTTGTACTTTGCTTGTTGTCCATCTGCAATTTGACGGCTCATAATTACCATTGACATCTATTCGGTCTATGCTCAAATTATCAGCGTATCCGTGTGACATTGACCAGTTATAAAAACTCATGAAATCATTCAGCCATTCCTTACAAATGGTTATACCTCTGCCGCCGTAGTGGGGATACTTTGGCGAACGTGGGTTATAACAACGCTGCTTCATACCCGCATAAATCCGATATAACCTTGTCCCAGATTTGCCATGTGTGGTAGTGGTGCCCTGTTTTTTTAGACATCCACAGCTTTTCCTGCCGCCGCTCCTTAGGTCACCTGTTGTTGCAAATGTCAATTTACCACAATCACATTTACATTGCCACAATTTATTTGCCTCGTTCGTTTTGCCGCGCCTCTTAATGCCCGCGTATCGCTCAACAACTAACCGCCCGAACCGTTGACCTATCATATGAATTTTTTCCATGCCGTGTACTCCTCATATGTGTATAACAAATCTTGCACCCAATGTAGCTCTTTCGGCATAACCGCCAACTATACTCAGTAAGTGTATAGGGAGCTGTCCAAGCTTGTCCATTATCGGAGCGAGCAAGGCGGCAATATCAGCCGGAACGTAACCCAGATGATATTCAGCGGAACCGTTTACAGCGACCATGATTTTAATTGCTGATGGGTCTGCTTTGTTGTCACTTTCTCTTACGAGTGAGGTCTTGATTTCCGCTTTTTCTCTTGCATACTTTTCGAGCCTTTTAAGAGCGGTCTGACGGCTGCCGAATGTTACACCGGATATTTTCGTATAAAGCTTCTTTGCCTTGATGATTGACCACGCTCTCTTTAAAGACTCTGACAGGTCTTTAATTTTCTTGTTCAGAGCATTTGCAAGAAGCATGACCTCTTTTCTTATGCGTGTTATCTTCTTCATTGTTTTACTCCTTTCCTGCGGTTGCTTTATCAACCTTACAAGTATATTGTACTACTTGTACAAGTATAAATCAATATGCAAAATGTACAAACTTGTACAAGTATATTTGTGAAATATGTATACTTGAGCAACTATACTAAATGTGTTATAATATAACCGTAGTTTAAAAAATCTGTATGTGATAGCAAAGGTAGGTGATAATATGGCAGAGGGTAAAGCTCAAACACGAGCTAAAAACAAATACAACGCTAAAAATTACGACAATTTGCGGATTGTTGTCCCAAAGGGTGCAAAGGTGGTTATAAGCGACTATGCCGCCTCACAAGGAAAATCAACTAACGGGCTTGTAAATGAGCTGTTAGAGGCAGAAATACCCACTTTAAAGGATATTAAACGCAATAATAAAGATTGATACTATAAACAAAATACACAAAATATTGTGTAAATAGTTGTGCAGTTTTTACATTGATTTTTGTGTAGCTCTCTGTTATAATATAATCAGGGTTGAGAAATTAGCCCGGATAGAAATGGAGCGGTGGCGACTGTTCCGACACCTAGAGTAACCACGGAAACTCAGTCGCATAAAGAAAGCAGATAGCTACATGGTTGG
>JAUNPN010000117.1 GCA_030536655.1 bacterium | reverse complement strand
GAAAAATCTGACTGTGTTCACTGCGTACTATATTTAATCAGTGCTTCCTTAAATCCCTGTATTTTTTTGCTTTTATTTGACAAAATTCATATTTAATGCTATAATTATTTTAATAAACAAAACGAAAGGATTACCGATATGTCAGTTTCATTCAGCGGCGGAATACCTCTCCGCGCAATACGCGATAAGGTCAGGACTTTTGAATCCAAACCCGTTATGTCATGTCCCAAGCATTATTACCCTCTTGCGGGAAAAAACGGAATTATTTATACTCCGCTCGTTAAAGCAGGAGATACTGTTGCTCTCGGTCAGAAAATCGCCCATACAGCCGACAGCTGGGAGCTTCCGCTGCACAGCTCTGTTTCCGGCAGCGTAATAGGAATTGAGGATTATCCTGCTGTTTCCGGCAGCGTAAAGACAATAGTTATAAGCAATGACGAGCTGTATACACCGATAGACAACCCGGGTATTATTTCCGATTACAAAAACGCTGATAAAAAAGACATTATTATCGCTTTGCAGAATTCCGGCATAGCAGACATGAACGGCGGAGAATTTCTCTGCGGCGAAGCCTTGCTTTCGCAGCCGCCGAAATATCTTATTGTCAACGCGGTTGACTCCGAACCGTATACTGCCGCCGCTTCAAGACGAATAGCCGAAAACGCGGAGGAGGTTATAGAGGGAATACGCATTTTACAATACCTTATAGGCATAAAAACCGTTTATATTGCAGTTGAAAGCAATTTCAGCGACGGAATAAATGCCGTAACAGGAGCCGTCAGATACGATGAAACCCTCAATATTATAAAGGTTAAACCAAAGTACCCTCAGCAAAACAAGCATATGCTCGTTAAAGCTGTTGCCGGAAGAAACATTCCGTATGCCAAGACACCTTCCGATGTCGGATGTATGGTAACAACCCCGGAGGTTCTTTACCATATAAGCCGCACGCTTAAAACAGGTATACCGGTCACAGAACAGATTGTGACCGTTGCCGGCAATGCGTTAAGCTCGCCGGAAAACTTCCGCGTCCCCTTTGGTGTGCCTATTTCCTTCCTTATATCGGAAACAAACACATTGAGCGAGGTTCCTGACCGAATTATAGTGAACGGAATTATGAACGGCGAAGCGCAGACTTCGGCAGATACAGTAACGGCAAAGGATATTCACTCGATTCAGCTTTTCAAAAACTCTGAAAAGCTTTCGCCTGTTAAGCAGAAAAAATGTATACACTGCGGACTATGCGTTTCTCACTGCCCCGCGCGCCTCGTACCATTCATGATTAATAAAGCCTCCCTGGACTATAAACCCGGCAAGGCAATGAAATATCATATACTTGACTGTATCCGCTGCGGTACTTGCTCATATGTATGTCCCTCATGCATTCCGCTTTCGAAAAATATCGGCGATATGATGGACAGCATACAACGACTTTACAGAAAGGAATATACAAATGAATAACGAGCTTATACATTCAAATCCTCCGCATATTCACACAAAAAGAACAATTACCGGTATAAGAGCTGATATTCTTATAGCGCTTGCACCAACTGTAATCATGTCCGCACTGACAAAGGGCGGCAAAAGCCTGCTGATTGTGCTTGTTTCTCTCGCCGCCGCAGTGATTTCGGATGTGCTGTGCGACCTTATATTCAGAAAAAGAACAGCGGTACTTGAGCTTGAATCCGCAGTAACCGGGGTTATATTCGCTCTTATGCTTCCATACAGAATTCCGCTGTGGATTGCCGCCGTTGGCGCTGCTATTGCGGTTATTGTATTCAAGCAATTTGTAGGGCTTATTGGGAGAAGCTATTTACACCCGGCAGCAGGAGCTTATTTGACAATTTCATGCTTGCTGCTTATAATAGCCCCGTTCGGAATCCCGTCCGGCAGCATATGTGCCGGAGTTGCCCCGACACTTATTGTCGGACTAATTTACCTGCTGATACGCAAGGTTATACAACTGCGGATTCCGCTGCTTTATACTCTGGCATATGTTTTCGCAATGACTGTGTCAGAAAGCTTAGGAGCCGTTTCAACATCTGAATTTATACCCGGCTCGCTCCTGCTCACCGCAGTATTCATTGCACCGGCATACGCTTCTTCACCGGCCACTCCGGCAGGCAGAGCTGTTTTTGCGGTCTTTGGAGGATTTATCGCATACGCTTTTTCGAATATGTTATTATCCGAACAGGCACTTGCTCTTTCCATAATTATTATGAATATACTTTCTCCAATAATCGAACGTTTCACAATTCCGAAATCATGGAGATACCAAAAATAACACACAATAACGCAGGAATGAATTCCACAATTCTTCCTGCGTTATTTATCCCATAAAATTTGACAAGTTTATGATAAAATGATATAATATAGACAATGAATTGATTATATATTGATAATCTTACAAAAAAGACGAGCCGCAAAACCGAAGCTTTGCGGCTCATTCTTTTTATTTCCGATAAAACATTTATCTTAATTACTGTACAACTGCTGAAGGAGCATCCGGATTCGGAGCTTCTATTTCAGCAGTCTCTGCCGCATGGTTAATTCCATCCGGGAGCATCTGGCTTTCATTGCTGAGCGGCTGAGTGAGAGTGAATGCAAATACAAGCGACTTTGCAGCCTTCGCTCTTGTCACCTCTGCCTTCGGCTCAAGCTCTGTACCCAATGCAATCGAACCTCTCGCAATACCCGTTTCCGGTCTGATAAGACCTGCATTATACGCAGCCTTTACCTTTGTATAAAGGTTGTTTGCAAGCTCACCCTTATCTGTTAATGCACCCCATCCGGTAATCGGAATGTACGGCGAACCCTCATACTTGATATTCGGGTCATAGTTCGGGTCATCCGGTGACGGAACACTGCCGTTCTGTCCCATATACTTTGACATGATTGTCTTATCTGCAAGCTGATATGCGTCATAAAGAATTGCACCCATAACCTCACGAGTAAGAGCTGCATCGCTTGCAACATTTGTCACACTAACCATAGCCGGTTCTGATTCGAATGCAGCTGTTACAGTCGTGTCGCCTTCAAGAACAAATGTATATTCCTTAGATGTGCTTACATCAACACCGTTTACAATAATCGAGCCGTTTACATAGTTCTCATTCGGAACTGCAACAACTCTGATTGTATCGCCGCCGTTGGCATTAAGAACTGATGTACTCTGCGGATAGTCGTTTGATGCGTACTTAATACCGAATAATCTTCCTGTACCACCGTTTGTATAAAGCTCATACGTCTTGCCTTCTTCTACATTAAATACAACTTCTCCGAATACATTAGCTCTGCTGTCCGCATCTGCTTTTTCGCCTTCTATATACTTTTCTGATTTTGTTCCGTCAGTTTTATTCTCACAGGTAATACTCTTTGTGTTATCAAAATACAGATACATTGTAACAGTTCCTGTTGCCTTTGCTGTGTATTTTGCCTGCTTTGTTCCGTTATTGCGTATTTCCATCGCACTTGTAGAAATCTCACTGTTTCCTGCAAATTTAGCATTCTTGTCAGTTTTCTTTATAAGCTCTGACGGAGCTGTAAATGTAAAGTATTCGTTATCTGCAATAACCTTATCCGCTTCTACTGACGAAGTAACATCAGCAGTGGCAGTGTGATATGCACTCTCGTTGTAAACTGTTACAACGCCGCCTTCCGGCTGTTCAACCGTTATTGTTGTACCGCCTTCACCTGCTGCTTCACCCTCAAGCAATACAGCCTCGTCCGAATATGCGTATATATCGCCCTCATACTCGCTCAATGAAGCTCCCTCTGCCTGAAGCTCTGCATATGTCTTAGTATAACTTGTAAGACTGTTTTCCTCAAGACCGAATGCCTTTTCAATACCTCTCGCATATTCACCTACCGTAACAGTCTGTGTCGGCTTAAAGAGATTATTGCTGTCCTTATGTAAAAGACCGAGCTGGAGAGCCTTTTCTATTAACGTCCTGTAATAGAAGTTGTCAACCGGCTGCTGTTCTGCACCGGGAATTACTCCTATTGCACTTACATCACTTGCCATCTCCGGGAATAATGCTGACCAGTCGCCGGACTTAGCTGCACTTACAACACCATCCTTCATATACGGAACGAGCGACTGCATTATAGCCTTGTCTGTGTATTCATCCGTTTCAGCATTAGCCTGATCACAGATGCTCTGAAGAATTATACGGCAGAACTGCTTTGCGGCAGCCTCACGGTAGTGAGTACCATCGCCGTTAGCTCCGTTAGCTGCATTGTTGGCAGGAGTTTCACCGGCTTCAACCGAGTTGTATATATATCCGATTTCCTTACCGTTGCCGAACATATCAATATATGCCTTTGCACCCTCGTAAAGGTCTGCAACGCCTACAGCGCTGTCAGCCTTTGCCTTTGCCTTCATGTTCGCCGGTGAATTCGGGTTGAATCCACTGTTGTATTTACCCGTACTTGAGTTAATTCTCGGCATACCTGTAACAAGTACCGGCGTCATGCCGCGAGCCTTGATAGCCTCGACATACATATCGAGCCACTTGTTATAGTTTGCATCGTTAATTTCAAAATTATCCTTTACACTTCCCGCACCTCTTGAGAATCTGTTTGTACTTACAGTTTCATCATTGTGTGCCGAATGAATGAATACATAGTCACCCTCGTGACCGCTGATGAGGATTTCATCAAAACGACCCTCGCAGTAATTTGACTTCATTGCTCTGCCGCCCATTGAGTAGTTCACTACATTAATCTTGTCTAAATCAAAGTAGTTCTTAAGCGTCTGCCCCCATGAACTGATTGTTTCATTAAAGCTGTATGATTTCTGAGTCGAATCGCCGAGAATGTGAATAGTCGGCTTGTCGCCTGCCGCATTCTTTGCAAGCGGAGTAACTGTAATCTTCTTGACGCCTGCTGTCTGCGGATTGCTTGCAGATGCAAGCGCTGCCGGCTCAATTTCGATTTCAATAAAGCTCTCGCCTGTACCGAAATCATATGACCATACATTACCATTCCACTTTGCTGAAACCGTTCTCGGAGTCATGCCGCAGTTATCCCAGTTCTTTGTGCCTGTGAGGTCATCGCTGTTCATACCTGTCGGAGCAACTCTTGTGTCTGAGCTTGTGCCTGTAACCTCTACCTCAAGGTGATATGCTCCCGGTGCGCCTGTATCAATTCTGTAGATAAGACCGCCGTTGTTAAAATCATCTCCGTCATTGCTGTTTGTCTTTGCATGAAGATAGCTGCCGTTTGTTTCTGTAATCTTTGCACCCTCTGCTGAAACTGAAATCTTGTCAGCCGATGCAACTTCTCTCCGGAAGCCGTCCGGCATAATTGAGCTTGACTCTGCTACAAAGCCCTGACCTGCCTCAGCATTGTATACCGGAACACTTGACATTGTTGTGAAGTCAACTGTAATTGCCTCAGTTATCGGACCCGGCGCGTCTGTTGCAGGGATTTTTGTCGGCGGCGCGTCCGTCGGCTTCTGTGAAGCCGCGCTGACTGCCTTTGCTGCGCATATCGGCGTCATGCCCTCAATAGAATCCCATACGAGAACCTTATCCGCCTCAATACCTTCAATCTTCATAGTATCACCTGTGATGTCTGCTGACTTTACAGCTGTAACTCTGCCGTTGTCATACTTAACTGCGATTACTGCGCCGTTTGTAATGTTCGCAAGCTGTACCTCTGTATTGCCGTTTTCCTTCTCAGCTCTTACAATCATCTTCTCTGTTATCGGAGTAGGTGCAGTTGTTGCAGGAGCGTCCGTTGCAGGAGCGTCAGTTACGGGAGCATCTGTTACGGGGTCTTCCGTTTCGTGGGTGTCCGTTGCAGGAACGTCCGTTGCGGGTGCATTTGTTGCTGGTTCGTTTGTTGAAGGAGCGTCTGTTTCCGGCTTCGATGTAACCTCCGGCTCATCGCCTGTTACAACTGCCTTATATGTCACCTTCACATTTGAAAGTGTGAAATTATCGCTTGTGCTGCCTGCAAACAATCCCATGTTGACAGTACCCTTTTCAACATTCTCCGGGAATGATTCAAAGGTATACGGAACCTTTGACTGACCCGAACCGCCGTTGTTGTCACCATCAACTGTTACTGTGCCGTCCTTGTAGTTTATGATTACTCTTACATGATTCTTTACCGGGTACATATTCTTAAATTTACCTGTAATATTCAAGCACTGACCCGGACCGTTTGATGAGCCGCTGAAGCCCTGTGAATTATCTACGGCGTCAATCTGTTCCCATGAATTATTCAACTTAATCATTGTGAATCTCGACGCAGCTGCACCGTTTGTGTTGCTCGGTGTTCCTGATGAAATATCAACAAAGCTTCCCTTGCCCATTTTTGAAGCTATATCAACATCAAACTCAACCGTAATTGTATCTGATGTAAGAATTTCGTCTGCTGCGCCTGCTGCCTTGGCAAGCTCAATAAGATTATATGTCTGATTTCCGTCCGCCGCATTTGCGCTTATTCCGAGGTCTGCTGTCTTATCAACAAGCTTCTGTGATATAATGTTCAATTCAGCATTCTGACCTGTTATACCCTTGATGGACGTCGTTCCGTCAACCGGAGCAGTTACAGCAAAAGCGTCGCTTTCCGATACAATCTTTACATCGTAGTCAATACCGTCAGCACTTGCCGGAATACCCTCTATTAGTCCTTCGGCAGTATTAACTCCGCCTGTAACGGCAATTTCCGCAGTCTTGATTAACGCGCCGTTCTTTGTGATTGTAACTGTATACTTATTCTCCGCATTGGTTGACTGCTCAATCTTTACCGGAATATTGAATACATTTGTTGTGTCTGTTGTCGGATTGATTGTAACCGAAACGTCCTTCTTATCACCTAACTTTGTATCGTTGTCCATTGCATAAAGTGTTACGGTTGTTGTGATTGCAGCCTCGCCTGCTGCCGGTCTGATAACGTTAAGCTTTGTGCCGTCCTCTGATACCACCGCATTGCTTGATGCTGATACCCACTTAAATGTGATACCCTCCGGAGCTGCCGGCAAATCAACCGATGCTGCCTCGCCTGCCGGAACCGTTACATTTGCGCCTGCGATTGCAGCATCGACCTCCGCAAGCTCTGCCGAGACGTTCATTGGATCCCAATCGTCTGTGAACTTGCTGTCACATTCCTTTGAGAAGTAGTTTCTCGGATTGAACTCAAGTATCTGCCACCGATCAAGTACTGTACCCATGCCCGGACCGCCTTCTTCAGCTGACTTATTCACAACACGCTTTGAAAAATCAACCGGAGTACCGCTTATATTTGTTGTGCCGTACTCATAGCTTCTCGATAAGCCATTTTCGGCTCCGAATCTGCGCCAACCCTTTTCGTCAAGCACGAACGGTGAATTTCCTACAGTTCCGTTGTCGTCAATAACACAGTTATAGTATGTTACCTGTGAGCCTGCCTGCCACGGACCGCCGTAGTTGTTTGTACCGTTGTTATTTCTCATATTGTAAAGTGTACAATTATAGAAGAGATAGCCGTACTTTCTCTGTGCGCTGTGTCCGCCGGTAGCAATCGGCGAGCCGTACTGCTTATCCGAGAAGCCCTCAAGACCGAGTGTACAGTTATCAAACACTGATGCTCCGCCGCCGTATATGTAATCTGTTCCGCCAATTATGTCACAGTTCTTGAAGTAAGCTCTGTCACCTGCGGCATAAAGCGAATCCTGTCCGCCTCTTATACGAACATTTTCAAATACAATCTTGTCTGCACTTCCTGTATACGCAACTGCATGACCTCTTTCATTGAACGCGCCCGAACGTGCAAGCCATACACTCTGACCTTCTGTCAGCGTGTTGTTTTCCACATATTTATTATACTTATCCTTTGAAACCTCTCCAATCGAAGAAATCGGTTCTTCCGCTGTATACTCCGTACAATTAGCGAGCTTGCTTCTGTCCGGAAGATTTAGGAATGTATCCAACGGTGTAAGATGCGCGTCCTTTTCCTTCTGTGTTGCAAAAACAGGAACGCTGTTTACAATATTCAAATCTTTAATAGTGATATTCTGCGCGCCGTTTCTTAATATAAGAGCTGCCATCTTATCCATGCCGCCGGTATTACCGAGGTTTGATGCATTTCTGACTGTTTCCGTTTTTGTTTCACCGCTTACAGTTGTATATGTAAGTGATGTTCCTGCCGGAATCGACTCTCCGATAGCATAAGTCTTTCCGTTTGAATCCCTCGGCGGATTTGCATACCAATCTATATCCGGGTTATATTTGCCGCTCAAATCGCAGTTTGCCGCAGCATAACCGGTACAATAATACCAATGCAAGTCAACCCTTCCTTCAGTACCGTGCGCCTGCCGGAGTGTGACATATTTGATATTTTCAAATACAACCTGCTCCTCATAATCACCCGGGTCAACCTCAATAGTAACTCTGCTGCCTTCCTCCTGCGGGTTAATTTCCTTCACCTTGTCAAGAGCGGCATTAATTGTCTGATACTGCTTATCTGTACCAACAGTCAGCGTAGTTGCTTCAGCATGAGATACCGTTACCGGAACAAGCGTTGATGATGCAATTGCCGCGGCTGCCAGAATTGCAGCAGTCTTTTTAAGCCTCATAAAAATCCCTCCTTAAAAAATCACTTCTGCTCAATTCCATATGTCCGCTTTATGAAACTGCACAAAAGCAACTTAAAACCTTTTCAAAATCATTATACAATATAATCGGGATTTTGTATAGTGCCAACCCTCAAAAAATCAAGTATGCCATTAAAGATACTCAGCCAGAATTTTCGACCACAGCGCAACGCCTTCGCGTATCTGTGAGATCGTCATCTCTCCATAGCCTACCACATACGTATTCGGAGGAAAATCAGTATTCGAGCAGTCATCCATACTGCTTGTCAAAAGACTTAGCTTTACGCCGTTCTGTTCCAGCAGCTCCTTCGCGTGAAGCTCTTCAAGCTTAACATCACACTGCACCAAACAGTACATTCCGGCGTCATCGCCGGTAATTATGCTCTTTTTCCCCAATTCCGTGCTGTTTATTGCCTTTTTAAACGCAGCAGTCTTTTCCCGGTAAATATCGCGCATATAATTAATATGCCTCTCATAATGTCCGAGATCTATAAACTTTGAAAGCGTAACCTGTTCCACGCGTGAAACACGGTTTGAATAAAACCTCTTTTTCTCGAACCATCGCTTTACAATCTCGTCAGGCGCAACAATATAGCCTATTTTCATAGAAGGAGCTATTGTTTTTGAAAAGCTTCCAAGATAAATTACATTTTCTCCGCCGGACATCTCCCAAAGAGTCTTTGCCATTTTCCCGTATTGAAAATTATTTTCACCCGAATCCTCTATCACATATTTTCCCTCTCCAAGCCATTCAATGATTTTACGGCGTTTATCCTCCGAAAGAGTAACGCTCGTTGGTAAATCATGAGTTGGTTTCTGAAACAAAATTCCGCTTTCGTGCCGCATAAGCTCCTCCGTATCAATTCCGTCCGCCCCGTTTTTGATATACTCAATCGGAACGCGGCACTCCTTTGCTATCCCGTGAACGCGGTAATAATAGCAGTTATTCAAAAGGATTTTACTTTCCGGCGCAAGCAGCATGAACAAATCGCGGAGCAAATCCTCCGCGCCGGGGCCAATGATTATCTGTTCGGTACGGCATTTTATTCCCTGGGTTCTGAAAAGCATACGGCGAATACTTTTTCTAAGCCCCCATTCTCCTGCTTTTTCACCATGCTGAAACAAGCCCTTGTCCTCTCTGACTGTGGTGCGAAGCAGCTTTGACCATTCAGCAAACGGCAGCTTTGAAGTTTCTACTCCGTTTGTGCTGAAATTATATATGCGTTTTTTCATAACCCGATAGTCCTCGTCCCAGACGCGTTCGGACGACACAAAGTAGCCGTTTTTCGGCCGGGCAATAACATACTCATCCACAACCAGCTTTTGATACGCGTTTTCAACCGTCCTCTGCGCTACGCCCAGCTCGGCGCTGAGGCTGCGCCTTGACGGAAGCCGTTCCTCCGGAATGAGGTATCCGTTTATGATTTCATCTACAATATTATTATATATCTGCAAATATATCGGTACGGGTGAAGCTTTATCAATTTTCATCGTTATAACCTAAACTCCTTTCACCAGTTATATAATACAATAAAATCGATAAAAAGTCAATGAAACATATTGAAATAATGCATATTTTATGATATACTTTTATTTGGGAGGTATATCTATGAGAATGAGAAAAAAGAAAAACTGCGAAGCTCGTATGGAGCGATGCAGCGACATAAGAATTTCAGAGCCGGAGACTCACAAAGGCAAGTGGCATGAGGTTTTCGGCAATGACAATCCTATACATATAGAAATCGGCTGCGGCAAAGGCAGCTTTATAAGGGGCATGGCGCAGATGTACCCGAACATAAACTTTATCGCGGTCGAAAAGGTTCCGGACGTAATCGTCATGGCAATGGAAAAGGTAAAGGCTGCGGAGCTGACCAACGTTGTATTCATGGATATTGATGCGGAGCGTCTGCCGGATATATTTGAAAAGGGCGAGATTAAAAGAATCTATCTCAACTTCTCCGACCCGTGGAAAAAAAGCCGCCAGGCAAAGCGCCGCCTTACGCACAAGGTCTTTCTTGACCGCTACAAGCAGGTGCTGAACAACGGCGACTATATATGGTTCAAAACCGACAATATGAAGCTGTTTGAATTTTCACTTAACTCCTTCGCACAGGAGGGCTACAAGATGGAAAATATCACGCTTGACCTTCACGCCTCCGGCTTCGAGGGCAATGTCGTAACCGAATATGAGCAGAGATTTATCGATTTGGGACAGCCTATTTACCGCGTTGAGGCAGTTTACCTTGGCTGGACGGACGAAAGACAGGCTGAATAAGCACAGCTGCTGCAAAGCTTTGTTTTGCAGCAGCATTTTTATTAAGGAACCACTGATTAATTAACGCCTAACGGCTTAGCACGCATTAAACTTGCATATTTTCCGTCATATCATACAAAAATCTCTCGA
>JAUNPN010000116.1 GCA_030536655.1 bacterium | reverse complement strand
TTTTCACATAAGATGGAGATTAATTCAATCCGCTGTATTATTTTACGCTTACGAATTAAAGAGCTTGAACAAGAAAACAGCGTTTTAACGGAAAGAAATTCGGCTTTAAGAGACGAAGCGGATTACAATAACAAAAAGCTGTCAAATTTAATGAGTACAATTTATAACATTCAAGCTGAATATCATGAAGAACTAAAGAATATAAGGAAATTAAAGACTGAATACAAAACATTAATAAAGGATGTTTTGAGTGAACGCAAAAAGTTTAAACAAGAATCCGCTGAATTTATCAAGAGAATACATAAGAGTTAACAGAAAGGAATTAGGTGGTTAAATGTATGCCATAGATTTTGAATACGATGGTCGCTATTTAAGCGATTATGGTTTTATTATTTGTGATTTCAACCCTCCATCTGACGCCAATATAATTAATTCAGGCTCAAAACTGAAATTCAATACGACTGCGCATAACAATGGCAAAAAATATAGTTTAACCGGCACGCAATATGAAGAATGTATTCAGGCAACATTTGATATTTGTAAAAATCCTGATTTATATGATGATTTAGAAATTTCAATCGAAGAATATAGGGACATTGTGAGATGGCTTAACCGTCAAAAGTTTTTGAAGTTCAGAATAATTGATGATGAAAATGAGTTTGAACCATGTTACTATGAAGCAAGTTTCAATGTAAGCAAAATAAAAATCAGCGAGGTATTGTATGGAATAGAATTGGAAATGACTACAAACCGACCATTTGGTTTTGGAGTCGAAATTTATAAAGAATATGATTTCTCGGACATAACGAAAATTCATATTCTTAGAGATACTTCCGATGAGATTGGATACATTTATCCTATGATAACTATCACTTGTTATCAGGGCGGAAATTTAACTGTTTATAATGATATAACAGGCAGCAAAATGGAAATAACCAATTGCTTGGCGGGTGAAGTAATTACTATTAACGGAAATACTCACAGTATTACAACAACAAAAGCAACGCACGATATATACAATAATTTTAATTATGATTATTTTAAAATAGGCAATACGATTAATAATAGAAGTAATAAAATATCAGTTTCATTACCTTGTAAAATTGAATTACGCTACTCTCCTATTATTAAGAATTCGCCCTGTTAAGGAGGGATAATTATGGGAGTAAGAATTAAATTTGATTCCATGAATAACATCCGGCGTCCTACTTTGATTTTGGCAACAAGGAAAGGAAAAAAACTCGGCAGTATTCCTGCGTACAACATTGTGTTTAAGGATAATTTGAATTCTTATTCAGAATTATCTTTCAGATTAAATAAATATGACAACCAAGAGGAATGTAGGCTATGGAATCAAGTAAAAGATTTTAAATTAATATATTGTAGAGAATGGGATTTATGGTTTGAAATTTATGTTGAAATTGATGAATCAAACGAATTAATTAAAAATGTAATCGGCAAAACAATCAGCGAAGCAGAATTGTCTCAAATAAATTTATACGATATAGAAATAAATACAGAAATAGACATTAGCCGAGATGATTATGAAGAACCGACAGTTTTCTATAATAATGAATATCCGGAAAATTCTTTACTTAATAGAATTACAGAAAAAGCACCTCATTATGAAATTACTCATGTAGATAGTTCATTAATGAATATACAAAAAACTTTTTCATTTGACGATATATCCATTTATGATGCATTTCAAGAAATTGCAGAAGAAGTTGGCTGTTTATTTGTATTTGATTCGGGTGCAACTCCTTCAGGCGGAATTAAAAGGACTATTGCGGTATACGACCTCAATACAAATTGCAACAATTGCGGCTACAGAGGCGAATACATTGATATTTGCCCGGAATGTGGCGGCACAGACTTAGATTACGGATATGGCAATGATACAAAAATATTTATATCTTCTGAAAATCTTGCAGACGAAATTACATACTCCATTGATACAGATTCTGTTAAGAATTGTTTTAAAGTCGAAGGCGGAGATGATTTAATCAATGCAACTGTAAGAAACTGTAACCCAAATGGGACAGATTATATTTGGTATATTTCAGATGACGTTAAAGAAGATATGTCTGATGAATTAGTTAAAAAAATCAAAGATTATGATGAGTTGTATCGTTATTACAGTAATAAATGTGAAATAAGTTTAAATGCGGATTCCCTTGACAAGTATAATGATTTAGTAAAAAAATATGGTGGATATAATGAGGACTTAAAGAAAATAGATTCCGATTCCCCAATTATAGGTTACCCGGAATTAATGAATGCATATTATAATACTATTGATTTATCTGTATTTTTGCAGTCCGCATTAATGCCAAGTCCAACAGATTCTGAAACAAGTGCAGATGAACAGGCTGCTTTATTAACCAAAACCAACTTATCACCCGTTGCAGTAATTAATATAGATACTTTATCAGATACAACGGCAGAAAACGCTGTTTTGGCGGCAGCGAGGACATTGGTAAAACCCGGTTATCAAGTAAAAGTTAATAATTCAAGTTTATCCGGGACAACATGGACGGGAAACTTTACCGTTACAAACTATTATAATGAAGATGATACCGAAGTCAGTGGTGTAATTGACGTTACTATAAATGATGATATGGAAACATACATTAATCAAAAAATCGAGAAGGCTCTATATAATAATGAAACGGATAACTTAAGCATTACCGGATTATTTAAGCTTGATTACAGCGATTTTTGTAATGAGTTAAAAAAATATTGTCTGGATAGCTTGTTAATTTTCAATGACGCCGGGCAAAGCGCTTTAGATATTTTAATTGAGCAAGGAATTGCAGCAGATTCTTCATCTGATATATATACAAAGCTATACTATCCTTATTACGAGAAATTAGAAGCCATTCAGGGAGAAATTTCTTTAAGAGAAGATGAAATTGAAGATATTATCGGAAAATATGATAGTAACGGGGATTTAGTTAAATACGGATTGCAAAACTATATCATCGACATAAGAGATGCTATTCAGAGTGATTTAGATTTTGAAGAAAAACTCGGCACTGAAAATTGGTTGGAGTTTTGTTCTTACCGCAGAGACGATAAATTTTTAAACTCAAATTATATTTCTGACGGATTGGATAATGCAGAATTATTTAAGAAGGCTTTGGAGCTTTTAGAAGCAGCCACAAAAGAGATTTATAAATCCGCCGAGTTACAGCATACTATCTCAAGTTCGTTAAAAAACTTATTAGCTATTGAAGAATTTCAACCGTTACTTGATAATTTCGAGGTTGGCAACTGGATTAGAATGAGAGTTGACAACGATGTATATAAGTTACGATTACTAACTTATGAAATAGACTATGATGATTTAAGCAAGATATTTGTTGAGTTTTCGGATGTATTAAAGACTGTGAGCGGATTATCCGATGTACAGAGTATATTTAAGCAAGCATCCTCTATGGCAACGTCATATGATTCCGTAATTCATCAGGCAAGTCAAGGTTCGTCCGGAAATAAAAGACTCAGCGAATGGGTTGAAAAGGGACTATCGCTGACTAATATGAAGATTATCAGCGGTTCCGATAATCAAGAAATTACATGGGATAATCATGGTTTTTTAATGAAGGAATACTTTCCCGTAACAGATACCTTCAGTGATAAACAATTAAAAATTATCAATAAAGGTTTATATGTTACAGACGATGCATGGAAAACTTCGAGAGCCGGAATAGGAAACTTCGTATATTATGACCCAAGAACAACGAAAACCAAAGAGGGTTATGGTGTAATTGCCGATACATTAATTGGTAATTTGATTTTAGGGGAAGAAGTTGGAATATATACTTCTAAAAATGATATTACCCTAAATAAGGATGGGCTGATTATTACCAACGAGAACGATAACTCTATTTCAAAACATATAACAATTACAATGAACCCCGACCCCAAAAACGACCCCAACAACAATAGCGGCGTATTCAGCATCAAAAGCAAAATAACCAGAGAAACGAATGAGGGAGTTACTGAGGAAGTTACTAAAATGATTATGCAGGTCACCGGCGATGGCAAATTAATTGTCGGCGATAGTAATTTTGTTGTTGATACTGACGGCACGGCGCATATTAATAATATAGTGATGGGCGGGAATATTACATGGAACGCTGACAGTAATCCCGTAAAAGTTTTATATGCGGCAAGCGATTTGTCAGCTCCCTCAAACGCATATAACTCATATCCTTCCAATTCATCTTCCGATTGGCATAAAACATATGATAGTTCGTCCGATTATTTTGCGAGTTACAGCTATGACAGCGGCAAGACATGGGGCAAAGCCGTTAAGATACGGGGTACTGACGGAGAACCGGGCGCTGATGGCGCTAACGGCGAGATAGATTATGATACTTTGTATGACTTATTAGCGGGTTCTTATCAAATAGAACGTACAGAAATTGGCTCAGCATTGATTCGAACTCCCACATTGCAGAGCGGTACAATTGCCGGCGGTATAATCATAGGCGGTACTTTAATTGCCGCCGGAAACAACGTAACCGATTTCGACGCTGCGGCGCAAAACGACAGAATAGTCATTGAGGGAAATACGATAACTACATACAATGAGGAAGGCAAACGAAACGGCGTTTCAATTTATGCAGACAGCAAAGCTGCTTTAGAGGCTGCGAATACATTCGGAGCGATGTTGTTCTATTACGAAGACCGTTTACAAGGGGGATTATATGCGACAGAAAGCAGCGTCATGCTTCGTCCGATAGGCGAAGATTGCAGTTTAACATTAGGCAAATCTGGACGCTCCACGTATGCGCACGGGCGTTGGTTTTTCAGCTCAGCTGAAGGCGTGACGGTTGCGTTTGCATAACAAAAAGAAAAGAGGTAAAATAAATGGCATATATAGCTTCGCAAACACCCACTTCATCAACAATTCGTGTTTATATGGATGGGATAGCTGATATAAACAGTTTATATGAGGAATATGAAAACGGTTATGATATGTCAAGCTTCTCCTTTGTTCTTGACTGGTATATTACCGCCCCAATTGAGGACGGTAATTTGTCAGCCGATAATTATTCGGGGACATGGGTTAAAAAGGGGACTCAACAGTATACATATAACGAATTTCAAGACTTGGTTTATTATGTATCCGACAAAAATAAAACAGACGTTTTTGATTTAGTAGACCTTTCTCCCCAATCCAGATTTTTTGTACAATGCGTTGTATATGTTAAAGGCAGCAACGGGGTTTTAAATAAATATGATTATCGTGATTCGGGAACAGGCAGTTCGAAATATTATGAAAGTATATATAAGGGTGAGTATTGGACTGATGAAGCTCCAATAAATTTTTCTTCGGGCAAACCTGATTCTATAAGCGTCTATATATCTAACCTCGATACATCTTATGACGGCATAGGGCGAAAAGTAACGTGGATTGTTAATAATGTTGAAGCAGGAGAGCAAAGCATACCTAACCAGATTGGCGAAACAGCTCCGTATGAGATACCGGGGCTGGAACCCGGAACAAAATACAGCATTACATATAAGATGCTGACCGCCGGTTACACATCATGCGACCTTACTCCGAAGGAATATTGGACTGCCGATGCGCCTTATATTAAATTTGTGTCAAGCGATACAGAAAGTATTACAGCACAAATTGTTATTAACGAAAATTCTTCTTATAACTCCATATTGGGGAATCCCCACATCAAATGGTATTACAGCACAAGCCCTTCAATATTTAGCGCGAAGCCGAATTATGTTGACGAAGCATACAATAGCACTCACGGCAGGGCAACATTTTCCGGTCTTACTTCATCTACAAGGTATTATTTTAAGTGCGAAATTTTAAGTTCGGATGAAAGTCAGAGCTATTACACTACAACCGAAACAAAGTCCGGAGACGGAGTTACACCGACCGATGGATTTATGACAACCGATACCGAGGGCGGAGACAAGCCTTACATAAACTATGTGGGGCATGACAGGAATTCTATTACTGTATACGTTACAAATACGGAAAAGGTATATAAAGACCCTTATGTTGCTTTCATTATATACAGCACCGATTCATCCTTTAAGGATTCCGAGCAGGTCGGACATCAGCTTGGAATAGATGAGAGCATACGGGGATATACAGATGATATTTCCATTAATGAATTGACTGCGGCTACTACCTATTATATCAAATGTGATATATATATGGGAGGACAGTATATGTACACCTCCGACAATTATATCACTGTTACAACCGCTGACCAAAACGGAAACGGCGGAGGTCAGGGAAGCGGCGGAAGCGGCGGAGATATTATCGTTGACCCTTCCAAACCTGTCATACAAATTCTCAAGAGAGACGCTGAGTTTGCGTCCGTCCGATTAACCAATATAACCGCAGACTCCTCTGCAAGGTACATACACTGGTTTGCATCCAGAGAAACGCCTGTCAGTCTAACCGACTATGAGGAATACGAATTGCAGGAGCTGGCTGCCGGCAGCACTGAATCGGGTACTCAAGAACTCATCTTTCAGCATCCCAACGCCGTGTATTATATTTATTGTCTTATAACAAGCACTTCTTCTCGTCCTGCTTCAAAGACCGACAGTAATGTTTTAGAAAGCGGCATCGCTACCGTAAAATCCGAAGGAATAAGCGAATACGGTCTTGCAACTAATTTGATAAGCGGAGCCTTTTTTGATTATACATATGATAAAGAAGCTTCATGCGGTTTGATTGGCTGTGACTGTACGATTGTCACTGAAAATGATTTGAGCGGAAGTTACTTAACGGCTACGCTGTATATCATAGATGAAATATCCGGCTCGGTATATCTCGGCAGTGTTAGTTGGGACGATGGCAACCTGGCATTTTATTTAGACAATGTGTATGTAAACCCGAAATATTGCGATAATAATACACATACAATCAGATTAGAGGTAGGGAGCGGGTTTGGCAGCGAGTATCGAGTTCTTGCCGAAGCGGAAGAAGATGTATTGCTTTGCGGAGGTACATCGGTTATAGCGCCATTTTCGTGGACAACAAATATACAGACCGGGGAACCCGTAAGATTTGATACAACCAATAATCAATTCCAACCAATAACAGCTGATGAATGGAATGAGTTTTGTACCAAATTGAATAGTGTACGAACCGCAAAGGGACTAAGCGCTTATACCTTTACAAAAGTATCGATAGGAACAATATTCACAAAGGCGATATACAATGAAACGGTATCGGCATTGAATGATATGCTTCCCGAAGGGAGTCGATTATCCGAAGCTTCATCGGTTAATGTGATTAACGCTATCGCAGCAAGTACGTATTTAACCTTAAGCGACAGACTGAACGGTCTCATAAATACATTATAAAAACAGAGAGGAACATACAGTTATGGAGAACAATACTATTGAACAGATAATTCAAGGATTTGAATATGCTAAAAATGCCGCTAATTCAATAAATGTAGGCGGTATTGATAATTGTCAGAAGATTATGGTTATTTATAACAATATAGACATTTTCCTTAATATGATTAAAAATGGCACTATAAGTATTATTGATAACACTCAAACAAATGAAAGTTAAAATATTGGCTGACTTATTTGGTAATGGCATGAAAGTTATAACAGAAATGCCTTAAACTTACTGACGAAATTTATTATTTTTTCTTAAAACGCTTGACAAACCGTTTGATTTTGTATATAATATAAATGAAATCAGAAATGATTTCATTACGGTTTTCTCTGTACGTGGGAAACAGTGATTAAAAAATATGATTTTATCATATAGTTATTATAAGTGATTTAGTCACTTATTTTTAGACCGACAAGGTCATTAACACCATTAATTTAGACCGACAAGGTCACCCAAGTTATACTTGGTAAAGGTCGTAGAGATATCTATGACCTTTTATTTTAGGAGAAAGCAATGAAAAAATACATTAAATCAATTACGGAGTTGAACAATTTAACACTGTCTAATCAAAATATTGATGAGATAGAACGATATGCAGAGTCCGATATATTTTGGGCAACAAATAAAAATAAACAGTTGTTGAATCGAATTGTAAAAAAGGGGAATATTTATCAATTTGAGTTTGGCAAAAATTTTATACCTGAAATGTCATACGAACACCGTGGGCTTGTGATAGGCGTATCAGGAAAACTATTATATGTTCTTCCAATATGTTCATATAATATTAATATAGATAGTCATAAAAAGGCATATCATCCAGTTGATAATCCGAATACTAAAAGTAATCTCTTTCTTTTAAAGCAAAGTGAGTTTACTTTTTTAACACATGATTCCGTATTGAAATTAAATGATATAAGAACAGTGAGCATTGCGAGAATAAAATATAAACAGCATGATGGCTATTTAAATCCTCACTCTGATACATATAAAGATATAGAAAAAAGAGTGTTCTCTAAATATTTTCATAACTATTCTTATGAGTATGACAAACTAACTAAAGAAAACAAAAAACTCAGAGAAGAGATTGATAAATTAAAAAAACTCAATTTAGAATTGCAGAAAAACGCAACCACTTGACAAACTGTTTGATTTTGTATATAATACAAATGAAATCAGAAATGATTTAAATGTTTGCCGGGACTGTACATCGGCGTTATATAAAAGATACAGGTTTTAGTATTTTTCGCTACCCAGTATGCGACTAATAAAAGGCTGGGGTTTAAGTAATGCCCTTGCAATAAAGGGCATTTTTACATAGGAGAAATAATGAAGGTTGGGGAATTTTATTTTATAAAAGAATAGTAAACAAAGCTCGCAAGGTTATACGACTAACAAGGTCGGGAAAACCGCTTACTCTGACCCCGATTTTAGAATTAGAATCAAAACTAATGAATGAATAGCAGCAATATATGAAAGACGTTCTTTATTCAGAGCGTCTTATTTTTATATAAGGAGGATGATAGATATGTTAGATATAATTTGCTTGGATAAATACGGTAACCCCGTAGACCATCTAACCCAATGGGATTATAACCAACGATTGGTTATTCGCGCTGATGGGCTTGATACGGCAGACATTTCTCAGGTGCATTTTTCCAATCAGAATAGTACAGAAGCTTATTGTGTTCCGGCGGCGTCAGACTCTGACGGAAATATTACTGCCGCAATTCCCAACCCTCTGTTAACGGAACCGTATGCAATATACGCCTATATATGGGCATCCGAGGGCGAATCAGGCAGAACAAAATATGTTATAACAATACCTGTAAGGAAAAGGGCAAAGCCTCATGGTTTTGAATATGTTGAAAACATTGAGGTCATTGACATTATACAATTGCGGAATGAAATAGCGCAATTAACCGAACTGAAAACCGATATTAACAATAAAGTTGATAAAACTCAATACGCGAGCACTTCTCAATACGGAATCATAAAAATATCTTCTTCCGGCGCTATAACCGCTTCTACAGGCGTGCTTAGCGCAAATACTAACAGTTCCTACGGCACTCAGAAGGTAAATAACAGTATAGCCGTATCTCCCGCGACTGAATCAGAAATCTCAGCTCAAACACAAGCCTATAAGCCAATTGTGCCTAAAACTTTGAAAAAAGCCGTAGAAACAATCGGAGGAATAAGAACTGATTTGGAAACAGAGAATAAAACCTCATATGTATCGGCTATCAATGAAGTAAATGATAACGGATATTACACGAATGCCTCGCCCACTCCGACCGCGCTGGGCGGTATTAAGTCCGGGACTACTTTCAATAATGAGAGCGTTAAAAGTATACTGGAAAAATTGCTTTATCCTTATGTTTCATTCAGTATCCCTACAGGGAATACAACGACATATCTTGAATGGGGCGCAGCAACATCTCTTGCTTCCGTAAACGTAAGCGTTATCAAAGGCAGTTCAAACATTACTTCATTTGAAATTAATGCCGGAGGTACAATCACGAACAATACAGCGGCTTTAACCACGCTGAATGCGTTAAGCTCCGGCACATCAAAATCTATCAGCACAACAATTAATTATACCGCATCCGCTTCAGGCAACAGTACAGTTGCTGTCACCGTTTCGGACGGCACTACAACGAAAACCCAAACGCTTAGAACATATACACATATTTACCCGTATTACTACGGTGCTATTGACAGCGGTACTCAAATTACCCCCGAAACGATTCCGGGACTTACAAAAAATCTTACCGCAAAGGGGACAAAAACTTTTTCGTATACGCTTAATAACCAAATTGCGGTGTTCGCATGCCCATCAAGCTACGGAAACGCAACAATCACTGACGCAAGTACGGGCGTTGAATACTCATTTAACAAGACTGCTTTCACAATAGAAAATTCTTACGGCTACTCATGTGAATATTACGTTTACAGCCTTGCACAAGCTGCAACCGGAACGTTTACTTTTAAATTTACGCATTAGGAGGAGATATAAATGGCATTATTTGAAAGTTTAAAAGGTGCGAAATATGCGTCTCAGATTATTTTACAATCAGCTCAGCCTTTGGATGCACGGAACGTTGTAGATACTTATGATGACCTTCAGTTATTGATTGATGAAAACGGCGCGTACGAGGGTATGTCTGTTTACGTTAAAGACGAAAAGAAAAAGTACACTTTAAAAGATTTGCCCACTGCCGATTGGAGCGCTGAATCAAAGCTTGACGCAGTGTTTGTAACAGAATTGCCTACATCATACGCAAACTACACATTTGATACTGATACGGCATTTACGGCTGTTGAGCGGTGTTCTGCGGCTATAACAACAGACGGTACAGAGAAATATCTTACGGTTACCTCGGCAAGCAATGCCGGAAATAAGTATGGACTTGCTCAGTTAGATTTTTCGGGGATTTCAGAAAATGCTGCAAGCATAGTTATAGAAATGGATTTCCGCATACCGGGCGGACGTTGGTATATAGGTCTGGTTGACTTGTCAAAACATCCGGGTACATCTCATACTATGACTTATGATGATACCGGTGTAGTATTCCATCACGGAACAAAAGACGGCGGTAATTACTGTATAAACGGCGCAAATAAATACGATGTGAATTTCTTAAACATCTGGCTGACTATGA
>JAUNPN010000004.1 GCA_030536655.1 bacterium | reverse complement strand
ATCTTGCCGCCCTCAGCGACTTGAAGTATAAACATACGTCGGCGTCGCTTCTGACTGCAATCTGCTTGCTTCTCTTTTCCCAAACGCATTGGTTAAAGGAATTCGGATTATTAAGTATTAATTTAAATTATAAGGAGGCATTATTATGTTCAAGTTTAAGGAAAACACGGATTTTGATCTCATCGGTATGGGCGAGGTCATGTTAAGACTTTCACCTCCGAACAAGGAGAAGATTTCACAAAGCGAAACCTTTGAGAAAAATGCGGGCGGAAGTGAACTTAATGTTGTATCAGGTGCGGCTATGCTCGGATTAAGAAGCGCAATTGTTACAAAAATCCCCAAAAACAAAATGGGTCACTTTATACGCAACAAGGTTCGTTACGGAAACGTAAGCGATGATTACCTTATCTATGACTATTCAAACTCAAAACGTCTCGGTATTTACTACTACGAAAGCGGTGTTTATCCGCGTAAGTCATCGGTTATTTATGACAGAGCAGACTCCTCGATGTGTTCTCTTGATATATCCGAAATTGACCCGTCCATTTACGGAAAGACAAAGATTTTCCATATTTCATCAATCACTCTTGCGCTTGACCCGCATTTAAGAGAGGTTGCACTTGAAATGATAAAGAGATTCCATGAACAGGGCGCGCTTATCTCCTTTGATGTAAACTACCGCGCCGCATTATGGAGCGAGGAGGAAGCAAGAGGCGTTATAGAGTCAATTTTCCCGTACATAGATCTTCTCTTCGTTTCCGAGGAAACATCAAGACGTATGCTCCAGAGAACAGGAACTCTCGAAGAAATTATGAAGGGTTATGCTGATGATTACGGCTGTCTTCTTGTTGCGACAACAAGACGCGAGGTTGTAAGCCCGACAAGACACAACTTTAATTCAAAGATTTATTATGACGGCAAGTTCTATGAGGAAGCGCCGTATAAGGAAATTGAGGTTATTGACAGAATCGGCTCCGGCGACGCATATCTTGCAGGCGTTCTCTACGGTCTTATCAAAGACAAGGACATCACAAGAGCTCTTGAGGTCGGAAACGCTCTGTCCGCAGTAAAGAATACTGTAAACGGTGATATGTCGGCAAGCTCCATTGATGAAATAAGAGCTGTAATCAACTCACACAAGGCGACAGGTCATCAGGACGAGATGGTTAGATAAAAGAAAGGATTAATATAAATACATGGCACTTAATGTAATTAACGAGGCAAAAAGATGTCTTAACTGTAAAAAACCGCTCTGCCGCACCGGCTGTCCGATAAACACATCTATTCCGGAAGTTATTCAGATGTTTCTTCGCGGCGAGATAAATGAAGCCGGAAAGACATTGTTTGAAAACAACCCGCTTTCAATCATCTGTTCGCTCATATGCAACCACGAAAATCAGTGTGAAGGTCACTGTGTTATGAACAGAAAGGGTGCTCCGGTTCAGTTTTCAAGTATTGAGAATTATATTTCATCGAACTATTTTGACAAGCTTAAGTTCGGTGAAATTGAGAAGAACGGTATCAAGGCAGGCATTATCGGCGCGGGTCCGGCAGGAATCACAATCGCAATTATTCTTGCCCAGAAGGGTTATGACATAACGCTTTTCGAGTCAAAAGAAAAGATAGGAGGAGTACTCCGCTACGGTATTCCGGAGTTCAGACTTCCGAAAACCATTATTGACAAGTACCGCGATAAAATGGAGAGTCTTGGAATCAAAATCCGTCCGAACACAGCAATCGGAACAACAATAACCATTGATGATATGTTCCGCGACGGCTACAAGGCTATCTTTATCGGCACCGGCGTATGGAAGCCGAATATGCTGCATATTAAGGGCGAGACACTCGGTAATGTTCACTTTGCGATAAATTACCTGGTCAACCCGGACGCGTACAACCTCGGCAAGAGCCTGAATATTATCGGCGCCGGCAACGCGGCAATGGACGTTGCGCGTACAGCGCTAAGACACGGCTGTGAAAAGGTAACCGTATTTTCGCGTAACGACCACCTTGCAGCGTCACCCCGCGAGGTTGAATATGCGGCAATTGACGGTGTTGAATTTGTAACTCACGTTGAACCGATTGAAATTGTAGACAAGGGCGTTATCATGAGCGAGCTTGAATGCGACGGCTACGGTCATCTCGACGCAATCTTAGGTACAGAGAAGCTTTACGAGGCTGACTCAACAATTATCGCAATCAGCCAGGGACCGAATTCGCGTATCGTTTCCAATACAACCGGTCTTAAAGTAAATGACCGCGGACTGCTTGTGACAAACAAGTTTGGCGAAACAACGCGCGACGGAATCTTTGCTTCGGGCGATGTTGTAAGAGGTGCAAAAACTGTTGTTGAAGCAGTTAAGTACTCTAAACAGGTTGCAGAAGTAATGCATGAGTACATGCAGGGACTTCCGCTGGACGAAATCAAATAAATTTAAAGGCTGCCGCAAAACTTTGTTTTGCAGCAGCCCTTCTTATTTAAAGCAGAAATATTTATGTCGGCTTCATGCCCGCAAAAGGGACATCGGCTGTGGTGCGGTGCTTTTCCGCACCACAGCTTACACGGGATATAAAATATTTTTGTATGAAGGCAGCAATATTAAATATAAATCTCCGTATACATTACTCCGGAAATCTATAAATTTTCTCTGTTCTTGATAAATTATAGCATATTATTTTTTATTTTGCAATACACCTTGCTCAAATGCTGTCGTATTCTTGTTCAAATGCTGAACTTTGGTACAAAATAACGCTTCTCCTGCATTCCTGAGAAGCGTTTCAATATTAACCTTTTCAAAAAAAATATAGGGACAGCATCAGTGACTGACACTTCCCTATATTCCTATAAACGATTATGCAGTATATATTTGATTTTTCCCAAAATCTCAAGTATTGCTACAACACACATTGTAGATGATATAATCTTTGCAATGTATATATGCTGTGAAAAGCATAACACAACATAGATAATACTAACAATAATACTTATCGCCCTTGAAATCCTTCCGTAAATAACGTTTTCTTTCGTATCTATCGGTTTTTCTACCGCAGGAACCGGCGAAAGCAGAAGTATTGTCAGTACTGATGCTGCCATCACTATGGACCAAAGCTGAATACTATCTCCTCCGTGTCTTATGATCAAAAATGTCAACGGACTGATAATATACATAGATAAAAAACAAACTACCTGAGATTCAAAATGAAATCCCCCGGCAAAACGCCTGATTGTCACATATAGGAAAAGGAACAGCGCCGCTTCGGGCAGCATTCCCATTATAAAACCTATTAACAGAACAGAAATATAACTCGCTGATACGGATATACTCAGCTCTAATCCATATATGTATTCTTCTGCTTTCTCACTATCCAGCAAACCGTTTTTCACTGCATACGCAATAATTCGTTCCGAAAATGCGTGAAACATTTTTTAAAACTTCCTGTACTTTTTTAAGCTTTCAGGCGGAACCGGCTGTCCTATAAAAGGACTTGCGATATTATTCGCACTGATTGTCATAGCAATAGCCGCCATAGCAGGTATAACAGAAACTGCTGCCGCAGCTATCTTTCTTAAACAATTTTTCATTTTTATCACCCCTTTTTTTTGTTTACAGTATAACATATTCCATCTATTTTTGCAAGTATTATTGTTCAAATGCTGTCGCAAAAACGTTTAAATGCTGTTTTTTATTCCGGTATATGAATTAAAATCATTGAAGTAAACAATTTATTTTCTTTATCATATGACCAATCCAGCTCACTGTTGTATTTTTTCAAAGCATTATTAATACTTCGAACTCCAATCCCATGTATATCCTTCCTGTTCTTTTGGGTTCTCAGCAAGCCGTCAATCACAAACGGTTCTTTATCAGCGTTATTCTCAACCTTTACAGCGGAATATGAATTATTCACAGTGTACATATCCACATAAATTTCTTTTTCCGTTGACTGCATACAAGCCTCCATGGCATTATCAATCAGATTTGAAAATATCGCAACAGTATCAATATCAGATATAAATGACATTTTAGGTGATGATGAATGTATATGCATTTCTATTCCGTATTCATGACACTCTTTTATTTTCTGTACCAAAAGAATATTCAGAATCTTATTATCAGTATATTGTACATAGTCCAGTTCTCTTTGCGAAAATTGAATCTGCCTCATATATTCCTTTGCCTTAACATTGTCCTCTGCGATCAGTCCCTTCAATACATTTAATTGCTTATGAAAATCATGCCTCATTATTTTTGTGTTCTCATACTTCTCCGATAACAGCTGATATTCCAACAATTCCTCCTGTAAACTTCTTAAAACTTTATTTTTCTCATTAAACCCCGTATTTGTATAAAAGGTTATAATATTGAATACTAAAAATACACCACAAATTAATAAAAATAATAAAGAATCTATTTCCTTCTTCATTACTATTGTCAAGCATACTATTGTCAAACATGGAATAATTGCCAACATCGTTTGCAATTCATTATCATATGTTGTATTTTCAAATCTTTTAAAAACAATAATACTAATAAAATATATCAATTTGCTTACCGCAAACAACGCTAAAACTTGATATGAATCTATAAATTCCCATACGACACTATAACTTACACCCCATAAATATACCGCTACATATTCGCCTATAACAGATAATACATCCAAAATAAGACCGTAAAACACTGCGCTCTTCAGTTTAATATTATATGCACATAATAATAACACAGTATTGACAATAAAGAATGCTAATATAGATAAAGACACATTTTGACAAAGCCCTATCCCGAAAAGAACAATATATCCGCACAATGATATAAGGCTACTTGTTAAATAACTTTTTCTTGGATAAAAGCTTGTGTTTGCATAATATATAAACAATATAAATTCACCAAGATGCCCTAATATGTATCCAATATAAGTCATCACCGCAAACCACAGCTCCATTCCTTAAACCTTTTATTAAAAGCTGCATATTTTCTCGTAGAAATAAGCGCATTATACTTCTTTCCGTTATAACTGCAAGTTATTCCTGTTTTGCTGTAATCCGATACATAATTCAGATTCACATAACAGCTCGCGTGCGTTTCAAAAAAGCAGACGTCCGTCAATTGTCCTGCCACATTCTTGAATGTATCAGTCGTTGTATAAGTCCCGTCTGCTGTAACTATACAAGTATGCCTTCCGATGTGATAAATATACAGAATATCCCTCAGGGGTATCTGAATCATTTTTCTATCAGACATTACATTTACTATTTTCTCACATATTTTAATTTCCTTCACCGCCGACTGAATACCGTAAATCAATCTTGCCCTGTTAATAGGCTTTGTCCAGAATCTAAATGCATGCTTATTCAGTGCTTCGTCCATATAGTCCTCATGATGCGTTACAAAAAATATTAAACTGACAGGACTCTTTTTATGCAAAGCTTCCGCTGTTTCAATACCATTCATTCCGCACATCTCTACGTCCAGAAATACCATGTTATATGTTTTATTCGATTTTAACATATCCTCCGATGATGTAAATACATCAATTCCCCAGTTTATACTGTGAGGCCATGCTGTCAAAACACTCTCAATAAGTTCCTTCTCCCTCTCAATATCCAACATTTCATCATCGCACAAAGCTATGTTCAGAGGCATTTTATCATCTCGCTTTCACTGAAAATATATTTATCCTATATAATTCAATAAGTCAATAGTTTTTAATTGGAAAATCTTATATAAACTGCTTCCCGGCTGCTGTTCGGGTATTCCGTTAATATTAAAAGCCTATCCGTAAATTAATTTCCGCCGCATTGCCCCTAAAATCTGGCTTCGCAATATGCCCTTCTTTAATTACGTATAGTCTATAAGAATATCTGAACAGCAGCACGCAGCAGTGATAATTTCCCTTTAAACGGTCTGTGGTGTTTCAGTTATGCCGCCTTAATTACCGCTTCCTCCGCCGCGCGCAAAGCGGATTCATCAATTCCCATTTTCCGTAACGCGTCAAGTATATCAGTCCTGCCTTTTTCCATTCCTTTTCTGGTAGCAAATTCTATCGCACTGTTATAATCTCTTATTGCGTCCTCACGCGCCCTTGCACGCTCCCTTACAAGCTTGTCTGAGCTTAATGTCTTTACTATCTCTATCCCCTTTTGGATCTCCGGAACCTGTACATTTGCCAACATATCCAACTCCTCCTCACTTTCTGCGTCAATAAACTGCATCCATAACTTTTTTGGATCTCCCTCATCTTTACTTGTCCTTACCTTCGGCAGTTCACATATATGGATTTCCATTTTATCTGTAAGAATTGTATGTCTGTTTTCCTCCATCGGCACAAATTTTGAATGGTATTCTTCCGTACCATCAAACAGATTGTAATTAAGTATACTTAACACTATCCCTTTTCTTATCTGCGAATACGTATCTCCTCGTTTTAAATCTTCCGAATAATTTCTCGCCCAATAGAACAGAAACCTCTCCTCCGTATCTCCGTTGTTCCTCAGCTGTATCTCAATATCAACCACATGATACTTCAACGAAAGACGTATATCCATTCGGCTAAGCTTCCCGTCTACTGTATCCGGCGGTATTTCAACATTCAGTATCTCTAAATCTACAATATCATCATATGGTATGCTTAATACATCCGATATAAACCGCTTCAACATATCTCTGTTCTTTATATCCCCGAAAATCATTCTAAATATAATATCTATTTTCGGCTTAACTATCTCTTTTGACATATCATTTCTCCCAATAAATTTATATCCTTTATATATTAATTGTATCATAAATTTATTTTTTTATCAATACTTTTCCGCAATTTTTGCACGTTTTTTGCATGAGTAAACAAACTCTTTTATGAATTCCGTGTTATATACTTTATGGCGAACAATACAGCAATTGTGAGCGCGATGCCTATCGGAAGCAGAATAAACGCGTTCTGTATAAACGCCGCGAGAACATATACCGCAAACGAAATCAGCGCAATCGTAACGGCATAAGGCAGCTGCGTTGAAACATGATTCATATGGTTCGACTGGCTTCCCGCCGACGACATAATTGTCGTGTCGGAAATCGGAGAGCAGTGGTCACCGCATACAGCGCCGGCAAGGCAGGCTGATACGCCTATAATCAAAAGCTCGCTCGACGGGTCAAAAATAGCGGTAACTATCGGGATAAGAATCCCGAAGGTTCCCCATGACGTACCTGTTGAGAATGCGAGTACAGCCGCAACTATGAATATGATTGCCGGAAGGAAATTCGCAAGTCCCGCAGCAGCTGAATTCATAAGTCCCTCAACGAATTCGGCGGCGCCCAAAAGCCCTGTCATATTCTTCAGCGCGGTTGCAAATGTAAGAATCAATATCGCCGGCACCATTGCTGTAAAGCCCTTTGGAATGCACTCCAAAGCCTCCTTGAAGGTCACAATTCTTCTTGCCATAAGATAAATAATCGTGAAAATCAGCGCAATTACGGCTCCCCACGGCAGACCTACAGTCGCGTCTGTATCTCCGAAAGCAGTGATAAAATCAGAGCCTGAGAAAAATCCTCCCACATAAATAAGTCCGAGAACCGCTGAAATAACAAGAACCACTACAGGCAGAATCAAATCAATTACCCTTCCCTTCGGATTAGCGTCAATAGCTTCCTCGTCCGAGATGTTGTCTTTGCCTCTCGTAAATAAATCTCCCTTTTCAATCGCATTGCGTTCATGAAGCTTCATAGGGCCGTAATCAAAATTCATTAATGTAATAGCAATAATAAAAACAAGCATTAACAGAGAATAAAAATTATACGGAATAGCACGAACAAACAGCTGAATTCCCGAATAACCCGTACCCTTTGTAAATTCCGAAACAGCCGCTGCCCATGACGAAACCGGAGCTATCATGCAGACAGGCGCGGCAGTTGCATCTATAAGGAAAGCAAGCTTTGCGCGTGAAATCTTGTGTCTGTCGGTAACGGGGCGCATAACGCTTCCCACGGTAAGACAGTTGAAGTAGTCGTCAATAAATATAAGCACGCCGAGAATAAACGTAGCAAGCGCAGCGCCCGCGCGCGACTTAATATGCACCTCAGCCCAGCGTCCGAATGCGGCTGAGCCGCCCGCCTTATTTACAAGCGCTACCATCGCACCGAGTATTACGAGAAAAACAAATATTCCCGCAGTTCCGGAAACAGCTGATATTATACCCTCGTTAAGCAGGTTGTCCAGTGCAGTAACCGGCTTCATATCGGCGGAAAACAAACCGCCCAGAACAATTCCGATAAACAGCGATGAATATACTTCCTTTGTTATAAGAGCAAGCCCAATAGCTACAAGCGGCGGCACCAATGCCCAGAACGTCGAATAGAAACGGCTAACATTTTCCGCAGCTTCTTCCCCTGCCGCAAGCGCAGTCAATGACAGTGTACAGAAAACAAGCGCTGCCGCCGAAATTGCGAAAATGCTTCTTTTGTTAAAAATCCTCATCTTTAACCTCCATATAATTATTTTATTAATTATATGTTAACATATTGTAAACTCATTGTCAAGCAAATTCCGACAATATTTTACTGCTTTTTCGGTAAAGCCGAAACAAAACCGTCTTTTCCGGGCTTCGGAATCCAAACGGGGGGTTATCGGGGAAAATATCAGCGCACCGCATGTATTTTCACCGTCCTTCAGCGCACCGCATGTTACGTACAATTATTTTATGCGGAAAAGGGCTGTATCAAAACTCATTGAGTTTTGATACAGCCGCCTTTGATTAGCAGCATTCCGGCTCGCATGGCGGCGGAATACACGGCTTTTCACAGCAGCAGTTATTGTTATTGCCTCCGCCGAAAATATTGCAGTCCGTGCAGCATATCAGCACAATAATGATAAGTATCCAAATCCACAGATTTGAACCTGAGTCATTCCCGCAGTTTCCAAACAAATTCATAGCTTTCAGCTCCTTTCACGATATAATATGTTTTCACGCAGCTGTTTGTGAATATATTTTTTTTCGCCGGAAATAATAAGTACATATTCTATAAAAGGAGGCTTTTTATGTTTCGCGGAAAAATTGTAATTATCGGCGCCGGAGCTGTCGGCTCTACTACCGCTTATACCATCATGTGCGGGGGCTTATTCAACGATATTGTCCTTATTGACATTAACCATGACAAGGCTGATGGGGACGCTCTCGATATGGCGCACGGTGTTTCTTTTGTAAAACCGGTAAATATATCAAGCGGCAGCTACGAGGACTGCCGAGATGCGGACATCATAATAATCACAGCCGGAGCGCCTCAGAAGCCGGGCGACACACGGCTTTCGCTTGTCAGCCGCAATGCCGGGATATTGCAAAATATCGTATCACAAATTATGAAATACGCTCCCAAAGACGTTATTCTCCTTGTTGTTTCAAACCCTGTCGATATTCTCACCTACGTTACCTGGAAGCTTTCAGGTCTGCCCAAGCGTCAGGTTATCGGTTCGGGAACGGTACTTGACACCTCGCGCCTTAAATATGTCCTGAGCCGCCGGCTTTTCGTTGACACCCGCAACTGCCACACCTATATCATAGGCGAACACGGTGACAGCGAGGTCCCGACATGGAGCCTTACAAACATTGCCGGTATCCCCATACGGAGCTTTGAAGGCATGGACGAAAAAGCCTTTGACGATATGCGCCGCGAGGTAGTCCGCGCAGCCTATGACATTATCGACAAAAAGGGAGCGACCTATTACGCAATTGCTCTTGCCGCTTCAAGAATATGCGCCTGCATTGCCGGTGAAGAAAATTCTATCCTCACCGTATCCGCAGTACTTGAGGGCGAATATGGTATATCGGGAACGGCATTAAGCGTTCCGTCAAAGCTGTCCGGCAGCGGAATAGAATGGATTCCTGAAATCAGCTTCGCCGCCGACGAGCTTGAAGGACTTAAAAACAGCGCAGACACAATGAAAACAATTATACAGGAACTGCCGCAAAGCTAATGCTTTGCGGCAGTTCCTGTTATTCAGAACCTATTCGTAAATGGAACCGGCAAAAAGGCAATTCAAGAAAAACAACGGCATTATTAAGAGCCTATTCGGAAATTCAGCAAGCAAGATGTGCTTTATTTAAGGATAGGCTCTAATGATAGACTCTTAATTTCTCAAAAAAAAATGTAAAATCAACTTGACATTTTCTTAATCATATGGTACAATAAAAATGTAAAGTCGACTATATATTTTTAGAAAGGAGAAGCTGCCTTTGAACAACAGAATAAGGGAATTCAGGAAACATCGCAAAATTACTCAGGACGAACTGGCAAAAGCAGTTAATGTGACTCGCCAGACTATCATTTCTCTCGAAAACGGGAAATATAACGCTTCGCTACAGCTGGCATATAATTTATCAAAATTTTTCGATGTTTATATTGAGGATTTATTTATATTTAAGGAGGAATAAAAATGGAGTTTAGAAAGAAATTAAAATTAAGATTGTACGCGGCTGTGGGATATACCGCAATTGGTGCAGTGCTGATTATTATAAGCTTTTTCGGAGCTGCGGAGAATGAGATGCTTTCCGCATTCGGAGCCGTATTCATCGTGATGGGAATAGCAAGAATTGTTCAGCATATAAGGATTACAAAAGACGAAGCGTCCCTTCGCGACCGCGAAATAGTGGAAACGGACGAGCGAAACGTAATGCTGATGACAAAAGCGAGAAGCCTTACATTTTCGATTTACATAATGCTTGCCGGAATTACGATGGTTGTGCTGTACTTATTAAATAAGGCGTTCGCGGCTCAGATTGTTGCTTATGCAATATGCACGATTACTTTGATATACTTTGTATGCTACCACATAATAAGCAGAAAATATTAACCGGATTTTACCTATACAAAATATATGCAGATAAAGAGAAACCGCTGCAAAACTTTGTTTTGCAGCGGTTTCTTTTTGCTTATAAATTTCACTTTTTTAATTGGCAAAAGCAAATTATTCTTCACCCTTAGGAAGCGGTAAACCTGTTTCGTGGTCAACTGAATCATCAGCAAGGAATGCTTCATTAAGCTCAGCGATAACCTTCTCGCCGCCCTTCTTCTTCCACTGTTCAACAGCATCTCTCCAGCCGTTCTCGTCAATATTTCCAAGAATAAACTTTGTGTTAGCTTCTGTCATAATATCGTCAAGAGCTGTACCCATTAAAGCTGCTGTGTTTGAAACATAAGGCTCTGCCGGGTTCGGAACTGTATAGTTCTCGTTTTCCTCCTGAACAGCGTCAACCTCTGCCGCACATTCTGTTGCAAACGGAACGTTTAAGTTTGTGTTACCCGTGATAAGCGGCAAGCACTGGTTAAGGTCAGCAAATTCTTTATCATACTTTGTTACATCCTTGCCATTTTCATCCTTAAACTTCTGATAATTTCCGTCTACTATCTCATAATGTCTGCCTTCAATACCCTTGTTCATAAGGTCTGAAATATCAGCGTCCTCAAACTTATCCAACAGTCTTAAGCACTCATCAAGCTCAGCCTCATCTTTAACAGAAGCCTTCGGGAATGCAAAGAAACCGTTATAACCAATTGTCGGGAGAGTTCTCTTCTTTTCACCCGCTGACGGAGCAATAGCACCGAATACACCGATCCTCGCATCCGGCATATTGTTCTGTACACGTCTTGCACGGTCGCAAACATCGATAATGATACCGCCCTGACCCGAAATCATCATTTCATTCCAGCGCTCAGGGTCATATGTTGCCCAGCTCTGGTTTACAAGGCCTTCGTCATTAAGCTTCTTAACATACTTCAAGCCTTCAAGATATTCATCAAAATAGAATGCCGGCTGAAGCTGTCCATCCTTTATACCGTAGGTATTCGGAGCGCCCGCCCAGATTGTCATAACCTGAATCGGGGTTGCAAGAGATGTAAGAATCATACCGAAGGTATCATCCTTACCGTTGCCGTCCGGGTCATTATGAGTAAACTTATAACATACGTCATAGAACTCGTCAAGCGTTTCCGGATAATGGTCATATCCGATATTCTCCAGCCAATCCTTACGGATTGTTACACCGTTACGTCCGAGCGCACGCGATGAGTAAACACCGTAAACGCGTCCGTCGATTGACATATTATGAAGAGTTTCTTCATTTGACTGTGCAAGAT
The DNA here is from genome assembly GCA_030536655.1 of bacterium. Taxonomy (GTDB): domain Bacteria; phylum Bacillota; class Clostridia; order UBA1381; family UBA1381; genus UMGS1958. The sequence goes on along the minus strand of JAUNPN010000004.1, from coordinate 40,612 downwards.
TCGGGAACTTATATGTTCCGTCCGGATTCTTTTCTTTAAGCTTATCTGTTACATCCCAGAATGTGCCGTGACGGCAGTTCTGAATGATAGCAGCTGTTCTTGACGGAAGCTTCATAATATTCGGATATGTATCGGCAGCCATTGCAGCCGTTACCTTTTCGCCGTAGTTTGATGAAGCGGCAAATCTAAGCCTTATATCTACGCCTAATTTCTCCTCAACCTCTGCAATAATCGGGTTTTCCGCCGCATCGTCCGATGCAGCAGCCGGTGAATAGTTAGAGGTCATAATCGAAATTGTTCTCTTTCCGTCCTGAGTTGTAGTAATCTCATCTGACGACTGACCGCAGCCTGCAAGGCTTCCTGTGAGGAGAGCCGCAGTCATTGCAGCTAACGTTATTTTTTTCCACATAATATTTTAATATCCTCCTCTCAAATCAACCCTTAACAGCGCCAACCATAACGCCGGCTGCGAAGTACTTCTGTAAGAACGGATATACGCAGAGAATCGGAACAGTACCGATAACGATAACAGCCATCTTTAATGCATCGCCCGGCGGTTCAACGTTCGGGTCACTGTTATCCTGTGACTGCATTACCAAGTTTCTTAATACGAGCTGGAACGGATACTTTTTCTGGTCATCCAAATAAAGGAGGGCGCCGAAGTAGTTGTTCCAGTGACCAACGGCATAGAAAAGACCGAAGGTTGCAAGACACGGAAGCGATAACGGAAGTGCAATCTTTACGAAAATTCCGATATCCGAGCAGCCGTCGATTGAAGCCGCTTCTTCCAGTGATCCGGGGAGCTCCATGAAGAAGTTTCTTACGATAAGCATATTATATGCTGAGATAGCACCCGGCAAAATGAGTGCCGCATATGAATCATACATACCCAAGCCCTTTACAAGTAAGAATGTCGGAATCATACCGCCGCCAAATACCATGGTAAAAAGAACCATGTTCAGAACGAACTTCTTACCCTTTAAGTCACTTCTTGAAAGACCGTAAGCCATTGTTGCTGTAAAGAACAAGTTTGTAATTGTACCGACAACGGTTACAAGAATCGATACAACAAGTGAACGGATAACCGTTGCACCATACTGGTTCATATCAAATACCTGCTCGTAAGCCTTTATTGTCGGAGTAGGCGGGAAAATAAACAGCGGCTTTGACTGAATGTCCGCGTCAGTAGCGAATGATGCTGCGATAACGTAGATGAACGGAATAACCATTAATATAGCGAGCAATGTAAGAACTACATAAATAATAATCTCGCCGAGCATATCGCCTACGCTTCTTCTTTTAATACTAATCATTTTTTTTGCTTATCTCCCTTCTGTTAGAATAATCCTGCCTGACCTACAGCCTTGGCTGCACGGTTAGCTAACTGGATACATGTCAAGCTGACTATAGATTTGAACAAGCTGACAGCTGTGGTATGACCGTAGTCGCCTCCGACTCTACCATAGTTATAAACGTATGTATCAAATGTTTCAGAATTTGACTTGTTTAATGTGTTCTGCATAAGGATGATCTGCTCGAAACCTGTATCAAGTACCGAACCCATTCTTAAGATAAACATTGTTACGATTGTTCCTAAGATTGAAGGTACTGTAATATAGATTAACTGCTGCCATCTGTTCGCACCGTCAACGATAGCAGCCTCATACTGCTCAACATCAACGCCTGCAAGAGCTGCGAGGAAGATAACCGTTCCCCAGCCTGTTTCCTTCCAGATTGCCTGGAAGAGCAATACCCAGTAAATCGACGACGGGCTCTGAAGTACGTCAATATTCTTACCCGTAATGGAGTGAAGAATTGTATAGAGCGCACCGCCTGCCTGACCTTCCATAGCCGGGGTCTTTAAAATCATGAATGTGATTGATGCGATGACAACCATTGATACGAAGTGCGGAACGTATACAAATGTCTGTAACACACTCTTATACCACTGAACCTTAATTTCGTTAAGCAATAACGAAAGAATAATCGGCAGCGGGAAGAAGAAAATCAAGTTCATGAACGAGATTATCATAGTGTTTTTAAATAATCTCCAGAAGTCCGAGCCTGCAAAGAAGTCGATAAAGTTCTGGAATCCTACACATTCCGAATTCAGGAAACTAAGGCCCGCATAGTAAGCCTTAAATCCTATGAGAATTCCCCATAACGGTAAGATTTTGAAAATTACGAAAAACAGAAATCCCGGAACAAGAAGCGCATACATCCATCTGTTACGCCAAATATTATTCTTGGTTTTCTGCTTTGCTACAGCCTGCCCGCCGGCAGCTGCAGCGCTTTGTGCTTTTGCCATTATAAAACCTCCCTAAAGATTAATGCCAATGTATCTGCCCCACACTTTGCACAAATACATATTGCATAAATATTATATATCTATTATAGTACAATCTGTTCAATTTTGCAAGTACTTTTTGTGAATTTTTTTAAAAAATTTAAATTATTTTTGTACATTATATGAATTTTAAACGTTCTGAAACATTTATGTAATGTTTTTTATACAAAAATCATGTGCAAATATTACAATTCTTAATATTTGCATTTTTATGCTTCGTCAAATTTTACAAATAAATAAACAGTAACGGTTAAATTTTATTTTGCCGTTACTGTTTACCATATAAATTACTTAAGATAATCCGAAAGTCTGATAATCTCAATTCCCGCAAGCATTACAATTCCCGTTCCGTGAGTATCATTCAGGTTCCAGCCCAGTTCATACTTATAGTAATCCGGAATGAATGAGAACTCCGAGCCGCGGCATACTCCGTATACATTTCCGTCAGCGTCAACCGAAGTCTTTGACAGAGCCTTCCAGCCCTTGAAGCAGGCCTTAACATATTTCTCCGGGTTCTTCAGCCAGCCGTAGCGCACACCGCGCGAGAACGCATAGATAAACATCGATGTACACGAGCTTTCCGGATATGACTCCCAGTCATTAAGAACCTGATGCCACATGCCGTCCTCATCCTGAAGCTTCAGGTAATCCTCGCAAAGCTCGTTAAGGAACTCAATAAGAGCCGCTTTCTTCGGATGGTCATCCGGCAGAACCGCAAGAAGCTCCGTCATTGAGAACACTACCCATCCGTTGCCTCTGCCCCACGGAACACCCGTCTTTGTATCATACTTAAAGTCGTATACGTGCGACATATAGCCTTCCTCCGGCATATACAGCCTCTTTTTAAAGCCGAAGAACTGATTTGCCGCGTCATCGGCATACTTTATATCGCCTGTAAACTGATAGTATCTTGAAAGGAAAGGCACGCTCATGTACAGATCATCCGCCCACAGGGTCATATTATGGAAGGAATGAAGCTGCGCCTTACGGAAGAAGGTTCCGTCCTCAAGACGCGTCTGATGATTGAAGATATAGTCTCCTACATAATCCGCAACCTCCTTGACATTATCAATACCGAGATACTTATGAACCTCAAGCATCATTGACGCGAACGAACCGCAGTCATCGAGCGAATCAATGCTTGTGAGAAGGTTATGGATTGAAGTAGCGCCGCCGTACTGCTCCTTATCCCAAAGAGCATATTCAAGCGTATCGACACAGAGCTGAACGTGATCCTTGATATACTGCTTGATTTCATCATTGTCCATAATAATAGCAGCATGAAGCAGACCGTACATTGTAACGCCGAGAGGATAATTCCAGCGCGCAAACAGTGAATTTTCGATATACGGACGGATAAATGTATCTGGCGCGTCAACCCTCCAGTAGGTTTTCGGCTCGCCGATTACGTAGTGCATCGAGCAAGCCTTCCCGCACTCAAATTCATACGAGCAGTCAAACGGTCCTATGTACATCCATGCATCCGGCGCGCCCTTTACATTTGCCGCGCTTTCAAGCATCACTCCATCAATATCAAGAGTATATCCCCAGTCCGAACCGTCGCAAATACTCTTTACAAAAATCTGATGCTCGCCGAAATGGAGCGATACCTTGAAGGTATCCTTTCCGCCGTCCGTTGTATAAACCTCTTTATCATCAACATATACAACAGTTTTGTTCTTTGCGTCAATATTAAAGCTGTATTCAGCATTTCCCACGTTATCAAAGAATCCCTTTGCGCGGCCTACCGCATACTTTCCCGCCGGTGTACCGTACATTCTTGCCATCTGACCCTTTGCAGCTTCCTCCGCGCTCCAGTCCTTAACCGGATAAAGCTTCTTTGCAAAATCAGCCTCGCTCATTCCAAGTTCAAATTCCGGCTCATAATCCGGAGAAACAAGCTCAGTGAACACAAAGCCCTCCTGACCGTCACGTTCTTTTGTAGGCATGAGTGAATAGAAATCCCACTTACCTATCCATGTACCAAACTGACCGCCGAAGCCCGCCTTTGTTTTCTGCCACTTTACGCGGATGTCATTCCATCCCGGCTTAACGTCAAAGAATATTCTAGTTGAATTTTCCGAATATCTCTCCTTAAATATGTCTGACTTATAAACAACCTCGCCATTTACATAGATTGTCATAGGTCCGAAGCAGTTTACGTCCCAGCCGAAATTAGCCTTACCGCCGCTGTAGAACTTTGTGAAGCCCCATACGCAGTCACGCGACTTGCTTTCCGGGAAGATTTCATTGAAATCCACTCTGTAACGATAGTCCGCAACGCGGGTAATACCGTTGTTTGTATACGCGCGGTAGTAGTAATCATGCTTGAGATTCTGCCCCATGTAGCGGTTGGCAAGACACGAGATAATCGCTTTCGGATTTGTACCCTCATAAGCGTTTATGCTTTTGGTATCATCGAAATAGTAACCCATAGTTAGTTTCTCTCCTTTTCTTTTGGCGTTTTCCAACGCTCTTTATACTATTAGTTATATTATATAATATCGACCTCAAAAAGTCAATCAATTTATAGTAAAATTTTTGAAAAAGTAGGAGCGTTTCCTTTCGGACGCTCCTATAAATCTTATCGATATTTGCATTCGGAGCCTATACGCAATTAAAGAAGCGCATAATACGAAGCCGGATTTTTGGCAATATAACGAAAAAACCGCAGGCAAGATGCGCCTGATTTACCGATAGGCTCTTAATCCGTATGCAAAACTCTTCCTCCGGCGCTCTTATACAGCCGGTTTTTAACCGCCAGACCCACTCCGTCATTCTCACAGAACTCCGCAAACACAAGTTCACAGCCAAGCTTGTCAAATTCTCTCAGCGCACCGAACAAATCTCTTGCATAGCCCTTGTTTGTGCTGCTCGTGCTTATAATTACCGCATCGTCATACGCGCTTTCATACATGGTCAGCACGCCGATAATCTTTCCCCTGTTTGCGGCAATAAGCTCCTTAATCTTTGTGCGAACGCTGTCCCTGCTGCCCTCAACCACAGTCACCTCGGCGTCCGGCGCATAATGCTTATACTTTGTTCCCGGGCATTTCGGCTTTTCGTTCGGCGTGGTCAAGCTCAGAACATTCCTGTCAACCTCCGTGTCAGAGCATACTTCCCGGAGCATTTCAAGCGTTACTCCTCCGGGTCTGAGTATTTCCGGACTTTCCCCGGTTGCGTCAACTATTGTTGACTCGACGCCGACCTCGCAGCTGCCGCCGTCAATGATACAATCAATTTTATCCATCATATCGTCAATAACGTGCTCTGCCGTTGTCGGACTGGGTTTTCCGGAAAGATTCGCGCTCGGCGCGGCAATCGGCACCCCCGAAAGCCTGATCAGCTCCTGCGCGACAGGGTGGCTCGGAAATCTTACTGCCACACTGTCAAGCCCTGCTGTAACCGTATCGGGAATTATATCCGCTTTTTTCAAAATTATCGTGAACGGTCCGGGCATAAACGCCTTAATAAGCTTTTTTGCATATTCGGGAACATCTCTTGTGTACTCAAAAATCTGCTCATAGGAACAAACATGGATAATCAGGGGATTATCCGACGGGCGCCCCTTTGCCGCATAAATCTTCCCGGCAGCCTCAGCGTCAAGCGCGTTTCCTCCGAGGCCGTAAACCGTTTCTGTCGGCATTGCCGCAAGACCGCCCGACTTAATTATTTCCGCAGCCTCTTTCAAATCCTCCGGATTTATATTTTCAGGATTTATCCTTATAAGCTTTGTAATCATTGTTATAATCTGAACTCCTTTCACCAATGCCGTTTGAGAGAAATGCTCTGAATTGTCCGCATTTTTCGGTCCGCGAAACTGTAAGCCCTGCGAAAGGCGCGGGATGCAGCAAGCATTTCTTTCACACTTATAATTTGAACTTCTTTCACCAATGCCGTTTGGTGAAAGAAAAGCAAGCAGATTGCCGTCAGAAGCGGTGCCGACGTATGTTTATACTTCAAGCCGCTGAGGGCGGCAAGATGCGCCGCTTATCTTTACTCCTTTCCCATTTGGGAAAAGAGAAGCAAGCAGATTGCCGTCAGAAGCGGTGCCGACGTATGTTTATACTTCAAGCCGCTGAGGGCGGCAAGATGCGCCGCTTATCTTTTTCCAAACCCATCTCATTCTTTTACTTTTACAACAGCTCTTACTCCAATCTTGTTTGTAACATCGGTATGGAGAATAAAACCATCGTTATTAATATATCTCTGCATATAGCTGTTTGCCGCATACGGACATAAAATCCAGCTCTTTCCCCGCGCGCGCACGTCGTCCAGAATATCGAGCGTCGGCAAAAATACCCTGTCCTCAAGATAGTAATGGTATGCGCTCTCAGCAAGATTTCCCACCTGTTCCGGCGTAAAGTTCCAGAAATGCGTGTGACTTCCGCCTGACGCCATATCCTTATCCTCCGCCGACAGAAGAAGCTCATTCTCAACAGGAACGATTTTCTCTTTCTCATCATCGGTAAACTCTCTCAAAAAGTCACGGTTAAGCCATATTCTTATATCCGAGGTTTCCCACCTGTTATTTTTATCATCAAACGCCATTTCCGTAATATTATTTTTTGAAACAAGAAGCCGGGAACCGTCCTCATATGTCTGAATAACATTCCATGCGACCGGTTTTCCTTCAAAGGTTCCGAACGTAACGGTACGCATAGGCAGCCGCACATAGAACGCCGCAGTCAGAACTCCAACCGCAGACACTGAGATAAGAACCTGCCTGCGCGTCATAGAAAACATTCCGATAATAAGCGTCATAAGCATAATATCGTTGCAGTGGATAAAAAGGAACATATGCTTCTGCAAATCCGCTTCGCCGTTCGCAACCATAGGCAATATCAGATTTATCCACAGTCCGGCAATAAGCACGTTAATGCCAATCATCATATACATTCGTTTCGGATCCTCAAGCCGCCGGTTCCTGATATAGAATATATCAAGAAAAATAATATACAGCGACAGCAGCGCAAATATTGAAAAGATAATAAGTGGACTGTACATGAACCTAAGCATTACTCTAAGCTTGCTCCATGTGCTGTATTTATCGGTCAGCGTCATTTTTACATCAGGCATATTACCGAGATTCGGCGGGCGAATATAAGCGGTATTCTTAATTGCGGTGCTGAGCTTGCCGAACAGTCTGCCCGGATGATTAAAATAAAACATAACCAAATCAAGCTTCGAAACCCTGTCATAGAAATCCCGCTTAAACTCATCGCTGTGAACGTCTATCGGATACTCCGACTCGTCCATATATGCGTTCGTATTTGCAAGAACCGAATATTTCGCGTCAACCCCAAGCTCCTCCAGATCCTCGTTCACAGTATCGCTTTCCTTCACTATACCGAAGAACACAGACTGATAAGTCGTGTCCTGCTGCATCCATTCGGGTATAGACGCATACAGCCCAATCATCATAATAACCGACACTGCCGCAGAGCCGAGCACCCACCGCTTAAAGCGCTTGTCCTTCCTCAGAATAATAATAACTGCCGCCATAAGGCTTATTATTATTGAAAACGGCACATTTGCGAGCTTTGAGCCGGCAAAGAAATACAGGGATATATAGAAATATACCACCTTCGGAATTGTCGGATTCTTGTAAATCATGAGTCCCACTGATAAAAGCATCATCAGCGCAACATACTGCAGCGGTTCACCGTAAAACGAATTAAAGTAAAGCAAATATCCCGCATCGCAGAATACCAGCAGGAATATCACAAGAACGGCTGTCTTCAGCCGCAGCCTCATTCCGGCAAAGAAGGTAAATATCCCCCATGCCGCGCACGCAAAAAGGAAAATATATATTCCCGCGAGCCAGCCTATATTGTAGGCAGTTTCCTCCCTCCCCGCATTCCAGTTGGCAAATAAATTAAGCAGCTTTGAAAGCTTTATAAAAAAGAAATGCGGCGAGGAATATATATCCCAGTCTTTATTTGTTCTAAGCACCGAAAAAGCCTTTGTCACAGGATTGCTCCCCTCAACAGTCATACGGTAATCCTGCTTGAACAAATAATAATAATCGCTTTCGTCCTCATATTCAAGATTATTCGCAAGCAATACACGCCTGAAATCTCCGTTATCGGAAAGTCCTACATTATCGCCGGCATAGAGGACAAAAAAGCTCAGAACGGCGACCATTACAGCGCCGATTACAGGATAAATTCTATCCTTCCAGCTTGTCTTATACAAAAAATCACTCCAAAACTCAAATTAAGGGATGCCGCAAAGCGCCACCCCCTTACTTTCAGATACACCGGAAAAACACATACATCCATATAAGGAAAAAGAAGCAGTCTCATTTTCCACATAAGCCGATATGCATAAATCCAAATTATATCATCTATTTCCGTTCCTTCTGCTGTATCCTCCGGAACGCTTTGATTCGGCGCTGCGTTTAAGCACCTGGATATTTTCATCACTGACCTGCTTAAAGCGCGAAAGCTTATCCTCAAAGGAAAGCCCGCTGTCACGGACGCCGAAGAAGTCCACCTCTGCGGGACGCACAGGCTTCTTTGCCGCAGCCTCCGCCGCAGCTCTTCTTTTTTCTCGTTTACTTTCCTTATTTTCCTTTGTTTTTCGGGGAATTTCACCTGCCGCCTGCTTGATGGAAAGGCTGACTCTGCCCTTTTCATCAGTTCCGAGAACCTTTACCGTAACCATGTCGCCGATTCGGACATGATCCGTAACATTCTTAACATAATCCTCCGATATTTCCGAAATATGTACCAGTCCCGACTGTCCGCCGCCAAACTCAACAAACGCCCCAAACGGCATAATGCGGACAACCTTGCCGCGCATAACCGCACCCTCAGCAAGACCTCCTGCTGCTTTTCCTTCTTCCTTCATACAATGTATCCCCGAAATCCTTTCTGTTTATTCGGACACGTCAATAAAAATTCTGGCATTGTTTTTAACCAGCCCAAGCTTCTCACCGGCAATTTTCTCAATGTACTCGTCCGTATCAACCTTGTCCTTTAACTCGTCTATTTCCTTCTGACGTATGCCCTCATACTCTATACGGTCATTGAGTTCCTTAATATACGCTTCGCTTTTTCTGATCTGAGGAATCTGCATAAGTCCCTTAAAAATCATAGCAAAGGAAAAAAGGACAACGGCGCAAGCAGTAAGCTTCCGGATATTCCTTTCAAAAAAGCTTTTTTCTCCGTTTCTTCTCTTGTTGATTCTTTTGGTAAGAAGCTCGCCGAAATAAGCGTCAAGCCTTTTGAACATCCGTATCATCTCCTTTTTTGTTATGAGTATGTGTATACAAACCTACATATATCATTTTATACAAAAAACGAGCCGGTGTCAAGAGTATTTTCAAAATAAAATATAAAAATTTAAAAATATTTTGAAATATGACGCAAAAAAGCCTATACATTGCCGATTTTATAGTAAAAACATACAGAGCCGCTCCAATACCCACACACATAATCCAATACAGGCGCATCTCTCCCCGGGCGATAAACAAAAACGCAAGCCAGAGCGCGGCGCCTCCGGCGGCAACCGAAGCGAAGTCAAGAACGCCGCCGATAATCCCCTCCGCACGGCTGCCGCACCGCAGCGCGCGGATAATATCCGACGCGCAGACCCCCGCCGCACCGGCGCAGGCAAGCGCAAGAACCTCCGCCGCGCCCCGCATCAGTTAAACAGTCCCGCAAACAAGCCGCCGCCTCTGCGCGTATCGCTGTAGTCCATGGATTTTATCTCCCCCGTAAGCTTAAGCTCTCCGGTATCTGTGTTCAAGGTATTTACATTAAGCTTCTTCCCCTTCACGATAAGCTTACCCATTACAGTCTGAATTTCCACCTTTTCCTCCGAAAATCCCGCCACGTCCGCTACACCTGTAACGGTCATTTTGCTTCTGTTATCCACGCTTATTCCATGCGTCTGTGAAGATATTGTTTTTTTGTGTTCTGTCATAAAACATTCCTCCTATTCAATACATTCTATGATTATGATTTTTGCTTTATACCACCAAAACACATACAAAAAAACAGCCGCCGCCGCAAAACTGTGATTTACGGCGGCAGCTGTTTTACTGCTTAAATTTTATGAATCCATAGCTTTCCATAATCTGCATATACTTCACGAACCTCGGATAAAGCGGCTCCACAGCTTCTCCGAACTGTTTTTTCTGCCGCTCCGCAAGCTGCATAACATTAAGTCCGCCGTCAATCAGGGGCCAGATATAGCTTCCCTGTTCGTCAAGATGAATCCTTGAGACACGCGGTTTTTTGAATATCTTCTGAGCTATTTTATTAAAGATTCCCCTGTTCTCCACAAGAAGAACCAGCAGCCCGTTTTCATCGTTTTCCGAAGCTATATCCGGATTCCTTTCAGGTATCAAATCAAGATAATTCTTTGCGGATTTCTTTTTCATTTTACTTATTTTTCTTACCCAACGCAAATTTAATCAACAGAGCAATCATTACCGCAAACAGTACAAGACCGCCTACAGAACCTAAATTCAGTTTGTCCGATATATCCGGATTTATACTGAACACCGCAAAAACCGCAAGCAGAATACCTACAAGTCCTTCTCCCGCAATCATACCCGCACAGTAAAGCGTGCCGCGCGTTGACTGCTCCTCTTTTGTCTTTTTATCCGTCTTTTTACGTCTGTCCATAATTCCGCGCACAATTCCGCCCGTCATGATTCCGGCATTGAGATAAATCGGAAGATACAGACCGATAGCAAACGGCATTACCGGAACACGCAAAATTTCCATACAAATTCCGAGGAATACGCCGATAAATACCAGTCCCCACGGAAGCTCGCCGCCCATGATACCCTCAACTATCATCTTCATAAGGGTAGCCTGCGGAGCCGGAACCTCTGCAGAGCCGTAGCCCCAAGCGTTATTAAGGAGATAGAGAACACCACCGATGGCAAACGCCGCTGCGATTGTACCAACAATTTCACCAATCTGCTGCTTAATCGGAGTAGCGCCGAGGAGATAGCCTGTCTTAAGATCCTGCGAGGTATCGCCCGCCATAGCTGCAACAATACAGATAACAGAGCCGATGGCAATCGCACCCGTCATACCCGCTATGCCGGTATTGCCGGTAGCCTTGAATATCATTGTTGCAATAAGCAGAGTAGCTATACACATTCCCGAAACGGGGTTATTAGAGCTTCCCACAAGACCAACCATTCTTGAAGATACCGTTGCAAAGAAGAATCCGAATACAACGATTATAAGCGCGCCCAGGAGGTTAACCGGAATTGCCGGAAGAACCCATATAAGAAATACCATAAGTACAATTCCGCCTACAACAACCGCCATCGGAAGATCGCGCGCCGTTCTTGCCGTATCGGCATTTTTTGAACCGCCCTTAAGACTCTTCATGGAATCGCGGAAGGTCGCTGCAATAAGAGGAAACGACTTAATGAGCGAAATAATGCCTCCTGTAGCAATTGCACCCGCACCGATATATCGGAGATAACTTCCCCAGAGAGCCGAAGGTCCGTCCTCGGCAATCATCTGTGCAATCGGAACCGTACCCGGATACATTACCGTATCCGCGCCGAACAGCGCTATAGCCGGAATAATAACCATCCAGCCCATAAGCGATCCGACAAACATATATGAGGCTATTTTCGGTCCGACAATATATCCCACTCCCAAAAGAGCCGGATAAATCTCAACGCCTATTTCACCCTTGAGCGATCGGAACACCTTTGAAATATCAGCCGGAACAATCTTAAGTCCGTCAATAACAAACTTAAATACAGCAGCCAGTCCCATACCGCTGAATACGGTTACAGCATTTGAACCGCCTTCCTCGCCCGCCAAAAGCACGTCCGCACAGGCTGTGCCTTCCGGATAAAGCAGTGTCGCGTGTTCCTTAACGATAAGAGCGTTACGGAGCGGAATCATGAAGAGCACTCCCAGAATACCGCCGCAGAAAGCGATAGCTGTAATCTCAAAAAGGCTCGGCATTCCGCACAGGCCTTCTTCCGCCCAGAGAAAGAGCGCCGGCATGGTAAAGATTGCTCCGGCGGCAAGCGACTCGCCCGCTGAGCCTATAGTCTGAACCATGTTGCTTTCAAGAATGGAGTTCTTTCTCAGAATTTTTCTTATTACACCCATAGAGATTACCGCAGCCGGAATTGACGCGCTGACCGTCATGCCTACTCGCAGACCAAGGTATGCGTTAGCCGCGCCGAACACGATTGCAAGTATAATTCCCATAACTACAGATGTAACAGTAATTTCCGGGGTTATTTTTTCCGCCGGAATGTACGGTTTGAAGTTGTTTTTGTCCATAGAAAAACACTTCTCCTTTCATTTGTATTATACTAAATAAGTATACCATAAAAAATTATTTTTGTCAACTATCGACAAAAAATGGCTGCGGCAGAATTTTTTGGATTTCTGTTATTCTGCCTCTACCGACAAAGGTCAGGGAAAACACACTGCTTTCCCTGACCTTTCTTTAATTTTGCAAAGTATGAATATCCTGCAGTTTTACCGAAATCGACGAACCGACGCCCACGCCGTCTCCGTGACCGTCATTTCCGAAGGTATAATGCTGAATCAGCTTATCCGCATATGTTGCCGTTGAAGTTTTTTATCTTATAAAATTCGTGCGTATAACGGGTTCGCGTACCGGCTTATCAATTCCGGCGGCTCTGCCCGCCTCAATGCACTTTATCAGCCATGCCATATTCTGCGCAAGCGTTCTCATCGTCTGCAAACCTTCCTCATCCTTCAAAACGTCCTCCGCCTTGCTGCCGTGTACCTGATTCCAGTACTGCGAGGTCGCAACCGGCATACACGTCATCATGAAGTACTTGTTAATCTGCTCAAACGCAGCCGACGCCCCTCCGCGGCGGCAGCTTACCACCGAAGCCGCAGGCTTGCCGGTCATGTACTTTGAGCCGAAATAAAACGCTCTGTCCATGAATGACGCAAGCTGTCCCGACATACCGCTGTAATACACCGGAGACCCGAATATAAATCCGTCCGCGTCCTTTGCCTTTTCCACAAACTCATTCACACAGTCGTCAAAACAGCATTTACCGTCCGAACAGGCTCCGCAGGCAATGCAGCCCGCAATCGGCTTTGTCCCGATATGGAATATCTCCGTTTCGATACCTTCTCTGTTAAGAGCCTGCGCCGCCTCATTCAGTGCTGTATATGTACAGCCGTTCGCATGAGGACTTCCGTTTACCAAAATAACCTTCATAAATAATTCCTCCCATAATTATTTCCATATATCTTATTCATATTCAAACACTTTTATCAGTGTTCTCTTACATTTCCTTTGCCGATACTGATACGGAAGCCCGCCGCCTCAACCTTTGCGCGCAGTTCATTCAGATTCTGAGCCGCCTCCGCACCCGTACAAAGCTTATTATCATACAGTGTATACAGCTTACTGACCTTCGGCGGCGACAAATTCGGCATTACAACGTTCGCGCCCGCCCGGAGTCCCATTTCTCTGCCCTCCGGATGAATCGTTCCGAGCGCAGTTGTGGATGGTATCAGCGCATAAGGGAACATCAGCCTTAACACAGCAATCAAATTCACACATCTTTTCAGAGATCCCTTTTCCTTATCCCTAAACGGAGTATCCGCATGAGGCAGAAACGGACCTATGCCTATCATATCCGGCTCAAGCTCCTCCAAAAATCTCAAATCACTCACAAGATTATCTATCGTCTGATAAGGCGAACCCACCATAAAACCGGAGCCGACCTGGTATCCAAGCTCTTTCAACGCCCACAGGCAGCTCTTGCGGTTTTCAAGGCTCATTTCAGCAGGATGCAGCATGGCATAATGTGCGGCTTCGGCAGTTTCATGCCGCAGCAAATACCGGTCCGCGCCCGCGCTTTTATACACGGCATAGCTTTTCCTGTCCTTTTCACCGATGGACAGCGTAACCGCACAATCCGGGTGCGCCGCCTTTATATCATGAACTATTCCGCAGATTTCCTTATCAGTGTATGTCAAATCCTCGCCGCCCTGAAGCACAAATGTGCGGAACCCAAGCTCATACCCCGCTTCAGTACATTCTAAAATATCATCATGAGTAAGTCTGTACCGCGAAAGTCCTGTATTGCCGCGCTGTATACCGCAGTAATAGCAGTTATTCCTGCAATAATTCGTGAACTCGATAAGTCCGCGTATATACACGTCGTCACCGTAATTTTCACGGCGTACTTTAAGAGCCTCTTTAAAAAGAGGCTCCGTATCATCTGTATCAATAAGAGCTCTTAGCTCCTCATCACTGAATTTCCTCTTCAACATGAATCATTACCTGCTCTATTATTCTCTTTACATGCTCATCATCCAACGAATAAAATGTGTTTTTCCCCTCGCGCCTTGCCTTAACCAGCCTTGCCTGCTTTAAAGTACGCAACTGATGACTTATCGCCGACTGACTCATACCAAGCTTCTCCGAAATATCAAAAACGCAAAGCTCCCTGTCAAACAGCGCCCACAAAATTTTCAGCCTTGTTCCGTCTCCGAAAACCTTGAACACATCTGACAGCGCTTCAATTTCCCTTTCGGAAATCCGCTCGTTTTTCAGGCGCTCCATAACCTGCCTGTTGTAGCGGCAGCCGGCGCATTCCGGTTCATGGAGGTATTTTTCTGTCATTTAATCAATCCTTTCTTAACTGTTAAAAGTAACGCGAAATCGGTCCGGATTTTTTCAGCCTTTCTCCCCAATCCGGGAAATCTCTCCAAATCCTTTCCGCGCAGCGGCGGCAAAACGCTTCTCTCAGCTCCGCATTATCACGCATCTGCTGCTTCATTCCCCAGATATGTGTAAACCAGCCTTCGCCGTGCCTGAACAGACGCTCCAGAGTTGAAAACGTTCTTACCTCGCAGCCTATTTTAGCCGCACACATCGGAAGCAGTCTCTGCTCCGCAAATACCATGTATCTCAAGGGATCGTCCTGCGGCTCCGCATTTTCCATAAAATATACCGCTTCCTTTGTATACAAATCAAGCAGCTCACGGTTCTTTATGACATAAAACGCCGTATTAAGCGCTTTAATGCGCCAATCCCATGACGGGTCAAAACGGTAAACTCCCTTCATCCTGAATGCGTTGACATCAGGATAAACGTCGGGATACAGCTCCTCGTCATGTATCACGGTTAAATCCGGCAGCCTGTCAAAGAGAATTTCTTCCCATACGATAAAATCCGTGTCAATCACAGCAACGGGTACCCTCTCGTTTCTCAGCGCATGCAGCTTTCCCGCCGCCCAGAACATATAGGCATCCTCTTTTATGCCGTCAAGAGCTATATGAATACCTCCGTCCCAAAGCTCTTCAAAACCGTTTCTTCGGTAATATTCCGCACCCGCAGTATCAGTTATCATTTTTATGCTTCCGTTCTTTTCCCGCCACTTTAAGGCTGAAAGAACAGTAGTAAGCAGTTCAAAATCTTCAATCCGATATTCGCCGTCATTCCTTTCAAAATAAGGCTTTGTCCAATTTATATGTACTGCATTCATAATGACCAGCTCCCGATTTTCAGATTAGGTTTAAGCCGTAGCCGTTCACGGCAATTTCCCTGACAACATATTTTTCCCTTAGCCGCATAACTGACGCGGAAGAACCGAAAAATGACATTCCCGCTCTGAACGAAGATGAAAACGAACCAGGAAACGAACCGCCTTCATACTCGTACTCATACTCATACATTCCGTAAAACGACCCATTAAACGAGCCGGAAAATGACGACGCAAACGACGATACAAAAGATATTGCAAATGACGATGCGAAAGACGATGCAAACGACGCCCCGGCGGTCAGAAGCCCGTAATCTGTATTACCGGGAACAGCGGGATGTATCCCATGCGGAACATTTGCATAAATCGGCGGCTCATCAGCCAGCGTATCATCAATAATAAATTCCGGCGAAAAATTTTCAAACACTATTCCAAGCTTTCCTGCCTCCGCCCGCGAACAGGCAATTTCAGCCTTTACATCCCCAATCGCACTGTAGCGAACATCACGGCACAGCGGAATCACAAAATTATTGTCGCAAAGAACAACCGTCATTGTGCCATTCGGCAGCAATTCATCAAGCTGTGACTGTTCAAACACTATTTTATCCATTTTCTCTCCATTCTGCCGTCACACAGCGGCGCCGTAAAGCTATGCGCTGAAAAGATGCAAACTCATCTTTCACATTATTAAATCACACATTTATATTATAGCATATATACTGAATTTAATCAAGTTCTTTTTCCGAATTTAAGCAATCTGTTAAATTCCGCGCCCAAAAGCATAATATTAAGGCAGAAATACAGCCAGAGCATTCCGAATATAATATAGGAAATACTGCCATAGATTGAATCATAGCTTCTTGAAAGCCCTATATATATCCCAAAGCCTTTGGAAAATACTATCCATCCGCCCGCGGCAAGCGCCGCACCCGGAACAAGCTCGCGCACATGCCACCTGTGCTTCGGCATAAACTTATAAAACAGCGTAAAGAAAAAAGTCAGCAGCAGAAACATTATTATATATCTTGAATTGAGTATCCGATAAATTACGCCGTCAAACACCGAAAAACGCGCCGCCGCCCATCCCGCAAGAGATTTTCCGAATCCGCCCAGAATAACGGTAAGCGCGACAAGCAGAGCAAACACAAAAACATAAATCACACTCATTATCCGGCAGAAGAAATAGTTCTGAAGCTCACCGTCCGAAAGCACGTTATTCACTCCCTGGTTAATCGCCATTAATCCCCTCGATGAAAACCACACCGCCATGCCCGCGGTAACTACCGAAATTCCTGAGGAGCGCGTGAAAACATCGTGAACGACATCCTCCATAACAAGCGCGGTACGATACGGAAAAAGCTCATTAAGCGTACGCACAAGGTCGGCGTCGGAAATCTGCAGAAAATACGGAAGAACGAGCCGAATCAAAGAAAGCAGAAACATGAAGAACGGCACTAGCGATAATATTATAAAAAACGACGCCTGCGCGGCATATGGCCCGACGCGATGCTCTGCGGCGGTTTCCATTAATCTGTAAACAAACGTGCTGCCCCTGCGCAGCCAAGCTGATATTTTTTTCACGTTATCTTCCTCACTTTCATGATATTCAGTGCAAGTCCCAACATAATATAATTATATCATATGCAGCTTTATTTTTCAATATTTAAAAAAAACAGACTGCGGTTTCCCACAGCCTGTTTCTGTATATCTGAGATAGATTACTGTTTATCAATCTCGTCCGGATCCTCGTACTGAGTCTTGAACTCGCCCCAAATCCAGTTTACAACCTCATCTGTCCACTTCTCATAGAAGTCGTCCGGTGTTGCAAATGTTCTGTCTTCATACTCATGCGAGCATGTAGCCTCGATTACATTGTAGTAATACCAAGCATCCTTCGGGTTATCCGGCCACTCTACATAGTATCCGTCAACTACACCGTCAGCATTTACATAACGAACAAGCATACGGTTGATAACCGTCATTGCCTCTGCTCTTGTAATGAGCTGATCCGGCTTGAATGAGTTGTCCTCATAACCTGTCAGCCAGCCTGCCGCTACGCCTTCCTTAATAGCTGTTGCAGCCCAGTGTCCGTTGATATCGTTAAAGTCTTCGCTCGAATCCTTAATCTCCGGTGTTGTATCAAGGAATCTTGATACAATAGCTGCCATCTCGGCTCTTGTAATAGCGTCTGCCGGTCTGAAGTTTGCAGTGCCTGCGTCACCTAAGATGTACTTGCCGTTAGCCATTGTTGCAATAGCCTTGTTTGACCATCTTGACTTAAGAACATCGTCAAAGCCCGACTCCTTAGTATAAATGCTGTCTCTCTTCTCGTCTGTTAAAAGTCTGTAGAAAATTGTTGCAATTTCTTCTCTTGTAATCGAACGCAACGGTCTTACGTCACCCTCCGGATAACCGATTACATAAACCATATGATCCTCACCGTTTAATGCTGACGGAACTGTTGAGTTTGTCGGTACAAACGGCTTCGGTGTGGACGGTGTCGGTACATTCGGAACTCCTGACGGGCCGGGTGCCGGTGTATTGTTCGGATCGTAATCGTCCGGAATCGGTGTTGATGTTGAACCCGGTTCAGGCGTCGAACCGTCCGGATTCGGCGTCGGTGTTCCTAACGGCGGAACTGTCGGTACATTTGGCTTCGGTGTAGAAGCTGTATTATGACTCGGACCGCTGCTGCTTCCGGTTGAACTTGATGACCTTCTAAGCAGAGCCATTGTAGCCGAAATCTTCTGCCAATCTGTTACACCTGCATAGTTATTAGCATTATCCTTTAACTGCTGAGTTGCAAATTCAATTGTTGAGAGAGAATTACCAATAGTAATACTGCCTGTCATTTCAATCGACTCTGTGTAATAAATACTGCTGTTAAGCTCTGTTGTTGATACAGTTACTGACGGAAGCTCAAACGAAATATCCGCAAGCAATGTTTCATATGACTTATCAAGGTCGGCGTATACCAATGTATTCGCCCATGAACCATTATGCTCTATACCCTGAAGCTCTTTTGTAGCCGGAGCTTTTACCTCAACGTCTACACTGAACTTTCTGTAACCTGCCGGAACTGTCGAATCAACGTCCGAACCAACATCTCTGCGGGCAACGTCCGTAAAGATTTCCTTTGCGGTTTCATTAAAGCCTTCCATTGTTCCTGCTTTAAGGAACTTATCCTTATCGGCAATCTGCATGTCTTCATCATAAATAACATCAATTGTGAAATTGCCCTTTACCGGAACTGTCGGAAGAAGCATACTTAATGCGCTGCCTTCCTTAACCTCGTCAGCCGCCGCACTGCGGAAAGCCTCAAAAGCCTTTCTGACAGGCTCCATATAAAGCGTTGACTTAAAATCACCCGTCAGTGAAAGCGGAGTTTCCTTTGATACGTCAGATGTTTTTGTTGCAGGAGAAGATATATAAGCGTCCTGATAATCTCCTCCTTTACCGCTTTCTCTTACATCGGTATCAGCATCGAGAACAACCTTTGCCGTTCCCTTCTGGCTGCCTTCTTCACCCGTAATTTCATATGTAACCTTTACATCACTGTCTTTGAGATTTTCCTCAAGATGTCCCTTGATTGCCTGCTGCAGGCTGTCACGGTTGAATGCATCACCGTCAGCAAAAGCGGCAGGTACCAAAGAAGCAAGCATTGAAACAGCAATTACAGATGAAGCAACTGTTTTGAATACTTTTTCCATATAAATACCTCCATTTTATCCTATCAAGTCGGTATTCCTTCCCCCGGAATCGCCGTCCCTCAAGTTTTAAACTTCACAATATATTATAATACAAATTACAAGGAATGTCAAGCTTTTTTTTACTTTGCGTGAAAAAATTTTCCAAAAAAAGATCTTTTCTGCAAGCTTTTATACGCATCAGTATCTATTTCTTCATTCCTGATAAGCCTCTCATTATTTTCCTCCAGATACCGCAGATAGTCCTCGCCGTAGCTTTTCAGAATTCTCTCCCTTGCTTCGCCGAGATTCGGACGCCGGATATCCATATTATGCATATCCGAACCGATAAAATGAATTTTCCCTGTTTCAAAAAGCATATCCACGTTTTTTCTCATTCGCCTGTCAAGAAAAGCTTCGGCATTTACCTGATACAAAACGTCAAGCTCGAACAGCGAATTAAGCATATCCCTTTTCTGTGACAAAAATCTGTCGATATGCGCCATAACCGGCGTTATTCCTCTCAGCGTTACCTTATAAACCGCTTCAATACACCACGGCTGCCACTGAGCGTAGGGCATTTCCAGCAGGAGATAGTCTGTCCCTTCCGTACAAAGCTCACGAAGATGAGCGTCATCCGAAATATCGCGGCTCAGATTAAGTTCGCAGCCGGAATAAATCCTCGGCAGGTCTTCCCCGCTTTTCTCAATTTCATATTTCAAATGCACAAGGCTTTCTGTCCTGTCATAAATAAACTCGTTTATGCTCCTGCCGGTTCTCGGATAGCAGTGTGAAGTCGAAATAATCTTGTCAACTCCCTGCCTTTTGCTTTCACGGAGCATCTCCATAGAAATCTTCGTCGTCGCCGCACCATCGTCAAAATGCGGCAGAATATGCGAATGTACATCAACCATACTGTTTTCCTCCTCTCAAAAAGCTCAGCTCTTTATCCTGTGCACAAGTTTCCGAACCAACATATATACCGCTGCGCCCGCAGCTCCTCCTCCGGTATCTATGCATACATCCCTCAGCTCTCCGCTGCGCCCGTTGCTGAACAGCTGATGATATTCATCAGTTACAGCATACGCACAGCACAATATAACCGCACAGATATACACATACCGCTTTTTCTTATCCGGAAAATAATGCCCGAACACTCCCGCACCGGAAAATCCCAGCGCCGCATATATCGAAAAATGCGCTGTCTTTCGTACAAAATTATGAACATTTTTGATAATAGCTTCCTTCTGCTCCATTGTAATATGCTCCAAAAACGGAAGATATGAAATCACGCGCTGTATAAATCCCCTGGATAAATCCGAAGAATCCTCGCTGTTTTGTGAAGAAAACAAAAATATCACAATCATTATTGCTATTGTAGCCGCGGTGAAGCATACCGCCATAACCTTTTTATTCATCACTATGCCTTTCACTCTGTCTTTCCTTAATTATATCATACTTTCAAAAATATTCAACTGTTTTTTTGCTTTTTGTCATTATTTCCGTTTTTTACCTCATTATTATTTTATGTATGAACTATTAAAAAAAGTACCTGTCGCAACCAAGGGACGGAGCTTCCGCCCCTTGATTAAGGAATCACTGATTAATTATAGATCGTAGTGAATGCAGTCAGATTTTTCGTCAGATTATGCAAAAAGCTCGAAGGCATACTTGCGTATGTCGAGAGATTTTTGTATGATATGACAGAAAATATGCAAGTTCAATGCGTGCTAAGCCATTAGGCGTTAATTAATCAGTGGTTTCTTAATTATATACCATATAATTTCTTTCCGTTTTCAAAGGTTATCCGCTCTGTTTCAGCCTCGCTAATTCCCTTTATTTCCGCAAGCTTCTGCGCTACGTAATGCACATACAGCGAGCTGTTGCGCCTGCCCCGCATCGGAACCGGCGCCATGTACGGACTGTCCGTTTCAATGACAAGCCTTTCCATAGGTACCGCAGCAGCAGCCGCGGCAGGCTTATGCGCCTTCTTAAACGTCAGCGCACCGCCGAAGCCGATATACATTCCCCAGTCCAGTATCTCCGGAAGCATCTCCGCACTGCCGCTGTAACAGTGAAATACGCCGCCGCATTCCCAGACCCTGTGTTCTCTTAAAACAGCCAGTGTATCCGCATGGGCGTCCCTGTCATGGATAATCACCGGAAGCTTAAGCTCGCGCGCCAGGTCAACCTGCACTCCGAGCCAGTACTTCTGAACCTCTTTGTTGTCCTTTACCCAATAATAGTCAAGCCCTATCTCTCCTATAGCTTTTATCTTGGGATGCTGCGCCGCCTCTCTGATTGCATCAAGAGTTCTTTCATCCGCGGTATGAACCTCCTCCGGATGAAGCCCCGCCGCGCCGTATACGAACGGGTATTTCTCACATATCGCAATAACCTCATTAAGCTCGCTTACCTTTGTCGCCGGATTCATGATAAGCCCCACATTGTTCTCATTCATCGATAAAAGCACTGCGTCCCTGTCCTCATCAAACTGCTCGTCATTGTAATGAGCATGCGTGTCAAACAGCATTTATTATCCTCCTCTCGGTAACCACCATATCCATCGGTATATCGTTTGCATCGGTTTCTATTTCCTTAACCACCTGAAAATCATAGCACAGTCCAATCTTCACCGCGCCGCACCCGTCAAGCAGCCTGTCATAATATCCCTTTCCAAAGCCGCAGCGGCTGCACCTCTCGTCAAAAACTATACCGGGAACAAGCATTACGTCAATGTCTGACAGTTCCGCCTCCCGTATATTGACAGGTTCCAAAATTCCGTAAGCGCCTTTTTTCAGACCGCTCATTCCGTCAATATATGACGGCGTTATTGTGCAGTTGGCTGTATTGCTTACCGGAACAACGATTTTTCTGTGCGCCGCCGACAGCTTTTCTATTATACCTCTTGTATCAACCTCTTTGAATGCCGAAATATAAACCATCACCGTATCGGCATTGTTCATGACCTCAAGAGAAAAGAGCGCTTCCGTAATCTCCGCGCTCCTTGCTTTTATTTCCTCTTCCGCAAGTGTGCGCCGAAGTCCCTTCACATACTCACGAAGCTCCGCCTTTTTCATCAGAACTGCATCTGAGCCTTCACTGCCTCTGCGGTTTCCCTTCCCTTAAGCGCCGCTGTAATCTCAAATCCGAACTCAGCCGCTGCTCCCGCGCCGCGCGCAGTGATAAACCTGCCGTCCTTAACCACCTTATCGGTCACATAATCCGCACCGTAAAGATATTTCTCAAAGCCCGGAAAGCAGGTTGCCTTTTTGCCGTCAAGCAGCTGCCTTCTGCCGAGAATTGATGGTGCCGCACAAATCGCGCAGACATATCTGCCGTTAGCTACCGCATAGCTGATAAGCGCATGAACCGAGTTTGAAGCGTCAAGGTTCTCATGTCCTCTGCCGCCGCCCGGCAGTACAATCGCCTCTATATCATCCTTATTAACCTCATCAATAACAATATCCGCCTTCACGCAGATATTGTGCGCCCCGGTTACAGGCGCATCGCCAAGGCTCACCGTAAGAACCTCTATTCCCGCGCGGCGCATAATATCGATAGGCTCAATTGCCTCAACCTCTTCAAATCCGTCAGCAAAAAATACATATACCATTTCTTTACTTCCTTTCCGTCAGCAAGCTCCCTCAAAAAAAGCAAATGCATTCTCAAAGGGGCTTCCTCTTTTTTATTTTCTTATAAATCTTTTTAATCTCTCGTTCAGCTCACTTACACGCTTTTCCATAAGCTGCGAATGCTCCTCAACAAACCACGGCTCATTGCCGCTTCGATTAATTGACCTCAGCGTATAATTCAAATCAAACGCAAGCACAAGCGCTATAAGCGCGGCAAGCGAATACAGATGCGTATTATTCATCGCCGATACCGTATCAAACACTGCCGGGATTATCAGCTGTGTGCCGATAAGGGCGGCAAAGCCGAAGCCAACAACCGATACCGCGCATATTCTGCCGTTCAGATTCATCGGCCAATCCGAATAATCCCACCAGCGCGTGTCGAAAAGATATTCGAGCAGCCATGAAATAAAATATTCCAGCGCCGAACACAGCACCGCTCCCAAAATGAATATCACTCTCAAATCAGCTCTCACAGCTGCAAACGGCATAAGCAGCATTCCGCCCAGACCGTAAATCGGACATATACAGCCATGCAGAAAACCGCTGTTTACAAACCGCTTAAGCTGTACGGAGTAAAACACAGACTCATATACCCAGCCTATAAAGCTGAATACCATGAAGCAGATAAAATATCTGCAAAGCTCATTCAACATTGTCCCTCAACTCCTCATACAATTTTCTGAATTCTTTCTTCCATTTCTCATCAATTCCTCTGTAGTTCTTTCTGCCGAAGGTTTCATACAGCGAGCAGCCCTTATCCACCAGGCAGACAAGCCACGCCTCCCTTGACGCCGGAGGCTTAGGCGTAAGCGGAAACATATGCCTCTGTATTATATCCATTTCAAGCCTTTTCAGCTTAAAATCTCTGTCCGCATTCCTTGCCGCCGTTGCCGGATGCGTGAAGCCGTGAATTTTCCGTTCCGGCTTTCCGTCATGCCAGTCATAAAGGAAATAGTCGTGAAGCAGCGCCCCGCGTATCAATTCACGCTTATGAACCGGTATCCGAAGCTTTTCGGCAAGCTTCATACTGTAATATGCAACCGCAACGGTATGCAGCAGGCATGAGGTATCACCGTGCTGAATATACCTGTCCATTTCCTCCATGTGCGGATTTTCGGCAAGCCTTTCCAAAATCCTAAAAACCTTTTTCATTGCTGTCCGCCCCCCAAAGCATATGTGTCAGAATTTCTTTCCGTTCAGAATTTCCATGTAATCCTTATAATTCTCCTCCAAAAGCTTTGGTGTATCAAGTCCGTAAGGACATTTTGACTTGCATTTATTACAATGCAGGCAGTTCTCTATCTTCTTCATCTTCTCCCGCACCTCCGGAGTAAGCTGCAGCTGTGACGGCGAGCGCCTTATCAGCAGCGACATACGCGCGCAGTTATTTATCTCTATTCCTACAGGGCAGGGCATACAGTAACCGCAGCCGCGGCAGAAGCTTCCCGAAAGCATTTTCTTATCCTTTTCAATAATTTTCCCAAGCTCTCCGTCCATTGACGGCGGGTTATCATGATAGCTCAGAAACTCCTCAAGCTCGCTTATACGCTGTATGCCCCATATGGGAAGCACATTGCCAAACCGGCGCATAAATGCATACGCTGCCGCGGAATTTGTTATAAGTCCGCCGGAAAGTCCCTTCATTGCTATAAAGCCGATATTATTCTCGGAGCATTTCTTAACAATTTCCAAATCTTTATCCGTTGCCAAATAGCAGAACGGGAACTGAACCGTATCATACAGTCCGGAATCAATTGCTTCCTCGACGATTGCAAAACGGTGGTTTGTAATACCTATGAACCGGATTTTGCCCTGCGCCCTTGCTTCAAGCATCGCCTCATATAAGCCTGAACCGTCACCCGGCTTCGGGCAGAAGTCCGGATTATGAAACTGATAAATATCTATGTAATCCGTTTTCAGATTTTTAAGGCTTATGCTTAAATCTCTCCAAAACTCAGCCGCATTATGCGCAGCTGTTTTTGTTGCGATATAAATTCTGTCCCGTATATCCGACATTGCATAGCCTATCTTTTCCTCACTGTCTGTATAGAAACGTGCCGTGTCAAAGAAACGTATTCCTCCCTCGTAAGCGCTCCGAAGTATCTTCTTTGCCTCTTCAAAATCAACTCTCTGCACCGGAAGCGCGCCGAAGCCGTTTTTCGGTACTCTTATGCCTGTCCTTCCCAATGTAACGTAATCCATAGCTGCCTCCTATAGCTTATATATAACCTCCTCAAACGGAACTCCGTCCGTAAGCGGAATTTCCATATCCACCGCCCGTATGATGCACTCCGATATAAAATTCACCGCTTTTCTTACCGACGCTTCAAACGGAACCTTATTAACCGCGTCCGCGGCAATTACCGCCGAGAATACATCGCCCGTTCCCGAACGGCTTTCACCTATTTTCCTTGCCCTGATTACAGCGGGCGGTTTTCCTCTTTCATAAACCAAATTTCTTAGATACTCTCCTTGCGGAACTCCCGTTATCACAACCCTTGAGGGACCCGTCTCGCACAGCTCCGCCGCAATTTCCGTCAGATAATCATCTGTCGCCGCCGTTTCGTCGTACTCTCTGCCCGTCAGAATACACGCTTCCGTCAGGTTCGGCGTGAGAATATCTGCATATGAAGTCAAGCGCTTCAAGCCTTCGCACATCTCATCTGTATATATGCTGTATTTTTTTCCGTAATCGCCCATTACCGGGTCAATGGTCACTATCGTATTTTTAAGCCTGAATTCCTTTATTAAACGTTCAACAATATCTATCTGCTCATGCGAACCAAGGAATCCCGTGCATATGCCCTTAAATTCCAGACCGAGCCGCTTCCAATGAGAAGCGTACTCCTCCATTTTATCCGTATAATCATCAAAATAAAAATGGTCAAAGCCGGTATGCTCTGAAAAAATCGACGTCGGAATCGGACAGCACTGAACCTTGAGATGAGATATAATCGGAAGCTGAACCGCCACAGAGCAGCGGCCGAAGCCCGAAATATCATTAATGAGCATTATTTTATTCTGATTATTATGGTTTACCAATTAATATACCTCCATAACCGTCCTCGGTTTATTGTGATATTTAACGCTCAGCACAAGTCCCAGCGCAATCATATTTACAGCCATTGACGTGCCGCCGTAGCTGACAAGCGGAAGCGGAATACCCGTAACCGGCATAAGACCAATGCACATTCCCGCATTCTCAAAAATATGAAAAAGAAACATCGACGCCACACCGATACAGATGTAACGGCCATAGGAGTTGTCCGCTTTCATTCCGATTTTAATACAGCGGTATACAAGCGCAAACAGTGCAATAATAAGCAGCAGCGCCCCGATATATCCCCATTCCTCCGCAGCAACGGAAAAGATAAAGTCTGTGCTTTTCGCGGGAAGATAATCCTTCTGAACTCCCTGCAAAAATCCTCTGCCCCAAAGACCGCCGGAGCCTACGGCTATTTTTGACTGAATTACATTATATCCGCGGTACAGCGGGTCAAGATCCGGATTAAGGAATACCTGAATACGCTTCTGCTGATATTCGCTCAGCAAATACTTATATATAAGCGGCAAAGACGCCGCCGATATAACTCCGGCTGAAATGATATATTTCCACGAAATTTTCGCCGTAAAAAGCAGGCAGATAAACATAAAGATGAATACCAACGTACTTCCCACATCCGGCTGCATCATAATCAGTCCGGCAAGAACTCCCAAATGCAGGCACAGCCCCAAAAGAATAAGCGGATTATTTATCTTTTTTTCCGCAAGCGCAAGATGGTGCGAGAACGTTAGTATAAAGCAAATCTTTGCCAGCTCGGCAGGCTGTATTCCGATGGGTCCGAGACGTATCCAGCTTCGCGCTCCCCAATCCTCGGTAACGCCTATAATCAGTACGAGAATAAGTATAAACACCGCAAAGCCGTATATTGGTTTTGCAAGCCCCCTGAACTGCTCATAGTCAAACCTTGATATTGCAAGCATACATAATATACCGATAAAACACGCAGCCGACTGGACGATTACATTTGAATACGAACCGCTGTCTATCGTTGCCGAATATACATTTAAAATTCCGAATATTGAAATACCTATCGCAAGCAGGAACAGCGTCCAGTCGAATTCCATACTCATAACCGTCGGATAGGCACTTTGTTTCTTTTTAACCTTCATTATAAACCAATTACGCCCTTTCATAATATATCTGTTTATCAGATACCTATACATATTAAATTATATCACAACCAATATATACTGTCAATGCTAAAATCCGTCTTTTTTTTGCTATTTTATTTTACAGCTTTCCGGACAGCCGTCGTGATAAAAACATTGACATAATTTAAACAATGTTGTATAATTATTATAACAAAACCGTTGACTGCAAAACCATATTCTGCAATTGACGGTAATGACAACATCTAAGGAGGTTAACAATGAAAATACCAAAACGTTTTTTTGCGGCATTTACCGCGCTGTGTACGATGTTATCCTCTGCCGCGTCTTTAGCGGCGGAGGACGGCGAAGTTTCGGAGATATATGTCGATTCGTCCGCCGAGCTGACGCAGGCGATCGGCTCTGACTCGTCGATCATTCTCGCCGACGGAGTTTACGAGCTTGAAGGCACATTGGAAATTTACGATGTGCAAAATCTTACAATCAAGGCGGCGAACAGCGGCAAAGCGGAGATCCTTTCCACAGACGGCGGCAATCCCGTAGTAACCGTGGACAATTCCGGCAATATCAGCCTTGAGGGCATGATATTGGGTCACGACAGCATCACCTACGACTACGGCTGCGGCGACACCGAATACAGCTCAGGCTATGTATTCTACAGCAGCAATTCCCAAAACATCACCGTATCAAACTGCGACCTTTACGGCTGCGGCACAGTCGGAGCAGTACTGCTGGGAGTACGCGGCTTTACTGCGTCCGGCTGCGTGATTCGCGACTGCAAGGAGTACATAGCTAAAATCGATTCGGTCTATGATTACGCATCATCATCGGACATTGCGTCGGAGGATATTCTTTTTGAAAACTGCGTGATCAGCGGCAACGCCTACGACACAAGCTATGCAAGAACGTATCCCGCAGTCAGCGCATCTTCTGCGGCGGTATTCCGCGGCTGCAAATTCCTCAACAACGAAAGCCGCACATTTGCGGACGCCGCCAATTCGGAAAATGTAATAACCGAGGACTGTATATTTGAAAACAACGTCTGGGACGGCAAAACCACCGAGGATTACGGAATCTGCCTTAACGGCATAACCTGGCAGGCGGTAAGAGAAAACGGCCTCACCCTGCGTCTGGGCTTTGATCTGGAGCTTGAAAACTCCGTGATTGCAAGCGAAAAGGGCGGGATCCTGCCCTACAGCACGAGCAGTCTGCCGTGGAAGGACGTTCGTTTTTACAACATCGAGATTGCCGATGGTATTGTGTACGATCTCGGCGGACAGCTCGGCGATAATTTAACATGGAAGCTCGATCTTGCCACAGGCACGCTGACCGTCAGCGGCACGGGTGAAATGATCGATGACAGTCGTCCGTGGAGTACATATACGTCGTTAATCCGATCCATCGTTATCGAGGAGGGTGTGACCTCTGTAGGCAGCAACTCATTCTACGGCTGCAATAATCTCACCGAGGTTACGCTTCCCGAAGGTCTTGAATCCATAGGCGAGAGTGCTTTTTCCTCCGCCTATAACCTTACGGGCATTACCTTCCCCGAAACGCTCAAAAGTCTGGGCAGATGGGCTTTCAGCGGATGCAACGCTATTAAAACCGTAACGATCCCAAAAAATGTCGAGAGCATTGCCTCAGAGGCTTTCAGCAGCTGTATGAACCTTGAAGCAATAAACGTGAGCAGTGAAAACCAACACTACACAGATGTCGGCGGCGTGCTTTTTGATAAGGAGCTTACGAGGCTTATGCAGTATCCCGCCCGCTTGAGCGGCGGCAGCTATACAACTCCGTCAACCGTTGAGAGCATAGACACTTTTGCATTCTACGGCTGCGCATATCTTACCGAGCTTACCGTTTCGGAGGGCGTAAAGGCAATGGGCGACAGAGCCGTGGTCGCGTGCGAAAAGCTCAAAAGCATAAGCCTTCCGTCCACGCTCGAGACGATAGACGCGAACGCCGAGGGACGTTTTGCCAACTGCACGAAGCTGAAAAGCATAACCGTTGCCGAGGGCAATACGGCTTTTACGGATGTTGACGGTGTGCTTTTCAGCGCGGACATGAAAACGCTCCTGTATTTTCCCGCAGCTCATTCGCTTACGTATGTCGTTCCCGACGGCGTTGAAGAAATCGCTGACGGAGCCTTCAGGTACAGTGCGGTAACGGAGGTGGAATTCCCGGACGGAATAAGCGTTATCGGCGATAACGCTTTCTCAGGCTGTGAAAATCTGTCTGTGATCGAAATCCCCTCTAACGGGTCCGGCACAAAGATCGGCAGCTATGCCTTTTGGGACTGCTCAAGCCTTCGCGCATTTATCGCTCCCATTACCGTTATAGATATCGGATACGCTGCGTTCAGCTACTGCGATAAGCTTACGATCTATTGTGATGCCGGAATGGCAAGGACCTATGCAATAAACAACGGCATAAACTATGCCGATACCGCCGACTATACCGACAGCTCCGTCACCGGCGATGGCTGGACTCTTAAAAACGGCGTACTTACCGTAACCGGCGATTCCACCGATAACGGATGGTTGGAATACCCCGATGATATAAATATCATCCGCGTTGCGGAGGGCGTGACCTCACTTCCAGCAAGAGCTTTTAGCGGTCTTCAGCAAACAACCGCGCTGATTCTGCCCGACAGTCTCGAAAGCATCGGAAACAACGCTTTCAGCTCTCTTTACAGACTTGATTCGATTAATCTCGGCAAGAACGTAAAAAATATCGGTACGAATGTTTTCCCTGCAAACACAGAAGTAACCGTAGATTCGGATAACCCGTATTTCACCGTAGAGGGCAGTGTTCTGTATGACAAGAATAAAACAAGACCGGTATATTATTTCAGTGAAGCGGATTCCTACACTCTTCCCGCAACGGTAACTCAAATAGATCCGGGTGTTCTTACCAATGTCAACGTTGCCGCAAAGAAGTTCGAGGTAGAGGAGGGCAGCGCGGCGTTTACAGCTGTTGACGGAGTTTTGTTCAGCAAGGATAAAACCGTTTTGGTTGCTTATCCCGCATCGAATCCGCAGACCTCTTACAAAATGCCGGATTCGGTAAAGAAGGTCAGCGATTACGCGTTTTACTTCTCGCGGAATCTTACCGCTTTGTCGTTCTCGTCGAACCTTGAGGAGATCGGAGCAAGCGCGTTTTCGATCTGCGGCAGCTTAACAGAGATTACTCTGCCGAGGAGTCTGCGGACTGTCGGAGCGATAGCCTTCAGCAGCTGCAACGCGCTTAAAACCGTAACCTTCACGCCCGGTGTTACAGAAATAGGACGAAACGCTTTTTCAAGCTGCACGGCTCTTGAAAAAATTGTTATTCCCGCAACTGCGGAAACTATAGGCGCGAACGCTTTCAGATACTGCGACAACGTCACCGTATACGGTATGCCGGGCAGCGCCGCTCAAAGCTATGCTTCGGAAAATTCCATTCCGTTTGAGGAGCTTGAAACAGTTGAAACCCGGATTGTAAAAGCGTCCGCCTCCTCCGACGGCGAGAATATCGAAGTATCCGTCGAGGCTCAGGGCGCAGACGGTGCGGCAATGTTTGTTGCCGGATACGGCGGCAACGGCATGGAACAGCTTGCGGACATAGACGACGGTACAGCCTCGATCAATGCTGAGGGCGTAACCCTGATTAAGGTATTCTGCTGGGAAAGCCTCAACAGCATGAAGCCCCTGTGCGATCCCGAAGTTATATCAATTCAATAGATACGTAATCCTTTTTAAACGCATCGTCGGTATACGGCGGAAGATCCGCAGTGTATCGGCGATGTTTTTTTATGCGGCTTTGTACTGTTCATGTTATTTATGTATGCGCAAAAAATTAATATAAAAACTTATGTATTCTGCAAGAGAAAACTACTATTTAAACGCCGCTGATTCAATCCTGCACCCGGCAAAAACAGGCAGTCAAACACAGTGTCAAAAAGCGGCTGTCGCCTAATTGCAACGCCGCTTTTCATATGCATATATTATCATTCAAAATTCGCTGACAGAAAGTAATTCAGCTCCCGCTAACGGTTCCGTTGAATTAAAGCCGCTCCAAACAAAAGCCTTTACACTTCCTATAGCTTTTTCCTGCTTTGGGACATAGAACCCCACGCTGTATGTATGATTTTCAATCAGGTTCGACTGAATATAATCGACATTTAACAGCGCTCCATCTGTATCATATACCGCTATAAAAACATAATCCTCGGCATCCCGTTCTTTTATCTTCGTAAATTTTGTATTTATGATAAATCCCGAATTCGCAGGAGCTTTATCTAAAATCTCTCCGCTCTCCGATTTTATAATAAGTTCGTTTATTTTATACGGATAATTTGCAGGCTCTTGTGTAGAAGCCGGCGTTTGAGTAAATACCGGACTATTTGCTGTTACAGTCACCGTACAAGCCGCTGTATAGCCGCCGTCCTCGCTTGTTGCGGTAATTACCGCTGTTCCCTCGGAAACGCCCGCAACAACTCCGTTTTCGTCCACTGTGGCAACATATCTGCTGCTTGTAGTCCATGCAACATTCTTATTCGATGTGTTTGACGGAGTAAATATCGGATACAACGCGACAGTATCTCCCTCAGCAATTGTGACAGCGGTTTTGTCCAGAGTAACCCCTGTTGTATGCACCGTTGCAGATTTTTCTGCTTGTAAATACGGATAGCCGTCATTTATACTTTCGTCAATTGCCCATACGCTATTGAAATCCCAGCCGGTGTAGGTTTGCGGCATTTTCATTGCTGCCGTGCTTTTCGGAAGCCCGTGAGTATCATATTCATCGATGTATCCGCACAGATCCTTATCGTAAAAACAGGCTTCAATGCTGCCGCTGTTGCTGTCGCAGAAGGCAGCTTTTATCGTCTGCGACATTTGTCCGGATGCCTTAGAGGATGCGGTGTAACAGCTGCGGATAACTCCCCCTTCCTTATTGGCAGCGATAAAACCCATGCTGCCCGCAAGATTATTCAAGGAACCGCCTCCGTACAATCCCTTTATCGTTATGCGGCTGTAGCAATTTTCAATCACTCCGCCGCTGTAATTCAGCGATACGAAGCCGCCGAACTGTGAACCATTCTGTGAATATTTATTGGATAAAAACAGCTCTGCCGTGCCGCTCACCGAACAGCCGCTCACTGTTCCGTAGTTTTCATATACAAATATTGCACCGCCCAAATGGCTTGATGAATAATCTACCGCACCGTTAAGCATAAGATCCTTTATCGTTCCCTTATTTACTTTAAAAAATGCCGCCTCGTTCAGGAAAGAGCCTTTAACGTCCGAAATCGATATTCCGCTTACCTTATATCCGTTTCCATCCAGAGTTCCGGAAAACTCGCTGATAGGCTCCCACGCGGAGGTAAGTTCAATATCGTTTGACAGTTTCCAGTATGCGTCAGGAAAATCAGCAAGCATACGAAGCGTTGTTTCATCATTTGCAATAAAAGGACTTGCCTGCGTTCCGCTTCCCTGAAGTCCCGTATCTGCTGTAACAGACGTAAAGGAAAATAACAAAGCCGCAATAACAAATATACTTAATAATCTTTTCTTCATTTTTATAATCTGAACTCCTTTCATCAATGCATTTGGGAAAAGAGAAGCAAGCAGATTGCCGTTATGAGAGGCGCAGCCGTACGCTGTACTTCAAGCCCCGAATAACAGCGAGATGCGCCGCTTATCCTTTTCCAAAATTTGTCTCCCATCAAGTAAAACTTAATTCTTTAATTTTCTGAGCTGCCTGAAAAAGTTTTTCAGCAGTTCCGCACATTCATTCTCCATAATTCCGCCTTGCGCTTCCAAGGTGTAATTACACAGGTTCATCCCGAACAAATTCACTGCCGAGCCGGCGCAGCCTGATTTTCTGTCATATGCTCCGAAATACACCTTTTCAATCCGCGCATTCAGAATTGCTCCCGCGCACATCGGACACGGCTCCAGCGTCACATACAGCTCACATCCGGGCAGCCGCCAGCCGCCGAGCTTTCTGCACGCTCTGTCAATCGCTATGCACTCCGCATGAAGCAGCGCATTCTTTTTTATCTCGCGCTTATTATATCCCCTTGAAATAATTTCTCCGTTTCTTACAAGCACCGCGCCAATCGGCGTTTCTCCGAGCTTAGCCGCTTTCTTTGCCTGCTTTATTGCCTCGCGCATAAACCTTTCTTCCATTAAAATATACCTCCGAAAAGCTTTTTACTGCGTCTGACAAACATTGTCGTTGTCGTCGCCGCCGCGATAAAATCGCTTATAGGCTCTGCAAGGAACAATCCCCATATACCCAGTCCCGCAGCGTGCGGAAGAATAAGCGCAAGCGGCCAAAGCAGAATTACCTTTCTCAGCAGAGCAAGAAACATCGAAACCTTTGCCTCGCCCAATGCAAGGAAAGTCTGCTGGCACGCTCCCTGCGCCCCCATAACCGACATTCCCAGCAGGAAAATACGCACAGGAGTTTTTCCCATGCTTATGATCTCAGCATCGGGCGTGAACATTCCAATAAAAACTCCCGGAATTATCTCTATCAGAGCAATAAGCGAAACGGAAAATATCACACAAATCATAAACAGCATCCTGAATGCTTTTTTTACCCTGTCATAATTCCCCGCGCCGTAGTTGTAGCTTACAATCGGCTGCGCGCCCATCTGAAAGCCCTGCATAGGCATCCATATAAGCTGGGTAAGCGAGAACAGAATTGACATCAGCGCAACATACATATCGTTGCCGTAAATCTGCATACCGTT
This sequence comes from bacterium, assembly GCA_030536655.1. Taxonomy (GTDB): domain Bacteria; phylum Bacillota; class Clostridia; order UBA1381; family UBA1381; genus UMGS1958. Next base: position 6,543 of record JAUNPN010000004.1, on the reverse strand, counting down.
GTTAAAGGTCAGCTGTATAAGGCACTCGGTAGACTGCATTACAAACGGCGAAATTCCCAGTGATACAATTGACAGAATAATCTCCCGGTCAAGCTTCATTTTAGAAATCCTCAGGCGCAGAGTCGTTTTCTTTCCGGTCAGGAAACAGAGCACCCAAACACATGAAACACCCTGCGCTATTACCGTTGCAAGCGCCGCACCGCGTACTCCCATCCCGAACACAAAAATAAAAATCGGATCAAGAATAATATTTATCACCGCTCCGATACACACAGTTGCCATACTTGTACCCGTATAGCCCTGATTTGTAATAAAGCTGTTCAGTCCGAGAGTAAGCTGGATAAATATCGTTCCGAACAGATATATCGTTATGTAGCTTGACGCGTAAGGAAGGGTGCTTTCACTCGCGCCGAAGCGCATAAGTATCCAATCCTTGCTCAGAAGAAATATTCCGGATACCGCTATTGAGGCGATTACAAGCATTACCGCCGCGTTATTGAGTATTCTTTCCGCCTTTTCGTTATCTCCCTTTCCCATCGCAATCGCCGCCCTCGGCGCTCCGCCTGTACCAAAAAGCATCGCCACTGCGGAAATCATCAATATTATCGGAAAGGTCACACCCAGACCAGCAAGCGAAAGCGATCCTGTTTCCGGTATTCTTCCCACATATATTCTGTCTACTATGTTATACAGCAGATTTACAAGCTGCGCCGCCACGGTCGGTATCGAAAGCCTAAATATAAGTCTGCCAATCGGCTCATTGGCAAGCGCATATGTTTTGTCTGTATTTTTCATTGTTCATCAGTCCTTTCCGGTAATTACTACCCTACATTCTATCATAAGTGCAAAGCCGCCAATCGGCTTTGCTTCACTCCGATACAATAATTGCAGTCTTGAAATCCAAATGGATTTCTTCCTTAACTGCAATTATTTTATCATAAGTGCAAAGTCGCCAATCGACTTTGCTTCACTCCGATACAATAATTGCAACCTTGAAATCCGAATGGATTTCTTCCTTAACTGCAATTATTATATCATAAACTAAAGTCAATTACAATGCGATTATGTAAATTTTCAACAAACAATTGCACGCTTTTAAAAATAAGTTGACAAGCCTTAATTTTTATTGTAAAATATATTTATCTGTACACTAAAATAGGAGGAAAAACGACATAATGAATCACAAGAAATATGTAAAAATGTATCATCCGGTCCCTCTCACCAACCGTGAATGGCCGACAAAGGAAATTACCCATGCCCCCATATGGTGCAGCGTTGACCTTCGCGACGGAAACCAGGCTCTTTATTCACCGATGACTATTGATGAAAAGCTTGAATTCTTTGCCTTTCTGGTAAAGCTCGGCTTTAAAGAAATTGAAGTCGGCTTTCCGGCAGCCTCGGCAACAGAGTATGATTTTATCCGCCGCCTTATCGATGAGGACAGGATTCCGGACGATGTTACGATTCAGGTACTTACACAGGCAAGAGAGCATATTATAAAGAAAACAGTTGAATCCTTAAAGGGAGTTAAGCACGCAATCATCCACCTTTACAATTCAACCTCAACGCTCCAGCGCAAGGTGGTTTTTAAGAAAAGCAAGGAGGAAATCAAGCAGCTTGCCGTTGACGGGGCAAAGCTTATACGCGACCTTGTTGACCCGAACTTCACGCCGGAGCAGATTCGTTATGAATATTCACCGGAAAGCTTCACCTGCACGGAGCCGGAGTATGCCGCCGAGGTAACGAATGCGGTTCTCGATGTATTTGAGCCTTCGCCGGACAGAAAAGTTATCGTAAACCTCCCTTCAACAATTGAGGTTGCAACAGCAAACGTATATGCTGACCAGATTGAATATATGTGCAAGCATCTTAACAACAGAGAAAACCTCATAATCAGTGTTCACGCACACAATGACAGGGGCACAGGCGTTGCTTCAAGCGAGCTGGCACTCTTGGCCGGTGCGGACAGAGTTGAGGGCACCTTATTCGGTAACGGTGAAAGAACGGGAAATACCGACCTTATTACAGTCGCGCTGAATATGTTTGCTCAGGGAATTGACCCGCAGCTGGACATTTCAAACATAGACGAAGCAATCAGCGTATTTGAAAAATATAACAAGCTCCCGATTCATCCGAGACATCCGTATGCGGGAGAAATGGCATATGTCGCATTCTCCGGTTCGCATCAGGATGCTATTAAAAAGAGCTTTGATGTATTTGAGCAGGAAGGCTCCAAAACATGGGCTAATCCTTACCTCACAATCGACCCGAAGGATATCGGCAGAAAGTATGAGCCTATTCTCATAAATTCGCAGTCGGGCAAGGGCGGCGTCAGCTACATCATGGAAGCAAAGTACGGTTATACGCTTCCAAAGTCAATGCTCGTTGAATTTTCCGACCTTATCAATAAGCTCAGCGATGAGAAACAGACAGTCCTTACCAACCACGAAATTCATGTTGCATTCAAGGACACATATGTAAATGTTCCGGAGCCGATTAAGATGAAGTTCTACCGCATACAGCATACGGAAGACAACGCGACAATTATTTCCGCTACGATAGAATACAACGGCTCAGTAAAAACAATCACCGGCGAGGGCAACGGTCCGATTGATGCATTATGCAACGCACTCAGAAACTTGCTCAGCGCGGAATTTGAGATAAGCGCATATCATGAACACGCGCTCACTCGTTCATCAACCTCAAAGGCGGCCGCATACATCAGCATCACAGACTGCTGCGGCAAAGTTTACTGGGGCTCCGGCGTTGATGTGAACATCAGCACAGCTTCATTATACGCATTAATCAGCGCGGTAAACAGAAAGCTTATGACAGACTGATCAAGAGCATATCCGTAAATTAAGCACATTTTGCTTGCTGATTTTTCGTCATATTATCCCAAAAATTTCCGGCATACGCCGGTATGCGTCGGATTTTTGGAATAATCTGACCGGATGATTTGCAAAACAAGTCATAGCAGGAAACAATCCGACTTCGCAGTATGCACTTCTTTAATTACGGATAGACTCTGAAGCAATAGATTTAATTTTACTGCTAAATTTCACGAAATACGAACCCTCTCTTGTATTCCTGCGAAAAATAGCATATAATGATAGAGATTATTTATAACAATAATATGGAGGAAAATTTAATGGCACAGGAAGAATCAGCAAGATTAGCTCAAATTTTAAAAAACAGACGCGACAAGCTTACCGAGCTTCAGAACGCAGGTACTGACCCGTTTCAGATAACAAAATATAACCGCGATACAAAGGCGGCGCAGATTACGGATAACTATGCAGATTATGAGGGTAAAACAGTGTCAATCGCGGGACGCCTTATGTCAAAGAGACGTATGGGTAAGGTGGGCTTTGGTCACCTTGCCGACATTACCGGACAGATTCAGGTCTTTTTCAAACGCGACGAGCTTGGCGATGAGGAATATGACCGCTTCAAAAAGCTTGATATAGGCGACATTATCGGTGTAGAGGGTGAAGTTTTCAAAACTCAGACAGGTGAAATATCGGTAAGAGTTGCTAAATGTACTCTTTTATCAAAGTCACTTCAGCCGCTCCCGGAAAAGTTCCACGGCATGACTGATACAGACTTAAGATACCGCCAGAGATATCTTGACTTAATCATGAATCAGGATGTAAAGAATACCTTTATTACAAGATCAAGGATTATCGCAGCTATCCGCAGCTATCTTAACAGCCGTGATTTCCTTGAGGTTGAAACTCCCATGCTTGTTGCAAATGCGGGCGGCGCCGCGGCACGTCCGTTTGAAACTCACTTCAATGCGCTTGATGAGGATTTCAAACTTCGTATTTCGTTGGAGCTTTATTTAAAGCGTCTTATTGTAGGCGGATTTGACCGCGTTTATGAAATCGGAAGAGTTTTCCGCAACGAAGGACTCGATACAAGACATAACCCGGAATTTACTCTTATGGAGCTTTATCAGGCGTATACAGATTATCACGGCATGATGGATCTTACAGAGAATCTGTACCGTCATGTTGCACAAGAGGTTCTCGGTACAACAAAGATTGTATACAACGGCATTGAGATGGATTTAGGCAAACCGTTTGAGCGTATTACAATGGTTGATGCGGTAAAGAAATATTCAGGTGTAGACTTCAATGAAATCAGTACGCTTGATGAGGCTAAGGCCGTTGCTGACGAGCATCATATAAAGTACGAAAAGCGACATAAGAAAGGCGATATATTAAATCTGTTCTTTGAGGAATATGCCGAGGAGCATCTCGTTCAGCCGACATTCGTAATGGATCATCCTATTGAGATTTCACCGCTTACAAAGAAAAAGCCGGAAAATCCTGAATATGTTGAGCGCTTTGAGTTCTTTATGAATGGTTGGGAAATGGCGAATGCATATTCAGAGCTTAACGATCCGATTGACCAAAGAGCACGTTTCAAGTCACAGGAGGAACTGCTTGCTCAGGGCGACGAGGAAGCCAATACAACTGACGAGGACTTCATGCGTGCGCTTGAGATTGGAATGCCTCCTACAGGCGGAATAGGCTTTGGTATTGACCGTATGTGCATGTTATTGACGAATTCCCCCGCTATACGCGATGTGCTGTTATTCCCGACAATGAAGCCGCTGGAGAAATAAATGGCGTAAAATCAAGGGTTTTGAGGGATAGGCTCAATAATTTACCAAAAAAACTTACCAAATTTAAAAACAGTAAAACCATGATACAGCAAAATAAATACGCTCTTACCATTCAAAGTAGGAGCGTATTTTGATATTCTCTTGTATTTGTGTATTAAATTAATAATCTTCTCTTGCGCCTAATTCAATCCAAAATTCAGCGGTTGCCGTATAGTCTCCGGCTTTTGCAGCGGATGAATAATCAATTTGTCCTCTGATGCCAAAGTTAGAAGTTGTTGATGTTGTAAATTCCGCCACATTCGCATTATTAGGAATTATCTCTCCGGTACTTGCATTGATTATTTTTACAGATAATTCATTATCTTTTGAATTTTTAAATGTCAAAACATCATCAACCAAATTAGTAATGCGTACATTTACTTGATTAAAGTCCGGAATGTTTAGTTCTGCCGCCTCAAAATAATAATCAAAAGTAATATCTATCATTTCCGGTATGTAGACCATATACGAGCCATCCACTCTATATGTCATTTGTGTAGTTGTGCCGCCTTCAGATATATTTTCTGCATTTACTATTGTAAATGCACTATCCACAACTTAAGCGCATCACAGATTTCGTCTTTTATTATGGGAACCTCTAAAAACCCATATTTTTAGAGCAAATGGTCCATATTCTCGCCAAAATCCCCTTAAACGAGCGATATAAGCCATTTTATACTGATTCCATCCATCTGATTTGCCCTGTTTTTCTAAAAAAGGGTATAAAAATCCCGTATCACGCATAATTCCGTTTTAAAAATTTGTATCTGCAAAAGTTATAAACAAGATTTGTAAGTCCTATATTAAACCACGCTCTCGTAATTCCAACACTCCTGATACTAATTCCTTTCATACTGCTCGTCATAAAGCCGAATATATGCTCTATCCTACATCTGATTTTTGACTTTTTTCGATTGCTTTCTTTCTGCTCACTTGTCAACGGATGATTTCGACTGCCCTTCTCACAGATGTGATTTTCACAGCCTTCAGGCAATGCTTCCGCTATGGGCGCACCCGAATAAGCACTGTCCGCATACAGCGCGTTGTCTGTCTCTTCCAATAAATTTACACATTCGAGACTGTCATGTACAGCTGCATCCGTTACGCTGTAATTTGTGATAATTTTGCTCTCGGCATCACATTTCACATGGTTCTTATAACCGTAATGTGTTTCGTTGTTCTTCTTAGTCCAACGCGCATCTGTGTCTTTCTGCGCCAACTTATGCGCATTCTCGGGATTTTCCCATTCCTCCGGAACTTCTCCGGCTTTGATCTTTTTGTTCTCGTCACGAGTATTTCTCTGACGCGGAGCATCTACAAACGTCGCATCAATAATTGTGCCGCTGTGGGTAATAATACCTTCGTTTTCAAGCTGCTTATCAAACAGGCAGAATAATTCCTCCATCGCTCCCGCTTCCGCAAGGTCGTTCTTGAACTTCCATATTGTTTTCGCATCGGGAACAGCATCGCAAAGGTTAAGCTCAAGAAATCTCATAAAGCTCATTCTGTCGTTAATTTGATATTCTGTTTGATCATCGGATAAATTGTAAAGCCGCTGCAATACAATAATTTTAAACATCATTACCACATCATATGGCGGCCGTCCGCCTCTTCCGGTGTTCTCCTTACGACACGCATGGGTCAGAACGGCACGAAACATTTCCCAGTTTATTGTTCTTTTCAGGGTTTCCAAAGGATCCCCCAAGTTACTTATTTTATCTAATCTATTTTCTTCATCAAAGAATCCTATTTGCTTTTTCATGTCTATATTATACCATATTTTTTTCTGTTTGTACAGGGGTTTTTAGAGGTTGCCTTATGATGATGTGAACTCTTTCTCGGATTCTCATACCGTGGCGTAGAACCATCAT
>JAUNPN010000265.1 GCA_030536655.1 bacterium | reverse complement strand
AGAGCAAAATTCTATTGATGAACGCATAGACCACCGCTCTTTTGCAAGACAAGGGGTTGACAAAATCCCCTCTATCCATTTAGGCGTTGCCGCAAGTCAAATGGAGCGTAAAGGCATTGAAACCGAGCGAGGAAACTTAAACCGTGAAATCTCATTGACAAATAAAATCCTTGCTGAAATCAAAGCGAAAATTAAGAGCCTTAAAAAGTGGATTGAGAAAATCACTACCGAAAAATCCGAGCCTGTCAAGTCGGAAAGCATTATTGAATTGCTTAATCGGCGGTCTGGTGAAGGTCTTACCCATTGGCAAAAGTTGAGGGACTTAAAAGCCGTATCAAAAGCGGTTGTCTATTTACAGAACAACAACATTTCCACCCTGCCGCAGCTTGATGAAAAGATAGACGGATTGAGAAACGATTATTACACCGTCAGACGAAATTTGAAGAAAACCGAAAACAGATTGTCGGACTTATCCGAAAAGCTGAAGCAAGCGAAAATCTACCGCAAATGCCGCCCTGTCTACAAGGAATATTTATCACAGAAGCCAAAGAAAAAAGAAGATTTTTACAACGCCCACACCGCCGACTTGATTTTATACAATGTGGCGGTTAAATTTTTGAAACGGAATTTTAATCACGGCAAGCTGCCTGTTTCAGAGTGGCAAGCGCAGATTGAAGAATTGACGCCGAAAAAGAAATCTCTTTATGCAGATATGTATAGGCTCCGTGATGAAGTAAAAGCGGTTGAGGATATAAAAAAACAGCTTGACGGTATCACACAGGAGCAGACACGGCAGAAAAGCCGAGAAATTGAAACAGAGCGATAAAATTTTACGAAAGGAGCAACACAATGGCAGTATTCAGAGTTGGACGGACAAAGGACTACATCACAATGTCAAATCGGCATTTCAAGAATAAAAATTGGTCCTTAAAGGCAAAAGGCTTGTTGTCGCAAATGCTGTCCCTGCCCGAAGAATGGGACTTTACGCTCAAAGGGCTGGCACATATCAACAAGGAAAACATTGACGCTATCCGAACGGCGATATGGGAGCTTGAAAAAGAGGGCTATGTTGTACGCCGTCAGGTACGGAAACCAAACGGCAAAATGGGCGAAACGGAATATACGATTTTTGAAATTCCGCAGAAATAGCCAAATACGGATATACCGATATTGGATTTACCGATGTTGGAAAATCCGACGTCGGTAAATCCAACGCAATAAATATATATAATAATAAAATAATCTAATAAATAAAATATAGATTTAATTAAATACTTATCCTATCCTATCATTTCCGAGCGGATAGGATTTTTTATATACGGAGGTTACAGAAAATGAATGAATTAAAAACAGCAAATACCACAGAACAAGTCCCTGTTGTCAGAAAGAAAATCGGCAAGACAACATACATTGTCAAGCTGCATTTCAGCAAGACGAGCAGGCAGACATTGAATGACAAAATTATGCGGTTAGTCAAAAGCGATATTGAAAAAATGCAGAAATAAAAACTTTTTTGAAAAAATGATGAAAAAGTCCTTGACAAATGGTTGCGGG
>JAUNPN010000115.1 GCA_030536655.1 bacterium | reverse complement strand
TTTAGATTGTAATTTTGTGCATTATTTAGTCGTGCTTAAGTTGTGGATAGTGTTTATATAATAGATGATAGGCTGCATAACAGCAGCCTATCATAAAAGATTAAAAACAAGACAGAAAATATATTGAAAATGGAAGATATAAAATGAAATTATTTATAAAAAAAGAAAGATACCATAAAGGGAATGAGTCAGAGTTTTATACGGTAAAAGCAAGGTATAACAATGTAAATTTTCATATTACATACGACTGTAAAACGGAAAATATCCTTATCCATGAATGGTATAAATTCAATAAGGAGCAGCTTATGGATGTTCAAGAACAAATCAAATTGCATTTTAAAAATAACACAGAAAAATAATTGGAAGGTGGTGGATGAGCCTTGATAGTTTATATGATTACAGATGGTTACGGTACTTACATAAGAAAAGATTTTGCAGGGAGATATTCTCCGGTCAGAAGCGAAGCCTGTCGAAAAAACTCCTTGATAAAAATTATTTCTACCATAATTTTCACCAAGGAGGTCTGTTTTTATACTATTTACACAACTTTTTCCGCATCATCCCAATTGAATCATTCAGCTTCTATTACGGCAGTACTACTGCTAAAATATTAAACATAGAACGGATTGATTCTGATAATATTATACTCAATCCATCTATACTTAAATAACCAAAAAACTTCTTCAATGGTTTGTATGTTTCATATAATATTTATTCTCATAAAATACTTTAATTATGACACACTTTGCAAGCCGTTCTGCCTTGTGCTTTTGCTTCTTTTAAGGTTATTTCATGCTTGTTTCCTCGTAAAGTTCGACAATTTTTATAATGATACTTTGTTCCCGAATCTCCCACCCAGACAGTTTCTTCCGATGTTTCTATATAATTTGTTGAATATTGCTTTTTTGCTTTTTCTTCCTGTTCTCTCTGATTTTTGGCGGCAATCTTAATGTCAAGTTCGGCTTGTTTTTGAGTTATGGCAGTATCAAGGTTTGATACAGAGGTTTGTTTATTCGAAATTTGATTGTTATAGTCGGATTTAGCAGTATTGTATTCATTCATTGCCGAAGTGACGGCTGATTTTTGAGCTATTGTATTTGAGAGGGTTTGAGCTTGCGCTTTAAAAGATGAGGTTTCTTCTTTTATGGCATTATTGCTCTGTTCTATAGTTGATATTTTGCTATCTACCACTTGCAATATATCTTGTTGGAGTTTCATACCTTGTCCTACGTTATATCCGATTATAGAACACAGAATAGCTGCGGCAATGGATATACTTAAAGCCATTTTTGAAAATTTGATTTTTCTTTGCAATGTATTTTTGGCGGTAGGGGACAACTTGGTTAAAGTTTGCTTTATTTTGGACGTAGATGTTAAAGCTGTATTTTTTATATTTATCTTTTTCATCGTTTTACCTCCTTATTGTTTGTCAATATTTGCCTGAATTTGGTTAAGCTCGTTTGTCTTTGCTTGCTCGGCAGCTTCAAGACTCTTTAACTGTTCGGACAGTGCATTTAATTCAGCATCATGTTCCGATTGGGAAGCTTCAAATGCATTTATATTATTCAGCTGGTTTTTCAAATTCCATACTTCTAGAGATGCAGCTCTTTCTTCTTCGTTATACTTGTTTTGTTGTCTTTCCGCTTCTTTAAGTTCAGAAAATTCTAGTTCCCGTTTAATAAATTCGGATTGAATTTCGGTGTCTTCATATTGTGTAGAAAACCCTAATATACAAGAACCGACAACGGCAGAAATTAAAACAACATATATTACAGAAATCTGAAGAATGGACAATTTTAGCTTTTGCATGTTATTTATGGATTTCTTTATCGAACTGATTACAATATTAAAAGCTTGTCTGACTTCTTTATGTTTTCTAATATGTAATAGAATGAATACAATAGCAATGACTGAAACAAAAGCTAAAAATCCTGCCTCGGAAATAAATGAAAAGATTAATATTGCAAGACATAATATGGACACAAAAGTCCAATATACAACGGTTCGTTTGACAGAAGAATTCTTTGCTCTAATATCAAAATCTTTTTCTACATCTCCGTTTATTAAGTCAAGCCCGCAGTCGGGACATATTATTGTTTGATCGGTTACGCTTAAACCGCATCTCGGACATTTTTTCATGGTGTTTCCTCCTATTTCTTCTTTTGAACGATATACGTTCAATTTCTTCTTTTTTCATAGATTTGATTATATATTTACGCGCATTTTATTGACAATCATATTAATGTCAAAACGAGTAAATTTGCCGTCTATTTCATCCGGAGTCATCTCGGAATTGGAGATATGCATATCTGATATATCTTCGTAAGGTATGTCCAATACAGCCGAAATAAAGCATTTCAGCATGGCTGTCCTGCTGCCGGAAAGCAGAGCTTTGCGGCAGCTGATTGATTCTTATTTTAAAGCGGCCTCAATAGCGTTAAGCTCATCAGCCGTAAAGTCGAGATTCTTCAATGAACCGACATTTTCAACAAGCTGTGAGGCTTTTGACGCGCCGAGAAGCACACTTGTAAGCCTGCCGCCTCTGAGGTTCCATGCGCATGCCATCTGAGCGAGCGACTGACCCCTGTTTTCGGCAATTTCATTAAGCTTTACAACCTTTGCAATTACATCGTCCTTAATTCTGTCGGGAGTAAGGAATACCGACTTTGTAGCTCTTGAGCCTTCGGGAATACCGTGGATATACTTGTTCGTAAGAAGCCCCTGCGCAAGTGGGCAGAAGGAGATTGAGCCGATGCCTTCCTCGGCAAGCACGTCCTGTAAGCCGTTTTCAATCCAGCGTTCAAACATATTGTATCTCGGCTGGTGAATGAGCAGCGGAGTTCCCAGCGACTTCATTATTTCAGCCATCTTCTTTGTCTGCTCGGCATTGTAGTTTGACACTCCGACATAGAGCGCCTTGCCGCTTCTTACAATCTGATCAAGCGCGCGCGCGGTTTCCTCCATAGGAGTATCGGGATCGGGACGGTGGTGGTAGAATATATCAACATAGTCGAGTCCCATTCTCCTTAAGCTCTGGTCAAGGCTGGCGATAAGGTACTTTCTTGAACCATGGTCGCCGTAAGGACCGGGCCACATTCCGTAGCCTGCCTTGGTTGAAATGATAAGCTCATCGCGGTAGGGTGCGAACTCATTCCTCAGCACCTTGCCGAAATTCTCCTCCGCACTGCCCGGATACGGACCGTAATTGTTTGCAAGGTCAAAATGGGTAATGCCCAGGTCAAAAGCGGTAGTCAGCATATCGACCATATTGTCGTAATTGTCGCGGCTGCCGAAGTTATGCCAAAGTCCGAGCGAAAACGCCGGAAGCAAAAGCCCGGTATTTCCGCAGCGGTTGTATTTCATGCTGTCATAGCGTTTTTCGTCTGCAATATACATAGTTCTTTCTCTCCTTTATATTTGTTAATATCTAAAAATATCAGGCAGAAGCTGCCTGCCGTCAGTCCTCCCACGGACGTATGCGGTAGGTTACGCCGAGTTTTTCACAGATTTCGGCGCACTCTTTTTCCTCCTCAGCGGTAAGCGTTGTTGCAACTGTTGTCATAACAACCTTGTCAACGTATTTTTTAGCATTTTCCGCAAATTTAAGCATAGCGTCAAAGGCGTCAATGCCGAAGCGGTTTCTTGTAAGCTCATAATAACGCTGTTTATTGGGGGTGTTAAGACTGATTGAAACGGTGTCAATCCTGCCCTCAAGAAGCGGAGCTGTGTCCTTGCCGTAAATTAAATCGGAAAGACCGTTTGTGTTAATTCGTATCCTGCTGCCGAATTTTTCCTTGACATACTTCGCGGTTTCAAGCAGGTCGTCAAGTCTTTCGGTCGGCTCGCCGAAGCCGCAGAACACAACCTCCTCATATTTGCTCATATCAAATTTATCAAACTCGGCTTTGATTTCATCAACAGACGGCTCTCTTTCAAGCCAAAGGCTGCCGGAGCCTTCCATTTCATCGCGGGTCTGCCGCAGACAGAAGGTGCAGCGGCACGGACATTTATTTGTCATGTTTACGTACAGTCCGTTGTGGACTTCATAAAGTATTACCAATTTTCAAACCTCCGATAAATTAACAAAAATTATCCTTGTAAGCGACGATGCATTTCGTGATAACATCACGCGCCTCGTTCGGACCCGAAACCTCGTTTACAACCGTTTCCTTGCCCTCGAGAGATTTATATACGCGGAAGAAATGCTTTATTTCCTCAAAGGTATGAGAGGGCAGCTGAGAAATGTCGGTAAAATCGGCATAGGTAGGGTCGTTCATCGGAACTGCAATGATTTTCTCGTCAAGGCTGTCGTCATCAATCATTTTCATGACGCCGATCGGTCTGCATTCAACAAGCGTCATCGGAACGATTTCCTCCTGACATAGTACAAGCACATCAAGCGGATCGCCGTCATCGGCATAGGTACGGGGAATAAAGCCGTAGTTAGCCGGATAGTGGGTCGAGGTGTAGAGTACGCGGTCAAGCTTTAAAAGACCGGTGTCCTTGTCCATTTCGTATTTATTTTTGCAGCCTCGCGGAATTTCAATTACGGCAAAGAATTTCTCCGGTGAAATTCGCTTTGGACTGATGTCGTGCCAGATATTTGACATTGTTTGCTTCCTCCTTCATTTGCGGGTGTTTTTACTTGTATTTTAACATATCTTTAGTGAAAAATCAATACATAAGTTATATAAAATATGTATTTTTTGAAAAATTAAATATACGAGTGTAAAACGGTAAGCTGTTTTAGCCGTACATATTATAAAAATTGGTATACATATAATTTAAAAAATTGGAACTATACAAAATTCATATTATAAGTTATAATATATAATAGATATGCTTATAAAAATCTGTGAGCGGACGACAGATATTATAATATTAAAACTAAAGGAGGCTTTCTTGTGAAAACAAAAAGAATGACAGCGCTGATGTCTGCGCTGGCGGTTTCGGCAGCATTTGCCGCACCGTTTACGATTTCATTTGCCGCAGAGAAAACGCTGAGTGTAGGACCGGACGGAGATTACATAACAATTCATGAAGCGGTTGAAGCGGCAAAGGCAATGAATCCGCAGAGTGAGGCGGACAGAGTAACAATTAATGTAGCACCGGGTACTTATGAGGAACAGGTAAGATTTGATAATGCAAAATTTATCACCTTGCAGCAAACTCCGGGTACGGAGGGTAAGGTAAACCTTAATTGGTATTATTGTACGGGCTACTGTACTTCAAACACAGATCTTAATGGTTTGTATGACCCTACAATAGACTGGTCTAAGGACGAAACATGGAACGGTTATAATGACGGTGATGAGAAGTTTACGAAATATGAGATAGGTCAGAGACTTAATGGTAACGGATATAATACCACTACGATTTCATATTACGATACAAACGGCGTAAAGCATAAGGATGCAGCTGTAAGCAGCCAATTAACTCATTTGGGCGCGCTTGGATGGAGCTATGACAAAATGGCGCCGCTTATAGTAACAAGAAGCTCAAGCGATATTACGGTAAAGGACTTAAATATTGTAAACAGTGTTCCGGTAATGGTTACACAGGGTCAGCTTGACGGACATCTTACACCGGAGGGTGACAGAGTATGGGGTGTTGCAGCAAGCTATGAGCTTCCGACACGTGACGGACTTTCTGTTTGTTCAGAGGATACTGTTCCGGTAAAGCCGACTGCTGATATATTCGGCAGTAATGGTTCTGTTGATAAAACAAAGCTTAAAAAGTATATTGATAACGGCGGTAAATTTGACGCAGGAGAAAGTGCATGGCTTGCGCAGTCATCTGCTTACAATGAGCGCGGACACGCACTTGCAACTCTTGGTGACAGGATAATATTTGAGAATGTCAGAGCAAGAGGTAATCAGGATTCTATCTGGGCGTCAGACGGAAGAGCATATTTTAAAAACTGTACTCTTATAGGAGGTACAGACTATATTTACGGCAGTGCTTCCGCAGTATTTGATAACTGTAAGCTTGGCTATGCAGGATTTACTGACAGCGTATACGGCAATCCGCTTACAACACCGAATACTGATAAATCAAGAAAGTACGGTTATCTGTTCTGGAATTGTACAGTATATAATGAGTGCAGCAATGGCGGCGAGTCAAATTTAGGCGGACCGTGGGGAGCTGACGGTCAGGCTACATTCTATAATACCAAAATCGACGTAGATGGAATAAACGGTAATTCAAAGGTAAATATAACCCCGAAGGGCTGGGGAAGATTTGATGCTGAGAACGGTCTGGGTCGTTTGTACGAGTATGGAACAAAGACAACAAAAAATGAGGACGTTGACCTTTCAAAGAGAATAGTAAACAAGTCAGTTGAAGAAGGCGGTCAGGGTATGGGTACTGTGCTTGACCAGTGGCAGATACTTGAATTCAATCCGAGAAACTATTTTGCGGCTGAGTGTGATACTACCGGAAAGTGGAAGGATGATTGGGATCCGATGAACTTCTCAGCAGAGCTTGCAGAGGTTGACGCTGCAATCGCAAAAGCCAATGTGACAATTCCGGCAGGCGAGGCAACAACTGTTGATTTACCGCAGGCTCCGGCAGGTATTACATATAAGTGGGTATCAGCTTCAAGCAACGCGGCTGTATCGGCAGACGAAACAAAGCTCAGTGTTATCAGACCTGCGGCGGGAGAAGCTCCGATTGAAACAACCGTAACACTTTACGCAATGGATAACGATACAAAGTACGGCGATAAGAAGGACGTTACTGTTACAATTAATCCGACAACGGACACAGTAAATGTATTTGATATTCCTGTGACTATTGAGCAGTCAGCAAATGATGATAATACATATACAGTAACACTTACAAAGAACGGTGCGCTTATCAAGTCTGTTGAGCTTCCGGCAAGCGGCGGAGTGATTTCAGGTGTTCCGGCAAGTGCAGAAGGTATCACATACGATGTATCGGTTGTATCAAAGAGTGATGAATATACTGTAACAGTACCGGAGGACGGAAAGACAACAGTAACAGGTGTAACAGGTAAAAACGTTGATTTGAAGATTATATCACAGAAGCTTGTTGATGAATCGGTATCGCTTGATATTTCCGCAAAGCCTGCAAACGGAGCTCAGACATATGATCTTATTGCGCTTGCAAAGGCAGCGGGCGCATCCGGCATTGAAAGCTCGGACATAATAAGGGTTACATATGATGTAGCTGTAAATGCAAGACCGACGGCAAACAGCTATATCGATATTTCATCGGGTACACCAAGCAATGCAAACAGTGCGGTTCCGCAGCGTTTTACCCTTGCTAAGATTAATCAGAGCTGGGTGCAGATTGACACTGTAGACAATTCACAGGGCTTTTCGGGCTCATCAAACGGAGGCGGACAGTTCCTTAATGTTGCGGGTAAGTTCTCGTATCCGACAACACAGCGTATAACGGCAGTTATTGACTATAAGGCTCAAACGGTATCGATTGAGTCCTCGAATGTACCGAACAATGCCGACAGATATACATTTGAAAGCTTCCCGAATGCGGCAAAGGGTACTTTAAACATGGGAGTATTTCCGGACAATGCAACAGATGACTGGGAAGTTAAGAATATAAAGGTTACATATAAGAAGGTTGTAACAGGAGATGAGCCGGAGGATACACCTCTCCCGTCAGGTCAGGGTACGTATATCTTCCCGGCAGACAGAAATCATGTAGTAAACGGTAACCAGTGTGACGCTAATGATACGTTTACATTTGTTGAAGGAGCGGATGCAAGACTTGCGGAGCTGTTAAAGGATTCGTCAGATTCCACGCTTGTAAACTCAGAATATACAGGTCATTATCTCAACTATATAAGCGGAACAAACACAGGCGGTTCGCATCCGCAGATTACATTGGAAGCGCCGGCGGGACTTTATACTGCATATCTTATCGGATATAATCATGGAAATAATGTTCAGGCAATTGCAGACGGCAAGTCATACACTGCGGAGGCGGGAGTTCCGTTTGCAGCAAAGACAAATGATTCAAGCTACATATTAAAGTCGTACAAGATTGATATAGAGGTTAATGAGAAAAATGACGTTATCACATTTGACTCAACCGATTCATGGCTGCCGGATACATACATCTTTGTAGTAGACGCAAGACAGGCGGCACCTGAGCCTGTACCGGCAGAGGCAGAGGCTAAGCTTGTATCAGCAAGTACAGATTTGGAAGGTGCAAACGCCGCTTCGTACATGGCTGAGTTTGAGAATTATACAGGAAAGCTTAACACCATAAGCTGGAAGATTGAAAAGGCAGACAAGTCGGCGGCAAAGACAACAGATGCAGAAAAGTTTGCAGATGAAACAGTAGTAACAAACACAACGGTAGTTGTAGGGCTTGTCATTACTACAAATGAACAGCTTGATACAATCGGAACAGTAACGGCAATTATAGAATAAGGAGAGTGAATAAAATGAAGAAGGCATTTTCAAATCCGAAAATGGAGATAAAGAGCTTCAGCAGAGAAAGCATTATCACGCTGAGCGGAGAGGTAAAACAGACTAATGAGGAGTATGTGACAAACGCGCTTGATACGGCAACGGCAGGCAAGTCGGCTAAGACGTCATTATACAATCTTATTTGGGACTGATTTCTCAATATAAATGGGGCTGTGCAAGTTTTGCACAGCCCCATTTGCCTGCCTTGATTTATACGTTCTTTTCCATCACATAATCATCCATGACAAAACCGTTTCCGATGTCATTTACCTCATCTGCCGTTATTGAAAAGCCGAGACGCTTATAAACGTCAATCGCAAAATTATATTTGTTTACGTTAAGACGGATTTTGGGAAGCCCGGCTTTTTTCGTCTCTCCGGCGATAAAGTCCATCATTTTTCTGCCGATTCCTTTGCGGCGGAAGTCCGCCCGCATATAGAACTTGCTGAGGTACATATAATCCTCGTGAGGGCAGATTGCGCAGTAACCGCAGACTTCGCCGCCGTCGCAGACACAGTAGTAGCTGTAGCCGTCATTCCTGACCTGCTCCTGCATTGCCGCGGAGGACTGAAAATGCTCAAGCATATATTCAACCTGTGCCTCGCCTATAATGCTTGTAAAATGCTCATGCCATATTTCGGAGGCAAGCTCCGCAAGCGAGTCAAATTCCTCCGGGGTGTTGATTGCGATAAATTCTGTCATTGTATATTTCCCTTACTGTAATGAGAATGTTTTTACAACCGACTCGGCAGTACCGGCAGTGTCGGTTCTTCTGACTGTAATTTCAACAGCGTCTGTGTCAGAAGTAAGCTTAAACGCTTTCTGAACGGTAATCTTGTCGCCGCTTTCAACATCCTGAGCTATTGTGAGAATGTCGTAGCCCTCTGCCTCGTAGGTTACGGCAACCGGAAGCTGTTTTCCGTTCTGAGCCGCAGTGGATTTCAATACTGAATCAAACTTTGTTGTTGACGCAGTATTGTTTTTGAAGCTGTATTCCACGACAATAACTCCGGAACCGTCTGCATCGGTCGCCTTAACAGCGTCCTTGATTTCTACCTGGTAGCCGTCCAGGTCGGCTTTATCGCCGCCCTCGCCCTTGAGCTTATTGCCGTCAATTTTGTCCATATCTGCGTTCTTGTCCGCGTCCTTTGCAAAATTGTCGAGCTCCTCCTTGACCTGCTCCTCGGTCTTTGATTCCGGCTCGCCGGAAGCCGCTGCGCCGTCCGCAGACATTGTTGCTGTTACGTTATCTAAATCTGTAATATTTGACTTTTTTTCCTTATCCTTGCCGCAGCCTGACATTGATACTGCAATAGCCATGATTGCCGCAAATGCAATTATTTTCTTTTTCATAATGATAATTCGAACTCCTTTCACCAATCCGTTTGGGAAAAGAGAAGCGGTGCTTATCTCTTTCCAAACTTTATAACCTGAAATGCTTTCACCAATCCGTTTGGGAAAAGAGAAGCGGTGCTTATCTTTTCCCAAACTTATGATCCTTTCGTATCAGGGTGTGAGTTTCAGCCGTACAGCTGAAATATTGTTTTTTCAAGTGCTATACTAACACATATAAGTTAAAAATGCAAGAGAAAATTTAAAAATTAATAATATGTTTAAAAATTTCTCTTGATTTTTACACGGTTATGGTATAATATATATAATATACTTACATTAACGGAAGGGGTGCGGTTATGAAAAAAATTATTGAAATAGGTGCGTCCATGCTTGCGGCAGCCGCGCTGATGACCGGCTGCGGCGTTAATACGGCGCGGAATGACGCGGACAGCGCTCAGACGGATGAGATAAGCGTTAAGGATATGAGCCTTGAGGAAAAGGCGGGGCAGCTGTTCATGGTGCGCTGTGATGCTGAAAGCATGGATAAAATCATGGAAAAGCAGCCGGGCGGTATTATTATGTTCGGAGCGGATTTTCAGAACCTGTCGGAGAATGAGGTAAAGGACAAAATAAATACCTATAAGGATAAGAGCAGGCTGCCGCTTGCTGTTGCCGTTGACGAGGAGGGCGGAACGGTTGTGCGCGTAAGCTCCAATCCCGCGCTGTCGGATGAAAAATTCAAAAGTCCTCAGGAGTATTACAATGAAGGGGGAATGGAGCTTGTTCTTGAAAAGGAAGATAAGAAATGCAGAATGCTCAAGAAGCTTGGAATAAATATGAACCTTGCGCCCGTTGCGGATGTGTCGGTGAATGAAGCGGATTTTATTTACAAGAGAAGCCTGGGCCGGAGCGCGGAGGAAACCTCGCAGTATGTTGCGGCTGTTGTTGAGGAAATGGATGATAACGACATTGCTTCTTGTCTGAAGCATTTTCCGGGCTACGGCTCAAATGCCGATACTCATACGGGAACGGCGGTGGACGAGCGCGGAATGCGAAGCTTTGAACAGTCTGATTTCCTGCCCTTTATGAAGGGTATAGAAGCCGGCGCCGACGCCGTACTTGTGTCGCATAATATTGTAAAGTGTATGGACGGGGAAAATCCGGCGTCAATCTCTCCGGCTGTGCATGAGATTTTGAGGAATAAGCTTAAATTTGACGGAATCGTTATGACGGACGATATGTCGATGCAGGCGGCTGCCGGATATGATGAGCCGTATATAAGGGCGGTCAATGCCGGTAACGACATGATGATTGTAACGGATTTTGATACAGCTTATACCGAGGTGCTTAACGGTATAAGGGAAGGCAAAATTTCTGAAGAAACGGTCAATAAGGCAGTTGAAAGAATTTTGGACTGGAAAGAGGATTTGGATTAAGGAAGCACTGATTAAATATAGTACGCAGTGAACACAGTCAGATTTTTC
>JAUNPN010000114.1 GCA_030536655.1 bacterium | reverse complement strand
GACGAAAAATCTGACTGTGTTCACTGCGTACTATATTTAATCAGTGCTTCCCTTGCAGCTGAAAACTGACATGCAAAACGGACCCCGCCAAAAGACGGAGTCCGTTTGTTATATAATAATTACTTGCTTGCGATAGCAGCCTGAGCAGCGGCAAGTCTTGCAATCGGAACACGGAACGGTGAGCATGATACATAGTCAAGACCAATCTTGTGGCAGAACTCAACCGAAGTCGGGTCGCCGCCATGCTCGCCGCAGATACCTACGTGGAGCGACGGTCTTACCGGCTTGCCAAGCTTGATAGCCATTTCCATGAGCTTACCAACGCCTGCCTGGTCAAGCTTTGCGAACGGATCGTTCTCGAAAATCTTCTTATCATAGTAAGCGTCTAAGAACTTACCTGCGTCGTCACGCGAGAAGCCGTATGTCATCTGTGTAAGGTCGTTTGTACCGAAGCAGAAGAACTCAGCCTCCTGTGCGATTTCATCAGCCAAGAGCGCAGCTCTCGGAATCTCAATCATTGTACCAACCTCATACTTGAGATCTGCATTTGCAGCAGCAATCTCAGCGTCAGCTGTTTCAACGACTACCTTCTTAACGAACTTAAGCTCCTTAACATCGCCTACCAACGGAATCATGATTTCCGGAACAATGTTCCAGTCTGCATGCCTCTTCTTTACGTTGATTGCAGCGCGGATAACGGCAGCTGTCTGCATCTTTGCAATTTCCGGATAAGTTACCGCAAGACGGCAGCCTCTGTGACCCATCATCGGGTTAAACTCGTGGAGACCGTCGATAATTGTCTTGATAGCCTCAACGCTCTTGCCCTGTGTTTCAGCAAGCGCCTTAATATCCTCTTCCTCTGTCGGAACGAACTCATGAAGCGGCGGATCCAAGAAACGAATTGTTACCGGGTTGCCCTCAAGAGCCTCGTAAAGCTCCTCAAAGTCGCCCTGCTGCATCGGGAGAATCTTAGCCAAAGCAGCCTCTCTCTCCTCAACTGTATCTGAGCAGATCATCTCTCTGAACGCGTCAATTCTGTTGCCGCCGAAGAACATATGCTCTGTACGGCAAAGACCGATACCCTCAGCGCCTAATTCTCTTGCCTTCTTTGCATCCTCCGGAGTATCGGCATTTGTACGAACCTTCATTGTTCTGAACTTGTCGGCCCAAGCCATGATTCTGCCGAACTCACCTGCGATTGTAGCGTCTACAGTCGGGATAATTCCGTCATAGATATTACCTGTTGAACCATCGATTGAGATGTAATCTCCCTCGTGATACTCCTTGCCTGCCAATGTGAACTTCTTGTTAGCCTCGTCCATAGCGATGTCGCCGCAGCCCGATACACAGCATGTACCCATACCGCGCGCAACAACGGCAGCGTGCGAAGTCATACCTCCGCGAACCGTAAGTATGCCCTGTGAAGCCTTCATACCCTCAATATCCTCAGGTGAAGTTTCAAGTCTGACCAATACAACCTTTTCGCCCTTTGCAGCCCACGCCTTAGCGTCGTCAGCCGTAAATACGATCTTACCGCATGCAGCACCCGGTGAAGCGCCCAATGCCTTGCCTACCGGCTCAGCAGCCTTCAATGCTTTAACATCGAACTGCGGGTGGAGAAGTGTGTCAAGGTTTCTCGGATCGATCATAGCTACAGCTTCTTCCTCTGTTCTCATACCCTCGTCAACGAGGTCACAAGCAATCTTTAAAGCAGCCTGAGCTGTTCTCTTACCGTTTCTTGTCTGAAGCATATAGAGCTTACCATGCTCAACAGTGAACTCCATGTCCTGCATATCTCTGTAGTGGTTTTCAAGGTTTTGGCAAACCTCCTTGAACTGTGCGAATGCCTCCGGGAACTTCTGCTCCATCTCAGCAATCGGCATCGGTGTACGAACGCCTGCAACAACGTCCTCACCCTGAGCGTTTGTAAGGAACTCACCCATGAGCTTCTTCTCACCCGTAGCCGGGTCACGTGTGAATGCAACGCCTGTACCGCAGTCGTCACCCATGTTGCCGAACGCCATCATCTGTACGTTTACGGCTGTACCCCATGAATACGGAATATCGTTGTCACGTCTGTAAACGTTTGCTCTCGGGTTGTCCCATGAACGGAATACCGCCTTAACAGCGCCCATAAGCTGCTCCTTCGGGTCATCCGGGAAGTCTGCTCCGATCTTGCTCTTGTACTCAGCCTTGAACTGGTTAGCCAATTCCTTTAAGTCGTCGGCTGTAAGCTCAACGTCCTGCTTAACGCCTCTGTCAGCCTTCATACGGTCGATAAGCTCCTCAAAGTACTTCTTGCCGACCTCCATAACAACGTCCGAATACATCTGGATAAATCTTCTGTAGCAGTCCCAAGCCCAGCGCGGGTTGCCTGACTGTTCAGCCATGTACTCTACAACGTCCTCATTGATACCGAGGTTTAATATAGTGTCCATCATGCCCGGCATTGATGCTCTTGCACCTGAACGAACTGAAACTAAAAGCGGATTCTTAATATCTCCGAACTTCTTACCTGTGATTTCCTCCATCTTAACAATGTGCTCGTTAATCTGAGCCTGAATTTCATCATTAATCTGTCTTCCATCCTCGTAGTACTGTGTACAAGCCTCAGTTGAAATTGTGAAGCCCTGCGGTACCGGTAAGCCGAGCTTTGTCATCTCTGCGAGGTTTGCGCCTTTACCGCCGAGAAGCTCTCTCATGTCTGCATTACCTTCCTTAAAAAGGTAAACATACTTCTTTGCCATTGGAATCTCCTCCTGTTTTTAATAAAGTGTAGAACTGCTTAAGGATACGGAACGCAAAAATAAGGCGCACTGCCCCTTAAGTCATCTTTACTATTATTATACCATAAATTTCTGTTTTGTCTACCCCCTTTTTTTAAAAAGTGATAAATTTATCAATTTTTTTCTTATTTTTACAATGCCTGCGCTGTTTTTTATACCCATGTACGTAAAATATCATACGTTTCCGTTAAACAATACCGACCTTGTAATCCGAACTTCACCTCATAATGAACACCCTTGCCCTCTGCTAACAATTCCCACTGCCAAGCCTGTAACGGACTTTCACCATTAATCTATCACCAATGCAGAACGAACAAACGGAGCAGATAAAACTCCTTATCTGCTCCGTTTTTATCACTAACAATTAATCATCAAGCATTACTGCACCCTGCATTGCCGATGATACAAGCTTTGAATATCTCTTTAGATAACCGGTTTTAACCTTCGGCTCATTCGGTTTCCAGCCTTCTCTGCGCTTTGCCATTTCCTCGTCCGATACCTCAACATTCAGCACACCGTTGATAATGTCAATGTCAATTATATCTCCGTCCTTAATAAACGCAATCGGACCGCCTTCTACCGCCTCGGGAGAAACATGACCTATCGCCGCGCCTCTTGTCGCTCCGGAAAAACGTCCGTCTGTAATAAGCGCCACATCCTTGTCAAGTCCCATACCGCAGATTGCCGAGGTCGGGGAGAGCATTTCTCTCATTCCCGGACCGCCCTTAGGTCCCTCATAACGGATAACAACCACGTCACCTTTTTCAATCTTACCCTTATAAATAGCGTCAATCGCTTCTTCCTCGCTCTCGTAAACCTTTGCCGGACCTTTATGAACAAGCATTTCCTTCGCAACCGCACTTCTCTTTACAACAGATCCGTCAACCGCCAAATTACCCTTTAATACAGCAATTCCTCCGGTTTGTGAATACGGGTCGTCAATCGGTCTGATTACGGAATAATCCTTAACCGGATGATCCTTAATATTCTCACCCTGTGTCTTGCCCGTTACTGTCATTGTGTCAAGCTTCAGGAGATTCTTCTTTGAAAGCTCATTCATTACAGCAGCAATTCCGCCCGCCGCATACAAATCCTGAACATGATGCTCGCCTGCCGGTGCAAGGTGACAGAGGTTAGGCGTTTCCGAGCTTATTTCATTTGCATAATCCAGCTTGAACGGCGAATGAGCTTCATATGCGATTGCCGGAAGGTGAAGCATTGAGTTCGTCGAGCATCCGAGCGCCATGTCAACTCTTAAAGCATTGTAGATTGCGTCCGCCGTCATAATATCCCTCGGCTTAATATCCTTCTCCCACAGCTCCATAATCTTCATGCCCGCATGCTTCGCAAGCCTTATTCTCTCCGAGTAAACCGACGGAATTGTACCGTTGCCCGGAAGCGCCATACCGAGTACCTCCGACAAGCAGTTCATCGAGTTTGCGGTAAACATACCCGAACATGAACCGCATGACGGACAAGCGGCCTCCTCAAGTCCCTTTAAGCCGTCCTCATCAATTGTTCCAGCCTTAAATGAGCCCACAGCCTCAAACGCAGTGTTAAGGTCACGGAACTTACCCTCGTAATTCATCGAAAGCATCGGACCGCCGGATACGAGAATAGCCGGCTTGTTAAGTCTTGCTGCCGCAATAAGCATACCGGGAACAATCTTGTCACAGTTCGGGATAAGCACGAGTGCGTCAAATGCGTGAGCAAGCGTCATTGCCTCTATCGAATCGGCGATAAGCTCACGTGTTGCGAGCGAATACTTCATTCCGATATGTCCCATTGCGATACCGTCACAAACACCTATCGCCGGGAACTCTATCGGAGTACCGCCTGCCATTCTTATTCCTGCCTTTACAGCCTCGGCAATCTTGTCAAGGTGCATATGACCCGGAATAATTTCATTCTTCGCGCTTACAACTCCGATTAACGGTCTCTCTATCTCCTCATCGGTAAGACCGAGAGCCTTAAATAATGAACGGT
Source organism: bacterium (assembly GCA_030536655.1). GTDB lineage: Bacteria > Bacillota > Clostridia > UBA1381 > UBA1381 > UMGS1958. The sequence continues at coordinate 6,514 of JAUNPN010000114.1, read as the reverse complement.
GAGGAGTTTTTTCTACTCCTTTTTTTACTATATCACTGTACATTTTCTTTTTTCCTCCTTAATTTATTAATTGTAATAATATATTGTTATTATAAAAATATTTAACCAAGTAAGTGTTTCTCAGCATTTCTGTAAATGCCGCATCCGTAAAAAACACAGCCGCTGACGCAAGCACTAAATACATTATTATAACGGCGCAAATCAGGCTAAGCATACCGCCCAGCAAATGATTTACATTTGTTATAACCGGCAGCTTTGACGCAATATTCAGCACATGATACAAAACAGTCATTACAACCCTCAGCAGCAAAAACAAGATTATTCCCGCTGCCGCCTTTGACGCAGTTTTTACAAACGAATCGGCAATCGTCTGTGCGGCGCTGTGTATCGGCTCAGTCGCAAGAGTATCACCGTTTACAGAATCCGGTATCAGCACCGCCGGTATTCCTGTCAGCTCCGAAACATATTCCGGAGTAAGCTCCGCTGTAAAACCGACTTTATCCGCCAACGCATTTTCAATCGTTTCTGCCGCATTATCACGCATATTATCCGCATAATCCGTATCTGCTATAAAAGAGCTGAACGGTCCGGCTAATGCCGCAGAAAGTACGAGTGTAATTATCCATGCGAATGTACTCCAAAGCATTTTAACAAGTCCGCATTTTCTTCCGTAAGCAAATGCCAACAGCAGCACTGCCGCCAAAATAATATCCGGAATTATTGATACTACCATAACATTCCTTTCATACAAACCATCGATATACTGTTGGAATATATTACAAGAAAGCTTCTGTCATCAACAGGAACTATTCCTTTAATATCCATAATCGCAGTATATTTATACGGTATACTTATATTCGTTTTACCCATAATTATTTCTCTGTCTGTGTTATAAACAACATTATCGTTGTCTATATACGCATAATCCGGCACCTTCTGTGAAGATATCGTATTTTTTAGCTTACCTCTTTTATTGTAAATATTTATCATAGGTATATTGGTACCGGTGAACAGAACAAGCTTGTCACTGTCATCCGAGAGCGATGTTCTTGTCACCTCGGAATCGCCGAAGTCTATCCTGTACACCTCTTTGCCGGAATGCTTCATTCCGATAAGCGCATTATCCGCAAACACGGTAAGGTCATTATCCTTAAAGTCTACCTTGTAAATTAATGAAGCGTCAAACTCACGCTGTGCATAGCTGTCCGACTGCTTGATATTAAATAGGTAGACCGAAGATTTAACGGTGCTGTCGGTATTCAGCAGAGCCGCCGCAACGCGCCTTGAAGACGCGGAAATATCCGCCGAAATAATCGATGCGTTTCCCGACGACCATGCAAAAGCTTTGTCGCCGCGCCGATTGTACACCTCAAGCGCTCCCTTATAACCCGGCTTATCCGTAACAAGCACAGCATCGCCGTTTGCACTGACATTTCCGGTCAGAATATTGTTATCCGCCGTTCGGTCAAAAACAACGCTGCTGCCCTTATACATCATAAATCTGTTTCCGCTGCGCTGGGCAAGCAGGAAATAATCTCCCTCCGCCCTCAGTATCGGATCAGTTACCGCAACATTTTTTTCCCATTCAACAGTACCTTCCTTATTTATGTAGCAAAGATAATTTGCCGAAGCGCATACAACTCCTTCTCTGTATTTTACAAACTGAGCGTCCGCGGCGCCCTCAAAGGTTATCATCACATCAGACTCAACCTCGGTGCGGTATTCCGTCTTATACACTTTTTCATCATTATTTTCTTCGCTCTCTTTGTACTCAACCATACTGCCGTCCGCATTGTCCTCCGGCTGTTCTTCATCAGATGCGCTTAAGTTAATTCCAAGACTGCTCATAATGCTGCCAAGGTTTCTTCCAAAGTTTTCACGATAATTTCTTACTATAAAATTATCGGTTGTAGTAGCCCAAATCAGCAGAAGCAAAACCACCAAAAGCGGGATAAGCTTTTTAATGAGCGGCTTTATCATCGGAGTTACAAGCCTTGTATCGCCGAAATCCTCCTCGTCATACTCATAGTCGTAGCTAAAGCTTTCCTCATCGGAGATGTCCTCATCCTGCGAACTGTTTTCCTTCGCAAGCTCCTCCATTATCCGGCTTACCGGGATAACTCCGGTTGCGTCCTGCAATCCGGTTTCACTGTCAATTTCCTCAGTCTCCGGCTCCTTTCTGCCCTCGTCAGGCTCTGCGCCCGCAAAATCCCTTTCTCCTGAATTTATTTCATCAGAAGCATCTTCATCGTCGAAAAAGACCATATCCTTTATCACGTCATCAACAGTTTCGTTATCCATCAATAATACACCTCCTTCAGACAAAGTCCGTGTGCCGGGGCGGTCACCCCCGCGCGTTCACGGCATTTCGAAGCTATTACCGCCTCCATATCCTCCGGCTTTATTTTGCCGCTGCCGGCAAAAACAAGTGTCCCGGCAATTATCCTTACCATATTATACAGAAATCCGTTTCCGCATACGTCTATTGTTATTAAATCGCCGTCACGCGTGACGTCAAGCGAATATATTGTTCGCACAGTGGTTTTTACGGTAAATCCGCTTGATGCAAAGCCGATAAAATCATGTTTTCCGATAAATGCCTCAGCCGCCCGTCTCATCTTTTCATCATCAAGCCTGTGCTTATACTGCCACGAATACCTGTTAAGAAAGGCGTCCGGAATATCCGAGTTATATATTCTGTAAATATACCGTTTTGCCTTTGCGCTTCTGTTTGAGTCAAAGCTGTCAGCCGCTTCTTCCGCACTCTTGCAGACTATATCCGGCGGAAGCTTTGAATTAAGCGCATACGGCCAGCGCTCTGCCGGGATACGCGCATTTGTACGGAAATTACACACATACCCCTCCGCATGAACTCCGGCGTCGGTTCTGCCGCAGCCCTTAAGCTTAATCTCTTCGCCGGAGATGCGGCATACTGCCTTGGCAAGCACCTCCTGTATTGTAATATTCCCCGGCTGTACCTGCCAGCCATGATATTCTGTGCCGTCATATTGGATTTTCAGCTTTATATTCATATTATATCATTTTTTCTTTCATAATTCAAGTCTTTTTAAATTATACCCGCAATCAGCGCTGCGGCAGATACTGCCGCAAGAACCGCAGCCGCAGCCGCATCTCTGCGCCCCGCATGAGTCACCTTCATTCTCGTGCGTTTCCCGCCGCCGTAGCACCGCGCATCCATCGCAACCGCAAGCTCGTCCGCACGCCGAAACGCACTTGTAAGCAGAGGAATTAATATCGGCGTCATTGCCCTTGCACGCTTGAATATTCCGCCGCTTTCCATATCAGCCCCGCGCGCCTTCTGAGCCTTCATAAGCCTGTCAGCCTCCTCGCCTATCGTCGGTATAAAACGTATTGCTATGGACGTCATCATCGCAATCTCATGAGCCGGAACCTTAATTCCCGCAAGCGGCTTAAGCAGCTTTTCTATACCGTCGGTAAGCTGCAGCGGCGAGGTAGTGAGCGTCAGGAGCGACGTCCCCATAACCAAAAGCGTCAGCCTTAATGCCAAAAGCACCGACGCCTTTATTCCCGCCCTGCTTATCGACACGGCGAGCGCACCGAGCCTGAACGAGCAAAGCGGCTCTCCCGGTGTAAGAAACAGGTTGAAAACCGATGTGAATGCAAACAGCCATATCAGCGGCTTCAAGCCTTTCAAAAGCATCTTAACCGGCACGGTGCTTATCAGCACCGCCGCAGCGGTAAATGCAAAATATACCGCATATGCCGCCGGAGCTTTCAGCATCAGCACCACTGCGGCATAAACGAGCGTCAGCACAATTTTCACCCACGGCTCCAGCTTATGAAGCGGCGAGGTTCCGTATATATACTGACCTATCGTTATATCCTTAATCATTAATCAGAACCCTCTTTAAATTTTCTACGGCAGCCTCAACGGTATAAATTCCCTCCGGAATATTAAATCCCGCCTTTCTGAGTCTTGAACACAATACCGCCATCTGCGGCACATCCAGTCCAATAGTCTTAAGCTCATCTCCCCTTGAAAATACTCTGCCTGTTTCATCATTCATTACAGCACTGCCGTTATTCATCACTATTACTCTTTCAGCGGTCGCCGCCACGTCTTCCATAGAATGTGACACAAAAATTATAATCATATCCGGACGCTTCAAATGCAGAGTTCGTATAAGCTCAAACACCGCGCTTCTTCCCTTCGGATCAAGCCCCGCCGCAGGCTCATCCATTACAAGAACCTCCGGCTCCATTGCAATTACCCCCGCAATCGCCGCGCGCCTTTTCTGACCGCCGGAAAGCTCAAACGGTGACTTTTTCAGTTCCTCGCCGCTAAGCCCGACAAGCTCCGCCGCGCGAAAGACCCTTTCCTTTATTTCCGACTCGCCGAGACCCATATTCCCCGGTCCGAACGCTATATCCCTTTCAACAGTTTCCTCAAACAGCTGATACTCCGGGTACTGCATAACCATTCCGACCCTGAACCTGAGCGCGCGCATATCAGTATCCTTTGCAGTCACCTCAGTACCGTTCACAAGCACTCTGCCCGAATCCGGCTTTTCAATGCCGTTAAGCAGCTGAATAAGCGTTGACTTGCCGCTGCCTGTATGCCCGATAACCGCGGTTATGCTGCCGTCCGGTATCTCAAGGCTTACATCATGCAGCGCATGACACACATCCGGTCTGCCGCGGTTATATGTATAGCTTACATTTTCTAATATAATCATTTCCTCAATGCTGTCAGTTCTCTGTACAGCTCCTCCACTGTCAATACATCTGTGCGTATATTTATTCCCGCTTTTTTCAGCTCGTGCGCCGCATACGTTACCTGCGGCACGTTAAGTCCTACAGCCTTAAGCTCCTCCGTACGCGAGAAAACTCTCCTCGGTGTATCGTCCATGATTATTCTGCCTCCGTCCATTACGATAACTCTGTCCGCAAGAGCCGCCTCCTCCATGTAATGCGTAATATGCACCACTGCGGCGCCCTGCATTCTGTTTATCTTCGTAACGGCAGACATTACCTCTTTTCTGCCCTTCGGGTCAAGCATAGCCGTTGCTTCGTCAAGTATTATCAGCTTCGGCTTCATTGCAAGCACTCCGGCAATTGCCACTCTCTGCTTCTGACCGCCGGAAAGACCGGCAGACGGACGCAGCGCGTATTCACTCATTCCTACTGTTTCAAGCGCTTCATCGACCCTTCTCCGTATTTCCTCCGGCTCCAAGCCGAGATTTTCCGGCGCAAAGGCAACCTCATCCTCAACCAGCGCGGCAACCATCTGATTATCCGGGTTTTGAAATACCATCCCCGCCTGCGAGCGTATCCTAAAAAGATTCTTTTCATCTGCGGTATCCATTCCCAAAACACATACGCTGCCGCCGGAAGGGAGATTTATACAGTTAAAATGCTTCGCCAATGTTGACTTTCCGCACCCGTTACGTCCAAGCACCGCTGTGAAGCTTCCTTCTTCAATTTCAAGGCTAATGCCGTCAAGCACGGTTTCACCGATTCCGTCGTCACCGTCACCGTAAGCAAAGCTGAGGTTTTTTATTTCAATTATACTGCTCATACAGAACTGCTCCATCTTCCGGAAATTCCGCACGGAAGCACAAGCCCGCTTGCGCTCATAGGCAGCCCTATTTCATCCGCAGCAACTCTTCCGCCATATTTGCGCTGCATTGTCAGCGTCAGAACATTTGACAGAATTGTTTCTGTAAGTCCCGTAGTGTAGCAGTTTATGAGGAAAAACAGCGGATTATCGGAAAGCACCTTCATACAATCGGAAATCAGAGGATAAAGCTGATCCTCTATCTTCCACAGCTCGCCGGACGGTCCCCTTCCGTAAGAGGGCGGATCCATTATAACCGCGTCATACTTTCTTCCCCGCCTGATTTCACGCTGCACGAATTTTACTACATCATCAACAATATATCTCACCGTTCTGTTTCCCAGCCCCGATGACATAACATTTTCCTTTGCCCATGTAACCATGCCCTTTGACGCGTCTACATGGCAGACGCTTGCCCCCGCAGCAAGCGCCGCGACAGTTGCGCCGCCGGTATATGCGAAAAGGTTCAGAACACTGATTTCTCTGCCGCTGTTTTTAATAAGCTCCGAGAACCAATCCCAGTTCACTGCCTGCTCCGGGAACAGACCTGTGTGCTTAAAGCCCATAGGCTTAATATTGAAGGTCAAATCACGGTATTTAACCGTCCATCGCTCCGGAAGGCTTCTGCCTCCCTTATTGAAATACTGCCACTTGCCTCCGCCCGATGATGAGCGGTGATACCACGCGTCAGCATTATCCCAAAGCTTTTTTTCCGATTTCATGCTCCATATTGCCTGCGGGTCGGGACGGCGGAGAAGATATTTCCCCCAATATTCGATTTTTTCGCCGCCCGCACTGTCTATAAGGCGGTAATCCTCCCATTTATCTGCAAGATACATAATTTTCTCCTGATTTTATCATATTTAAGGAAGCACTGATTAAATATAGTACGCAGTGAACACAGTCAGATTTTTC
>JAUNPN010000113.1 GCA_030536655.1 bacterium | reverse complement strand
GTGTGGACTGGCAGAGAATATATATTCAGAAATGAATACAGAGATAAAACCACAGGCGCATTATTTTTAAAATCGAATGATTTTAGCACTTGGGAACCATTGATAGAAGATAATGATCTTGGCACAGCATGGAGTTCATATGAAGCTGAATATTACATAAGATATTGGGGAGACAGATATATTGTGTATAGCAGAGGTCATGAAACTCCTGTCAACATTGTCGGAGCATTGAGTTATGGACAGACACCATCTGCCAGTTTGGTGTACACATTGGATGGGGATTTTAACCTGATAAATAAAGCAAGCTTTGAAAAGCCTGTGACATCAGTGAGATATATAAATGGAAAGTATTATTTGCAGACACAGGATTACAGAAAGATCGTATTTGTCGGAGGAGTACCGGATAATACTATATATGTATCGGATGATGCAGTAAACTGGACTGTTGATGAAAGTTTGACGGAGATCCCCTTATCCAATGGAACAGGAAAAAGCTTATTATTCAGCGGAGTCTATGATGCAAAAAATCACAGATATAACAGATCATTGGATCAGATTGCGCAAGATAATGATCTGAGTAACAAAAGCGATATAGTATTTGAAAATGCATTGCTTCCAAACTACGATATTATTGAGGATATTTATATTTCGGTAGAGCGAGTGGAGGATAGCAAGTCGTTTAAAATATCTAAAGACGGAGTGTATTGGATGCCGATAGCCATTCCGGAGGTAGACACAAGCAGCTATATAACGGGCTGGCTTGATCTATATCCATCACTTATCATAGAGACAAGTAACTATTTATTGGAGTATGACATCAATGAGCTGCGGGAAGAACTGAATAATAGAGTTGGTAATGATCCTGTTTATGTGAAACTAGATGATACGCTTCTCGGATTTGAAACGACACCTATCATTGAGGGCGACCGCACACTTGTACCTATGCGATTCTTGTTCGAGCAGATGGGGGCAGATGTGGAATGGGATCAGGAAACACAAACAGCAACTGCAACAACGAACCACACAGCAGTAGTGTTTTCAATCAATGATACAAGTGCGGAAGTCAATGGCACAGCTGCAACAATGGATGTGCCGGCAAGGCTGATCAATGATAAAACAATGGTTCCGTTGCGGTTTTTGTCTGAGGAGCTAGGCTATACAGTAACATGGGACGAGGTAACGAGGACGGCTGTTATTGAGTAAGGTATTTGTAGGTTTATTGGTTGGCATAGCATGTATTATGTTCTGATCGCCGATAAACATGGATTGATCTGTGATGGCAGATTATATATTATATAAAAAATACAGGCAGTTTTTCGTAAGAACATAACATTAGATATAATGGAGGAAATAAGAATGAGTTTGTTAGAAATGGATTCAAAAGTACAAGAAATAAACACACCAAAACTGGTCGTAAAGGACAATGTAATTGCCTTTACAGATTACTTTATACAAATAAGTAATATATCAGAAGCATCAATATCACCGATACCGGCAGCGCCATATCCGATAATAGCCATAGTATTATTATTGATCGGAGTAATATTAACATTGATGGGAATAGGAAATTCAATAGTGGCTGTAATCATAGGAGTACTTATGTTGGTAATAGGAGCTATACCAATATACAAGGTATATCAAAAGAATAAAAATCGTGGCGAGGTATTAATTTTAGACCTTAATTCAGGCAAGAAATTTTATTTCAAATGCTATAATAAAGATTTCTTGCGGGAGGTTTTGGATGTGCTGAAATCCTGTGTCAATAAAGAAGTAAAAAGTATTACAGTAGATTTCAGCAACAGTGTTATATCCAATTCCCCGATTATAGGAGGGAATAACAATAAGGTAGGTGTGGAAGCATAAATGGGTACATTTATCAATTCTCCTGTTACTATTGGTGACAATAATGTTGTAAAGGTAGTACATAAAGAAAAAGACAATATAAATTGGAAAGGATTAAAAGAAGACTGCTTGATGGCAATACAAAAGCTTCCGCCAAAGTCTGAAGAAAGACAAGCTGTTGAAGTAATTTTTGCTGATGCTGTTAAGAAGGACAAAAAAAGTTTAAAAGAAACAATAACCAAATGCGCCAAAGAGTTATCTTCAAAACTATTTTATAGCGTTGCAGGTGCGGTTTTAACTGAAATAGTTAAGTCTTTTGTATTATAACAATATAAAAGTCACAAAAAATATATTTATTAAATTAGAAAATCATATTCGTCTTGCAAAAGGAGGTTAAAGTAAATGAAAAAAATTTTATCAGCAATAGTAACGGCGGTATTGACTTGTTCGATGTGTATAGGTTCTGCATCAGCAGCAAGTCATGATCCGGAGAATCCAACGGTACTTACCCCTAATGTAGGGTATGAGTCTAACGCCTATTATGGGGACGAGTACTATACGTTTACATTGACAGAAGAATCAATGGTCAATATTTGGCTTGGAAGAGTTGCGATTAACCATACATATGTTATGACTCTGTATGGTAATGGAATTGAGCCAATTGCAACGAATGATGCATCGGATAATGATTCATTATCAATAAATACGGTACTGAGACCGGGAACATACTATATAGATGTTGATCCGGACTTTGACGGAACACCGGAGTACAACACTTTAAGAACAGAGCCCTTTGAAACAGGCTACATAATAATAGTAAACACAAATCCGATATAAGAGAATTATAAATTAGATAAATAAAGCAAGGCGAATTGTTGAATGGGACCTTAGCAAATGGGTGTAAACTCATTTGCTAAGGCTCTTTTTTTATTAGGGCATATCTGAAAATTCCATTCATTTGTCTATTTGTCAAAAATACCATCTGACTGCGTTAGAAAACTTGAAAATACGCGAGTATTATCTGTGTTTTCTGCCTTATCATATGAAATTTTCGTCTAAATATCCAAACAAAGCGAGTTTTCAGATATGCCCTAAAAAATTTCAATTGTTTTTTCAAACCATGCAAAATATGATATGTTTACATGGTATACTCCTCGTGAAAGGAGGGGCAAGGCAATGCAGGATAAATTATCTGTAAGTGAACGCAGAACGAAAATACTTGAATATCTTGCTGTAAAGCGAAAATCAACGCGTATTGAGCTTTCTTTGAAATTCAACGTATCTATTTGCACTATTGCAAGAGATATAATTTATCTCAGCAGCATTGCTCCTATTTATACTAAACAAGGTAATCAAGGTGGGGTGTACATATTACCTGAATACAGGAGTTATAAAAACTATCTTACAGATGCAGAGGAAGAATGTCTTTATAATTTGATGAAAAAAGCAAGCAATGAAGAATGCAGAATCCTCTGTGGAATAATTACCAAGTTTACAAAAAATGCTGATATAGATAATTAGCATTCCTTTCATAACAAAGAAAGCAACGGAAGATAACGCTGTTGCAGTATAAAGGGCAAACAAACACATTCCGGTATGAACGAGCCTTAGATTGGATGCGCCATGACGCTGTATATGCTTCTGCCTATGAGATATATGTGAAAGACTGTACATTCCATATATTTTCATAACACAGTTCCTCGTGTCACATATACAGTCGAGCGATAAACATTTACAATCAAAATCAACCTTGCAAGCTGAACGGCGATAACTTCATATCGGTACAATGATACTTCTGCTGAGTCCTGCTGCATAAGTGCAGCAAAGTCCGAGCGTTAAGAGCGTCGCAGGCAAGACAGCAGTCCGGGCGGATGCCGGGAAGGTGGAACTCCTATGGAGCGGTTTTGCAAACCGCCGTTTGTTGAGCTTGTATTAAATCATGTTAATATCAGAGCTTAGAATATAGGCTGATATATCTTAAGCTGTAATATTAGCAAATAAAATGAAGGGATAGGACTATTATGTTAAACTATGAAATGGAAAGAATAGATGCGGATACGGTCGTAATGACAACAGAACGCGGCGAGAAGGTAACGCTGCATTTTCAGCCGGAGGATAATCCGGATATTGAGAATATTATCACTGATAATCTGCTGACCTCGTATGAGCGGAGAATTAAGGCTATGGCAAGTAATGGGTAAATTATAATTTACAAAAAATTAATAAATTAAATATGAAAAAATAATTGACAAAACTATAAAAATCGCATATAATATATATAACAGTACCCGACACGCCTCTTAACAATGCGGACCATGTCGGGTCATTTATTTAGGAGCGAAAAATGAAAACACATCAGCCGTCATTGCCAATAAATCAACAAATTCAAAATTTAAGAGATATAGGTCTTGTTATTAACGATGAAACCTATGCACAAAGTATTCTTAGCAATATTTCTTATTTTAGGCTCGTGAAGGCATATAGTCTTGGATTGAAATCAAATGGTAAATATATACAAAATGTACGTTTTGAAGATTTGGTTGAGTTATATATGTTTAACGCAGAATTTCGTCATCTTCTGTTTGTACAGATTGAGCGTATAGAAGTAAGCTTAAGATGCCGTATTTCAAATTATTTTTCTGATAAATACGGAATACTTGGATATAAAAATATTGATAATTTTGAAAATAAAAATGCGCAGATACATATCCTGCAAGAAATAGAGAATGAGATAATGCGGAATAGAAAATCTCCTTTTATAAGAAACTTCCGTGAAAATTATGAGGGAGGAGATATTCCTTTTTATGCAGTTGTTGAAGTGCTGAGCTTTGGCTGTTTGTCCAAGTGCTATAAAAACATGAAAAACATTGATAAAAAACATATTGCAGAAGAATATCATTTAAACTTCAAGTATTTGGAAAGCTGGATAGAAAGTATTTCGTTTATTAGGAATATATGTGATCATTACGGAAGGCTGTATAATGCAAGATTTCCGAAGAAACCCAAATTGTATAAACAATATTCTTTACAAGGTATATATAATGGGACAGTATTTGCGGTGCTTATATGTATGAAGCATATTTTGAATGGTGATGATGAGTGGATTGGTTTTGTTGATAAATTATCAGAATTGTTTTTGAAATATACAAAAGTAAATATGTCAACAATGGGTTTTATGGATAATTGGATATCAATTTTAAAATAATTTACAGAGCGATTAGTCAGAAATGATTAGTCGCTTTTTTCATGCAAAAAATCAAAGCGAAATTTGACGAAGCCGCAGCAATGAGGTATAATAAAATCATAGTCAAAATGTTTCGCTTTGCAGATAACAAATGCGAGGTGCTACAAAAATGATGGAAACAATAAATAACACAGAAAGCAATTTGACAGAAAATAATCTTGCCAAGCGCGTATACTGCTTATACCGCGTATCTACGAAAAAGCAGGTGGACAAGCAGAAGGATGATATTCCGATGCAGAAAATCGCTTGTCAAGATTTTGCAAAACAGCAGGGATGGGTGATTACCAAGGAATTTTATGAAAAAGGTGTAAGCGGATTTAAGGTTTCAGCTAATGATCGTGATGCGATACAGGATTTAAAAGAAGCAGCATTAAATAAGGAATTTGATGTACTGCTTGTGTATATGTTCGACCGGCTTGGCAGACGTGACGATGAGACGCCTTTTGTCGTGGAATGGTTCGCCAAAAACGGCATTGAGGTGTGGAGTACTCAAGAAGGGCAACAGCAGTTTGAAAATCATACCGACAAGCTCCTCAATTACATACGTTATTGGCAGGCAAATGGTGAAAGTGTAAAAACGTCAATGCGTCTGAAAACAAGAATGGCGCAGCTTACGGCTGACGGTATCTATCATGGCGGAGCAACGCCGCTTGGATACCGAGCAGTCAATTTGGGACGTGTAAACAAGAAAGGTCAGCAGGTTAAGGACTTGCAGATAGATCCGAAGGAAGCGGAGTATGTCAAGATGATTTTTGATAAGACGCTTAACGAGGGTTACGGTTCATACAGAATGGCAGAATATCTTAACAAAATGGGAGTGCGAACACACGGCGGCAGTGAGTTTCAGTGCAATACGATAAACCGCATACTGAAAAATCGGATTTACTGCGGTTATTATGTTGCAGGAGAAACAGTTTCACCGAAGCTTGAACATCTTGTGATAATAGACGAAAATGTATTTGACAGCGTACAGCATATCCTAAAACAACGTTCGAAAAAGAACGAGGAAAAGCAGCATATAGCACGGACAACCAAGGGAAAAACACTTTTATCCGGTAATATCTACTGCGCACACTGTGGAACGCGATTAACCTCATCAGAGCATAATGAACATTATGTAAGAAAAGATGGTTCGGTGGGAACATCAACTGTATTGAGGTATATGTGTTATCACAGAGCACGTAGGCTGAATGACTGTGACGGTCAAAGTATTTACAGTGCAAAACGTGTTGATACGATCGTGCTGGAGGTAGTCAGAAATTATCTGGAACAGATCCGTAAAACACCAAAGGACAAGGCATTGGAAATTCGCTATAAGAAGGAATTGAACGAAAAGCGCAAGCGTAAAAATGAGCTGACAAAGGAGCGTGAAAAGCTGCAAAAGCAGTTGTCGGAATTATCGCTTGAAGTCGGCAAGAGCTTGTGCGGTGAAAATCAGTTTCCTGTGGATGTGCTGGCAATGTCAATTAAATCCACAAAGGCAGAAATGGAAAATACAGACCGTTTGATTGCCGAGTGCGACAGAGAGTTGACAGAGCAGGGCGAAGTGCTGTCAAAGCTTGATTATTACTATCAGCAATTTTTAACATGGGCAGAGGAGTTTGAGAGTGCAAGTATAGAACAAAGGAAAATGATAATTTGTCAGTTGATTGACGAAATAAAGGTAGGGAAGGGGTATAATGTTGAGATAAAGCTGAATGCGAGCTATGCGCAGTTTTTCAGTGAAAATCCTTCCTAAAGAATAACAATTGAATATATCCATCTAAAACGTAAACAAAACGGCTTGAGGTTTTTCTTTCTACTTGGGTTGTTTTGTTAACGTGTGGCAGACCGAGTGTATGTCAATACAGCACAACTAATAGTTGCAAAGTTGATGTGGAATTAAAAAAATGAATAACTTATCCAAATGATCCCCGTTAGCTCAGCAGGCAGAGCATCTGACTGTTAATCAGAGGGTCGCTGGTTCGAGCCCAGCACGAGGAGTGCCTTAAGAAAGTCCTAAAATACGAAAACGTATTTTAGGGCTTTTTTACGTTTAAAAAAATTTATGGAATTTAGCAGGAATTTCAAACAGCTGCATAACACATTTACACATGAAGTAAAAAAGCCGCATGAATTACATCAATGAAGATTGACGTAATTTTTGCGGCTTTTATTATAGCAAGGGGAGGAACTCACAATGAATACTTTAACAACACCGGATTACATTTTAGAAAATTTGGATACGGAATTTCCGGTACTGGCAATACCAAAGTGGCTTTTTGATGAACAGCCGTACAAAGACTTATCTGACGATGCAAGATTAGTATATGCACTGCTGCTGAAATCATATTACGGAATCGGAGTGCTGCGGGGATATGCTGTAATCGGCACTAAACTGGAGCTTAATAATTCACTTGCGACGGTTCAGTGTATGCTTGCGTGTCGTAAGCGTACAGCAAAAAAGGTTGTTACAGAACTTGCAGACGTCAACCTTGTTTCGGTAGTAAATTAGGAGGTATTTATGATGAGTAAAAAAAATAATAATACGGATAATCTTCCGTTCTTCAAGCTTCCGAAACTGTTGTTTACGGATGCTGGATGGTCGGAAATGTCACTTGACGCAAAGGTGCTTTATGGATTGTTTCTTGATAGATTATCCCTTTCAAAACATAATGGTTGGTATGACAGTTCCAATAGATTATATATCATTTATTCTATCGAATCAATCAGAGATATGCTGAAATGCGGAAAGAGTAAGGCTATCAAATTAATGAAAGAGCTTGAAGCCTATGGATTAATAGAGCGTCTTAAGCGTCGAAAAAATCTGACAGATTTGATTTATGTGAACAGAATAGACGCAGCTGCGGAGAGTTCATCGCCCGATGAAACAGAACACGCATCAGGGGCGGATGAAGCACCGCAGGAAGAAAAGACTGTAGAAAAAAACAATTTTGAAGCACCCGTAGAATTTGGTATTGATGATGTACCGAGTACTTGTATTGACACTTCCGGACAAAGCTCCGGAGGTGCAAATTTAGACTATGGAGGTGCGATTTTCCCACCTCGCGAGGTATCAAAATCACTCCCGAATAATACTGACTTTAATAATACTGAGTGTAATAATATTGTTATAGATGGGTGGATAGATAAGATGGATGGAAAGAGTGAAATTCACACAGTAAAAAATAAAATAAAACAGCAGATTGAGTATGATGCGCTCGTTAAAAATTATCCGTATGGTTATCAGCAAGGAATGATTGACGAGATAATAGAAAATATCATGGAGATGTATTTCATGAGAAGCGGCAGAGATATATCAATCGGCGGCTGTGTATATCCGTTATCATATGTCAAATACCGTTACGGCAAACTGAACTATGATAGTATCACTTACATAATGAGCAGTTTGGAACAGAACAAGAGCAAAGTCAAGAATATAAAAAAATATATGACATCCGTATTATTCAATGCGACGTCTACAAGCGGCAGCTATTATAGCAGTGAAGCCAATCATGATATGTTAAATCTTAAAGATGATTTATCTGAGCTGCTTTCGCGCCGGATACGAATATAGAAATTTTGTCCGACTTGAACAAAATTAAAGTGTAATACCGAATAAAATAAATTTGTCCGACTTGGACAAAATTATTCAAAGGAAAACGGAGGTTAATTATGCGGGAAATGAAACGAGGTTATTTTAGAAACAGAAAAGCTGAAAGGCTTTGTGTGTACGAGAGAAATAAGTGCTTTGCAAAAAGCGAGAGAATAGAGATATTGAAAAAAATACTTTATTTTATCGTACACTGGACTTCAATTATTGTAACGTCTGTGGTTGTATCATTTGTGACCACGTTAGTAATATTTTTGTTAAGACTTCATTTGGGTATTTGAAATATACGAAAACAAATTTTGTCCGATTCGGACAAAATTATTCAAAAGAAGATGGAGGTTAATTATAATTGGGAAAAGGAATGAGAGGAAAAAGACTTACAAGAAGTCAGAAAATATTCGTTTCAAAGAGCGGTAAGCCGATAAATATTAACAACTGGCTTTGCGCAAAGGAAACAGATACGGAGCTTGTTCTTGTAAACAAGGTTTCCGGCAGGAAAAAGATTATACTTAAGGAGGGATAGATATGAATTCAGTAAATTTAATGGGACGTTTGGTGCGGGATCCGGAACCGTATATGACAGAAAACGGTATATACCGTGTGAAGTTCAGAATTGCTGTCAATAGAACGTTTGCCAAGGAAGGGCAGCAGAACGCAGATTTTATAAACTGTGTTGCGTGGAGAAAAACGGGAGAAATTATTGCAAAATATTTCAAAAAAGGAGATATGATTGCGATTATAGGAGAGCTTCATTCAAATAGCTGGACAGACGATGAAGGTGCAAGTCATTTCTCGACAGATGTTTTGATTAAGAGATTGTTTTTTACAGGCTCTAAGTCGGAAACTGAAAATCCGGAAGAAACAGAGTTTTCGGGCTGGGATACGGAGGACTTTACGGAGGACGATTTACCGTTTTAGTCTTATTGAACGATAGAAATACGGAGCTGAACCATATAGGAGGAGATGGTTTGATGAATAGCGAACCGGATAGACGGACAAGACTGAATAAATGCACTAAATCGGAGATTATTGACGGCTTGTGCCATCAAATAAGAGCTGAGTATATTATTGACGAATTATTGACGTATATTGATGAAAAACGAATTAAGGATTTATTTGAAGCAGAAGAAGCAGCCGCTAAAGTCGAAGCAGAAGCACGCAGAGAGTATTCGGAATGGCTGGAGCAAATGATGATGAAATATGGCGGAGAAAAGCGTGTTAGTATAGCGGATTTGACGCTTGAGGAGCTTAGGCTCGGTAAATTACTTGAAGATAAAATAGCAAAGGTATCAACAAAACTGCAAAATATAAACCGTAAGTTAGAGAAAATGCTTGGATTGTAAATCAGAAAAATTTTGTCCAAGTCGGACAAAATTGTTTGAAAGGGGAAAATTAAAATGGCTTTATTGCTGATAATGTTAGATATATTCTTTATAGCGTTGTGTATCAAATATTACATGGGCATTTTGTCTGTTATAGTTATTGCAATAAATGTAATCTGCATATTAATTGTTGCAGCGAATTCACTTCGTTAAGAACGCAACAGCAATATAAAAGGTGGGTATTAAAGCATAGAGTACAGTTATTATTATAGTATTACGAATATCCATGTTAACACAAGATTTCATTGGATATTATACTGCAAATAATAATAGAAATCAACAATTTTTGTCCAAGTCGGACAAAATTACAATAAGAAAATATATGGAGGACAGAAATATGGATAATAAAATGAAAAATGAAATGCGGGTAATGCTTATAGACAACGTTCATGAGCAGATAACTGTGCTTATTGAAAGAGGAGAAGACTGTGCTGTAAAAGATGATATACAGGGACGCAGCGAACTTGTCAAATTAACGGAGTCACTTATACAAATCACAAATAATTCGTTTCTTTATAAAAGCACTAAAGCTATGGAATTGTATGAAACGGCTGTATGTACTTATCTTAACTTATTAAGCAGCGCAGCAGATGTATGTATGGCAGTTGAGCTTCCGTCAATATTGTCAGCAAGTACGGCGCTTTCAAATTGTTTTACTGCATTAACAATGGAAAACGGGTGATGGTACATGTGGGTAATATTTATTGTGAGTGCGGTTGTAACAGCATTAATTGCAGCTGTCGTTATAGGCTTGATTTATAAAATTGTCACGGCAATGACGAGAGATTATGATGAGCGTGCAAAAAAAGAAAATATTGAAAATGAGGAGAATATGACAGAATGAAAAAAATATATGCAATAATCGCAGTTTTAGCAGTGGCAGGAGGAATTTATACCTGCACATCGATGACGCACGTAGGACAGGGCGAGGTCGGTGTTGTATGGACGGCACGGTCAGGAGTGCGTGACGAGGTTTTACAGCCGGGACTTCACTTTGTACATCCGTTGGCAAAGGTAAAGGATTTTCCGGTATCGCAGCAGCAGCTTGTACTGAGCAATAATCCGGGGGACTACAACCAAGACAACCATGCGGACTGGCATGTTGACGCTCCGGCAGACGGAGGTATGGTAAAGCTGAATGTAACCGTAAATTATAATTTTTTACCGGACAGAGTAACTAATTTATATGCTAAGTTTAACGTGGTACTATGTCAAGATTTCGGACACATTAAATCTTTGTTTTTTGAAAAATCAG
>JAUNPN010000264.1 GCA_030536655.1 bacterium | reverse complement strand
CATTATTCTTTGATTTATAAAAAAGAATTTATGAAATCACTTGTAAAGGTTATATTATATCTCTTGGGTTTTCTAGTTGCTAAAGTCTTCAATGTTAAATGGGCGCATAAATTTAAAATGTTGCATCGATATTTATATACTTATTGGGTGATTCAAAATTTTAAAAGAACAGGCAGGAATGTGATAATTGGTTCTTTTCAATATCTTAGAGAACCTGATAAAATTGTTTTAGGTGATAATGTTGCCATTGGGCAACATTGTATTTTTGAATTATATAGTAGCTATGGAGATCAAAGGTTTACTCCGTTTTTATCATTGGGCAATAATTCTTCAATAGGTGACTACAGCCATATTACATGTATAAATAGAATTTGCATAGGTAATAATGTCTTAATGGGGCGAAAGGTCTTTATTACAGATAATGCTCATGGTGCTTCTGATTATAAATTAATGGGAGTACCTCCTAATCTTCGGCCTTTATATTCTAAAGGTCCAGTAATTATAGAAGATAATGTATGGGTCGGAGAAATGGTTTGTATAATGCCAGGAGTTACAATAGGCAAATGCAGTATAATTGGTGCAAATGCTGTTGTAACTAAAGATATTCCGCCTTATAGTGTAGTTGTAGGTCCCAACGCTACAATAAAAAAAACAATCAAAAAATAGGACTAAACTAGTAAAATTATGAGAAAAATATGAAAGCAAGAGTTATAGCGTATTATCTTCCTCAATTTCATCCAATTCCAGAAAATGATAAATTTTGGGGAAAGGGATTTACAGAATGGACTAATGTAGGAAAAGCAAAGCCTTTGTTTAAAGGGCATTACCAACCTAGGGTACCGGCAGACTTGGGGTATTATGATCTTCGCAATGGCTGGGTTAGAGAAGAGCAAGCTAAACTAGCAAAGGAAGCTGGTATTGAAGGATTCTGCTATTGGCATTATTGGTTCGGAGATGGAAAAGAATTATTAGAGAAACCATTTAATGAAGTTGTAGATTTAGGAAAGCCTGATTTTCCTTTTTGTTTAGGATGGGCAAATCATGAATGGAGTACTAAAACTTGGACAGCCAATGGTTCAAGCAAGGAAACAATTGCAGAAATGACTTATCCTGGAGAAAAAGATTATATTTTACATTTTAATAAATATCTAAAAGCTTTTAAGGATAAAAGATATATAACTGTAGATGGAAAATTATTATTTGTGATTTTCGCACCTATGGATATGCCTGATTTTCCTCAGTTTAAAAAGAAATGGAATGAATTGGCTGTTCAAAATGGCCTTAAAGGATTTCATTTTGTAGGTGTAAGAGAGAATTTCACTGTGACGAATGAAACAACAACAAAGGGGCATAAATATTCCTTAGACGCATTTGATAAGAAGGCTACTAAACAATATAAGGATGTTCTCAATAGGGGCTTTGATGGTATTAATTCTAGAGGAAGCATTAGAGCAAATGTAAAATCAACATCATTAATGATATATTATATAAAAAGATTTCTCATGAAATTAGGTATTAGGATACTTGTGAAGTGCCAATACAAAGATATTATTTCAAATTATTATGTAGAGCAGGATAGGTGGGAAAATGTATAT
>JAUNPN010000112.1 GCA_030536655.1 bacterium | reverse complement strand
GGCTTTGCTGTCGGATCTTCCGGCTTTGTTGTCGGTGTCAACGGAGGTAATGTCGGCTCTTCACCATCAGATGTTATTGTTCCTACATCTTTACGTCCCACAGCCTTCAAACCGCTGTTAAGTTCTTCGTCATACGAGCAGTGGCTCAATGTTCCTGTTGACAGGTAACCTGCAACTCCGCCTGCGAACTCGCCGCTGCAAGTAACCTTTCCGGTATTAACACAGCCCGAAACACTGCTCTTATTATATCCTACGATACCGCCGGCATAGTTTACTCCGCTTGAAACCTCGCCGCTGTTGTTACAGAGGATTACTGTATCCCAGCTCTGTAAGAAGCCTGCGATACCGCCGGCATAGTTGATTGCATTATGAATCCTACCGCTGTTATCGCTGTCGATGATTGTACCGCCTTCGCTGTAGCCCACAATACCGCCGACATAGTTATCTGTTACATCTGTTGTGTATGATGCAACCGTTGCGTTACTTACAATCTCACCTGAGTTATTGCTGCACTCAATTCTTCCTGAGTTAAGGTAACCAACAATACCGCCGAGCTTGTTTCTGAAGCCGTCCATACCGTTTTCAATCTTACCTGAGTTTGTACAGTTCAGAATAATACCTCTGTTGTTCTGAGCCGCAATACCGCCGGCATAGGTTTCCTTATTTTCAATCTTTATATTACCTTCATTCACGCAGCCTTCAATACGAGCTTCATTTCCGAGAGTTCCGACAATACCGCCGGCTTCTCTCATTGCATTGATATTCACATCAGCGGTACAATTTATTATCTTGCCAAAGCTCCAGCCTGCAATACCGCCAACCGCTGAACTTGCTTTAACCTCACCCTCTACAGTAAGATTTTTTACTGTACCTGAAACGATACCGAACAAGCCTTGATTTGTGCTGCTGTTGTTGATATAAAGTCCCTTTATGCTGTGATTACCGCCGTCAAAGGTACCTGCAAATGAGTTGATGCGGCTTCCGTCATATATCTGTGAACCAATCGGCTTCCATGACTTGCCTGACTCTGCATTGTATACTCCCGATAAATCAATATCGTTAAGAAGCTTTACTGTCTTGCCGGCATAGCTGTTTCCGCCGTTTACAAGCTCATTGAACAATTCAAGGTCTTCTGCGGTTCCGATTTCCGTAATTACATTTTCAACCTTGGATGCTGATTCAGTAATTGTGAGTGACGGTCTGCTTCCAACATTCGGCGCTGATATAACCGAATATGCGTCATTTCCGCCGCCTGCTGTACAAACCATTAATGTAATTATATTATCGCTGCTTTTTGCCATTGCAGTCTTAAGTGCCTCATCAAGCCTGATGCTTGCTGCTGCCGACGCACCCGTTGAGCCAAGGTAATAATCTTTCAATACACCTTCTGCCGCGCTTGATGTATCTTCTCCCGGAATAATACGTCCTACATCGGTAATCAGTGATATTATATCACCCTCCGCTGTTGTGAAGCTTGATAAGCCTGTAGCAGCAGTTCCGTCAAGTCTGAAATTCTTATTGATTGTTTTTTCGTCCCAGTCATTATTCGGAACATAGAATACAGCCTTCGCATTTGATGTGTTCCATGCTGTGAAGTCCAGAGATGCCTCTGATATTACATCGGCATTATAGCCTGATACATCAAATTTAACCAATGTAACAACTCTTCCCGAACCCATTACAAGATTTGTTCCGTCTGTACCGCCCTGTAATTTGCCGTCCTTCTTGAAGGAAATACTGTTTATTGCTGCAATACGTGTTGTTCCGAATGTTCCCTTAGAATACTCAGCCGAAACCTCAACATTGCCGTCCGGCATTGTATATGTACCGTCCGCATTCGCTGAGATCACCTCATCAGTACCTGCATTTTTAACAGCTACCGATGCGCTGTAGCCTGTATTGGCACCGCCGTCAACTGTAAATGTTCCGCCCGGAGCTGCATAAGCTGTTCCGTCCTTATATGTCGTACCTGATGATGTCACGGAAATCTCGCCCTTCGGATTCTTTGACGCGTCAAATGTTATCGTATTTGTCTTTGCATACTCTGCTTTTACCGCAACCACGCGTGAATAGCTTGCTGTTTCCTCACCCTCTGTTTTGGTTACAGTGAGCTTTACATTTGCGGCTTCACTGTTTCCTACATAAGCATTGTTATATACAAGCTTCTGATCTTCAACCTTAATCGGGCTTACAGAATCGTCATACATTTCAACATTTATTGTACTTCCGTTTGATGCTGTCAATGCTATGCTGCTGTTTTCTGTTACCTTACCTGTACTCAACGCAGTGTATGCGTTTACAAAATCAGCATACGCACTTGTATAGGCTGCGCTGTCTGTATATGTAAGTACAAGCTGGGGATATATCCACTTGCTGTAATCCGTTGCTCCGTTGCTGTAGAGAAGCGGAACAGCTCCGCCGTTTAATCTGGCGTTTTCAGCTATATTTGTAGTTGCATACTCAGTTTTACCGTCATCGCCATCCGCATATTCAATCTGGAATGACAGCTTGTTATCCGCTGCTGTAACAGCATTGCCCGTTACATCAACATCTGTCTGCCATGCTTTAAGTGCATCCGGATATGCGCCCAGACCATCTGCCGTAAGAGCTATAACACTTTCATCTCTGAAAATATCATTATTGCCGCCGCGCGGAACATCATACTGAGTTACCGGAATTCTTCCTTCGGTTGTGGTAAACTCATTTCCGATCACGTATAAATTATGCTTTATACCCGCTCTTGTTACCATAGGGGTCATACGAAGCTTAGCGCTCTTTACCACCTTGCCTGAACCTGCCGCGCTGCTGCTCATCATGGTTGATAAATCAAACTGCAGCTGCTCACTCAGATTCGCACTGCCGGTTACTTCAACTACACCCTTATCCGATGCGTCCGAAATCACATTTGTGGCTTTTGTCGAACCAAAATCTGATGCGTAAATCGACCATTCTCCGCCGTTCGATATGCCGCCGGCGGCACCGTTATCCGGTGCCGGTACGTCAGCTGCTGTCGCCGACATCGGCATTACAGCAAAGCTTGCTGTAATTGCCGCCATGGTTATAATTGCTGTCAGCCTTGTTCCAAATATATTCTTCAATTTATTTCCTCCTTTCATACCTTCCGTTATCTGTTGTTCGGATCAACTTCCGGTGCAAGCTCGCCAAGGATTTCTAAGCTTGCAATATCCATCTTAGTTCCTTCCTGCGGAATAATCTTTACATACTGTCCTATAATGTAATCCTGACCTACCTTCGGGTCATACTGGTTCATGAACCACGTTGTCTTTACACGCTTATTGTACTCTGCTCTTGACTTTGAGTTAACCGCGCCTACGCCATGCTCATCTGTATGACCTGTACTCCAGTCTGCTCCGTCCTTAGAAACATAGATACGATAATCATGTCTGAGTGCCGGATTATCCCATGTAAGTCTTACAGCATTGATAAGACGCTGTGTTCCGAGGTTAATTATAATACCCTCGCCCGTCACTGTCTTATTTGTACCGTCATAGCTTGAGCTGCCTGTGCTTTCAGCGGAATCCCAAACAGTGCTTGTATCGCCGTCAATTGCCGCCGACGGATCACCTGTTCCGGCAAGGTCTGCCGAAGCTGTTGCTCCGTCCTCTCTTGCATAATCATAATATGTCGGCCATATATCCTCAGGAACAATCTCCGGATTATACTGATACATTGATTCACCGGACTCTACGAACTTAATATCCTTTGTATTTACTCCAACCATAATATTTGCATCTGCCGCACTTTTAGCAACCTTGCCGTTAACTACAAGATTCTCAAATGTGACATTCTGTGTCAGCTGACTCTGTCCGTTGGTTGCACCCTGAATCTTTCCGTAAGAACCGTTCACATTCCTATAATCTATATCCTTGAAATAAACATTGTTTATTCCTTTTCCATTAAATGTGTTTGTACCATATCTGCCCTGTACAGTAATGTAGAAGTCAAGAATAGCATTTGCCTGACCATCACGTATACGTATATCATTAAAGTAAACATTGGTAATCATATTACCCTCCGAAGCATCCATACGGATAGGCTGCGGACCCGGCGCATACTTACTATATGTAAGAACATCAATATTCTCGAAGCTGCAGTTGTCAATTACACGTCCGCCGTTCGGTGACATACTGTCGCCGTGAGTACCAAAGTGAATGGATCTTGCAACGTCCGGCATGAGAACGCAGTTTCTTACCTTAATATTTCTTACATTACCTGTTTCGCCCCAATAGTTACCTGTCCAACGCGGACCGTAAATTGCGATACAGTCGTCATTACCTCTATAGAAACAGCCCTCAACCGTTACGTCCTCGGAGCAGAAAATATCCATTGTGTCGCCCCACTTATGACGTGCGGCTGATTTCAGGTTTTTAACATGTACATTCTTACTGTTTGCCACATTGACGAAATAACCGCCGTTATCTCTCCAACCGTGATTTATGCCCATCATGCCTTCAACATATGCATTCTTGGCATCGTTTATTGTGATAGATGCTCCCCACGGTCTGTACATCAGTCCATGTCCGATAAGCTTTGCATTTATCGAATAGTCCATGTTAAGTGTTCCGCAAACTACAGCACCCGGCTCAAAATACCATGTCTGATTGTCATGTATATAATAGTTATGCCAGCCGTCACCCTTGTAATAGTATCCCGGCTTTACATATACAACATCTGTATCATAATTATCCTCAAGCTCGCCGCCGTCTACAACTGTTACGGACTTACCCTCTGCCTGAATTTCCTCTACTGTCGGAATATCCATCGGATAATCTGCCCAGATATGAAGGTCACGTCTTGAATCATCATTCGGATCCAATACTATTCTCTGACCGGGCTTCATTATAAACGTTATAACGTTGTCGCCTTCCTCATAGTTAAGCTCTATACCATAGCTTTCCGGATAAATAGCAGTGCTGCTGTTCAATCCGTTCTCAATATCATCTATACCATCGCCCTTACCTGTACATATTACCTGAACCTCAGTATCTCCGGTACAGTCAAAGAATGCTGCTCCTGCCCATCTGCTGTTTTTACTCATGAGGTTTACTCTGTAAACATCTACGGTCTGCCATTCATCATCACCCGCGCCAACCGGACGAGCTTTTACGATATATGTCTTGCTGCGCTCTACCTCTGACGGGAGGTCATAGGTGAAAAGCTTATCGCTTGTTACCGTTGAAGGATCTACCGGGTCCGGAGCATCCTTTGCTCTTGTTTCACCGTAGAACTTAAGCTCTGAAAGTGAAAGTGAATTTGTATTATCCGCCTGAACAATGATATATCTGTATGCTTTACCGCCCTGAATATCATAGAACTGTCTTACAGCATCGCCGTTTCCGCCGTCATTACCGTTCCATGAGCCGGTACCGTAGAAATCACCTTCATCGTTAGTAATAACCGTCAGCTTATCACTTCCGCTGTTTGCGCCTGCTTCTGCTGTAAACATATCATTTGTAAGCGCTTCATTCGTTCCGAAAATCTTAAGGTGCGCTCTTCCCGGATATGACGCATTTGCATATGTTATAACGCGGCTCAGAGCATACTTTGAATTTTCACCTGCATCAAAGATTACCATACCCGGATAGGCCGGTATCTCACCAACAGTTGAAGCATCGCCGTCACTCCACTCTGCCGGAAGTGTTCCGTATGATGCTATATTTGTTAAATCGCCCGGCTTTTCAGCAAGCGCATTCATTATAAGTCTGCCCTCAACAGCATCTGCCCACGCATTGATATTAAGCGTCTTCGGAGCTGTTGATAAAGTATATGTTGCTGTCTTTTTATCCTCTGAAACTGTAGCCTTAACTGTTCTGTCATTAAGATTAAGCTTTGCAAACTCATATCCGTCATTGGCTGTAACAGTAATTGTTACGCTGTCACCTTCCTTGTAAGCGTCAGGTTTTGTTACCGTACAATGCGAATGTGTATATACCGTCGCTGTACCGTCTTCTGCCGGGGGTTCCGGATCATCCGCTGTTCTTACCTCACCATAAAGCTTAAGCTCCCCAAGTGCCATCATATTCTTGTGGTCTGACTGAATGATGATGTATCTGTAGCCTCTGCCGCCTTCAATGTTGTATACGCCTCTTACTGCGTCTGTT
Organism: bacterium; assembly: GCA_030536655.1. Classification (GTDB taxonomy): domain Bacteria; phylum Bacillota; class Clostridia; order UBA1381; family UBA1381; genus UMGS1958. Next base: position 5,427 of record JAUNPN010000112.1, on the reverse strand, counting down.
CCGCCTCTGCGGTTATTATCCCAAGAGCCTGTGCCGTAGTACGCATTATTTGTTGTACTATTGCTGATTTCGCTGAATACCAGACCGTTGTTTGCACCGTTTGACGCTGTAAACATATCTGATGTAAGCGGATTTGCATTTGTACCGAACACCTTAAAGTGTGCTCTTCCCGGATATAATGCGTTTGCGTATGTTATAATGCTTGTCAGCGCATATCTGTTTCCTTCACCTGCATCAACTATTGTAAAGCCCGGGAAGTTTGACATATCTGAACAGGTAGTAACGTCGTTATCATTCCATGCTGCCGGGAAATTTCTTATCGGTACACCCGTTAAGGTACTTGCATCAACTGAATTTATCGCAAGCTTGCCCTCAGCAGGGTCTGCCCATGCTTCAACAGTAATTTCTGCCTCAGCATTTGTCACAGCAGCAGTAGCAGTCTTTCCGTCCTCTGAACGAACCAGCTTAACTGTTGTACCGTTTACATTCAGCTTAGCCGGCTCATAACCGTCATTTGCCGCAACAGTAATTGTAAAGTTTCCGCCCACATAATATTCCTCCGGAACTGTAACTGTACAATCTTCCTGCGTCTTTACAGTAATTGCCTCACCCTTATCCGGTTCCTGTGTCGGTTCGGGAGTCGGGTCAGGCGTATCCGCATCTCTTACTTTGCCATAGAACTTAAGCTCTGAAAGTGCCATCATATTCTTATGGTCTGAATGAATGATGATATATCTGTAGCTTGTATCTCCATCAACCGTATAGTCGCCTCTTACCGAATCAATTCCGCCGCTGCGGTTATTATCGTAAGAACCTGTTCCAAAGAACGCATTGTTGTCATGAGTGAGTGCAGTCAGCTTCTCGCTGCCGCTGTTTGCGCCGTCAGCCGCTGTGAACATATCTGCTGAAAGCTCTTCGTTTGTACCGAAAATCTTAAAATGCGCTCTGCCGTTCATATCCTGTCCGGCATATGATATAACCCGGTCTATCTTATATCTGTCTCCCGGATTTCCGTTTGCCTCTGCGTCAAAGATTGCCATACCGCCGTAAGCCTTAAAGTCATATCTGCCGGTAGTATCATTATCGCTCCATGCAGCCGGGATTGTTCCGAAGTTTGTTATTGTTTCAATATCCGGCTTTTCTGTAAGTGCAGTCATTTCAAGCTTATCAGCCGGGTCAGCCCATGCGTCAACAGTAAATGTTTCTGCCGCATTGTTCATTGTATATGTTGCGGTTCCGTTCTCCCCTGCTGTCAGCTTGACTGTTCTGCCGTCTATATTCAGCTTTGCAGCCTCATATCCTTCATTTGCTTTAACTGTAATTACCGCGCTTTCGCCTGCATTAAAGTCTGTAACTGTTACCTCACAATTTTCATGTGTGTTTACGGTTACTGTACCCGGTATCGGTTCTTCTGTAGGCTCAGGTGTTTCTGTCGGTTCCGGTGTCGGATCCGGAGTATTTTCATCTCTTATCCCGCCGTAGAACTTAAGCTCCGAAAGTGCCATCGTTGTTTTATGGTCTGACTGAAGAACTATATATCTGTAGCTTGTATCTCCGTCAATCAAATATTCGCCTCTTGCAGCATCAACTCCGCCGCTTCTGTTATTATCCCATGAACCGGTCCCGAAGAATGCATTATTATCATGAGTAAGTGTTGTGAATTTTGAGCCCTCTGTTTTATTTTCTATTACAGCACCGTTTGAACCAAACATATCTGCCGTAAGCGGATCATTTGTACCGTAAAGCTTAAAATGCGCTCTGCCAGGATGACTTGCTCTTGCATATGATATAACACTGTCCAAAGCATATCTATTTCCTTCACCCGCATCAAAAATCGTAATTGTCGGATAAACCCCAAAATCAGCAAAGGTAATAGCATCTTTATCATTCCATGCATCCGGAATAGTATTGTATCTTGTTACAGTAGTTAAATCCTCCGGCTTTTCTGAAATCACGTTCATTTCAAGTATGCCGTCTACCGCGTCAGCCCACGCATCAGCAATAATTTCCACCGGTGCATCATTTACAATGTATGATGCAGTTCCATCCTCAGCCTTTGTCAGCTGAACCGTTGCACCGTCTATATTGAGCTTTGATACCTCATAACCCTCATTCGGTGTAACAGTAATTGTCGCACTGCCGCCTACGCTGAATTCCGAACAAGTCACTGTACAATTTTCCTGCGTATTAACAGTTAAAGCGCCTGCCTCCAGCGGTTCGTCCGTCATTTCAGGTTCTGTCGGATTATCCGATGCCGGATTGTGCATAAGCTTCATTTCGTTTATGGTTACATCCTTATTGTATTGCGGAGTACCAATAAATAAATATCGGTAATTCTCCATACCTGTAACCGGATTTACTCCCCAATATGTACCGTTGCCGTCCTGATAATATGCAGTTTCACCACTGCTTAATAAGGTTACATTGATTCCTAATGTTTCCGAAGTAAACTTACTGTAATTATTGCCGCAAAAGTCTGTAATGCCTTCTTTCTCATTCTTTTCTTTTATTGCCTGAAAAATATTCTCGTCTGAACCGAAAATATAAAGATCAGCACCATTAGCGCAAACAAAATCAATCTGGTCAACACCTGCAAAGGTTTTTGGCTCTCCGGTCGCATCGTCCTGTCCTGCATCCAACACAAATCCACTTATCCACGGAGATGAGCTTCTCTTAAATTTAATACTTGTCGCAGTGTTACCGTCAAGTATTGCATCCGATTCACCGTCCGTCACAAGATAGGTTCCTAATACTTCCGGATTAATCTCTGCCGTAATATCCGTATATCCGGGATCATCAATTTTTGATGAAGCACTTACCGAAACCGGAATCATAGAAGATGCCATTGCCGCAACAGTCATGATTGCCGCAAATCTTTTATTAATCATTTATAAATCCTCCTTATATATGTTTTTGACTTTTTTCTTTTTAGGAGCTCTAGTCCATAAGCTCCCTTTCATCATCTGAATATTTCTTTTTCACCCCCGATAATATGTTTACTGGCATAATGGGTTTCTTTTTAGCATATAAGCTGCATTAAGTAATCTATATTAATAATGCACTTAATGCAGCAGAATAATTGAATAAGTTCAAATAAGAATACATAGAACTTATTCAATTATATATAACCCCTTTCCTACAATTAATTTTACCATTCGATATTTAAAGTATCAAGTTTAAAATTTAAATATTATTGATGTTTTTTAACAATTTTGGTTAATATACCATTAATTCAACACTGTTTTTATGAGATTTTTAATAAAATACCGAAATTTGTTAAAATCATAATAATAATTTCAACAAAAATACAGCGTATTCATTGTGAACTATTGTCCATAATGAACACGCTGTAATAATTTATATCCGAACCACGGATCAATAAAAATTTACCAAGTTATCTTTACGTCCTCTTTAAATAACTTAAACGAAACCGAATCGGTCTGATAGCCATCAGGCGTTACGTTCTCTCCAAGGTCAACACCCACTGCCGATGCAGTAAGGATATTCTCTGCCTTAAACTTCTTTATATTCATTTCCGGCTTTGAAAAAATCTTCTTCATTATAATAACCTCCATGCTTATTCTGCTTCTGTATAAAGCTTTACTTTTTCAACCTCTATACCCTCCGGTAAATCGGTTATATTGACTGCATACTGTACTTCGGTATTACCGCTGAATTCTGCCGTTGCATTAAAGTCGGATGACATAGATGTATCATCGTTCAGCTTAATAGCAATTTTATTGAAAGAATTGATTTCATTTGCACTTGCACTAAACTTAAAGTAATTACTGTCATGAGTTTCTTCTGTTTCTATACTTCCATAGAATTTAAGTTCGCTAAGCGACATCATATACTTATGATCCGACTGGAGAACTATATATCTGTAGCCTGCGTCTCCGTCAATCATATATTCTCCTCTTACAGCATCAACTCCGCCGCTTCCGTTATTACCCCACGAACCGGTTCCGAAGTATGCATTATTATCCTGAGTAAGCGTTGTGAATTTTGAGCCTTCTGTTTTATTTTCTACTACAACACCGTCTGAATTAAACATATCTGCCGTAAGCGGATCGTTTGTACCGTAAAGCTTAAAATGCGATCTGCCCGGATGACTTGCTCTTGCATAAGTTATAATTTTGTCCAAAACATATTTTTTGCCTTCACCCGCATCAAAAATTGTAGTGGTCGGATAAACGCCAAAATCAGCAAACGTAGTAGCATTATTATCACTCCATGCTTCCGGAATAGTATTGTATCTTGTTACAGTTGTTAATTCCTCCGGCTTTGCTTCAATCGACTTCATTTCAAGCTTGTCAATCGGATCTGCCCATGCATCAACGGTAACTATCGCCGATGCCTTGCTTACGGTATATGTTGCAGTATTTCCCTCTACTACAGGTGAAACAGTTGCTCCGTTGATGTTCAACTTACTAACCTCATATCCCTCGTCAGCTGTGACCGTAATTGTTACATCTTCTCCGGCTTTAAAGCTGTTATAAGTGACTTTACAATTATTTTCTGTATTTACTTTTACTGAACCTTCTCCGGCATGCATAAGCTTCATTTCTTTAATAACTGCATTGCTATTCCATTTCGGAGTACCAATATATAAATAACGGTAATTCATATCATTCGTTACATTAGTTCCCCAAAAAATACCGTCGTTGTCCTTATAATATGCAGCTTCGGCATTGCTTATCAAGTTTATGTCAATACCAAGATTAGTCGAGTTGAAGTTGGCATAATTATTCTTGCTTCCGCATAAATCTTTATCCGAATTAGCCTGTATTGCATCTGCAATATTATCATTTGAGCCAAAAATATAAAGATCTGTTGCATTAACACAAGTGAAATCTATTGAGTTCACTTGTGCAAATGTCTTTCCTTCTCCTGCATCAAGTACAAAACCGCCTATATACGGTGTGCTTCCGGATCTGTTAATTGTAAAACTCGTATTCTGGTCACCATCAAACATCAAACTTGTATCCCCGGAAATACAATATGTTCCTATCACTTGTGGGTTAATAACCGAGGTTATATCCTCACAGCCCGGATTACTGATCTCCGGCGAAGCACTTACCGACATCGGAATTATAGCAGATGCCATCATCGCAGCAGTAAATATTGCCGCTGTCTTTTTCTTTACCATTGTTTAAATCCTCCTTAAAGATATGTTTGAGCTTTTCATTTTAAAAATGAGCCTGAAGCTCACAGCCTCCGTTTTGTCGTTCTGAAAAACGATACGTTCTTTTCAGAACGCAACAATTTACCGGGCATATTCTGTCCGCACCAATATGCCCTTATATACGAATTTTACCATGCAAAAGCCATGGTTTCAAGTTTGAATTTAACCATTTTAGTGTAATTTTTAACATAATTATGACCATTCCTTTCCGCTACGCTACAAGGCACAAAAAGATTATGAAA
>JAUNPN010000111.1 GCA_030536655.1 bacterium | reverse complement strand
ATATTATATACTTATTTATATAATTATTTATAAATACACAAATTATGAAAGGAGGAAATGATGTCTACCGCAGTATTTTACGATTTAGAAAACATTTCAAAATTTACAGCGCCGAAGAATTACAGTGAATTTAAGGACTCGTTTAAAATGATGTGCGACAGCGAGCTGGTTGACAATGTTGTTCTGCAGCGTGCGTACATAAGCACAACTCACCCCGCATACATTAAGTACAACAAATTCCTTAACTCTACCGGTATTGATATCTGTGCAGTTGACCCGAACATGAATTCCAAAAAAGCAAATCTTGTTGACTTTAAAATGAATGTAGACTGCATTGCGTATTCGCTTTCCAATAACATTGATACGGTTGTAATTGCAACCGGAGACGCCGATTTCGGCTTTTTATGTGAAGAACTGAAAAATTACGGCAAAAGAGTTGTAGTTGCTTCATACGGAATAACAACCAACAAGAGCATCATTATGCTTTGTGACGATTGGGTTGATTTCAGTCATGAATATACGCTCTGCGATATAAACGAGTTAATGGCAGCAAGGATTTGCCCGGAGGAGCCGGTTGATTACAAGGCTGCTGTACGCGGAGTTCTTTCCGCCATGCTTGAGGACAAGCTTGTAAAAAGGTATATGCTTCTGGAGCGCTTTGATTTGGATATGCTCCGCAGCTTTACCGAAAAATTCTATAAGGCTCCCCGCCTTGAAGCTATGAACTACACAGACTTTATCTCCATGCTTATTCCGGGCATAAATGTTGCCTTCCGCAACAGGAACGGACGTATTCTTATAGTTCCGACAGATGAGCCTGTCCCGGAGCCTCCGCTGAGCATCTATGAAACGATTTCAGGCATGGACTTTGAATTTTCAACAGAGCGTTTCCGGGCATGGCATTCATGGTTCGAGGATAACCTTGATTCGGTACAGGAGCTTGTATATTACATGAATTTCATGACAAAGAACAATCTTCTCAGTATTGACGATGATGGAGCACAAATCGTACCTCAGCGCAAATGTGCGACTGCACTGATTGAACATACAAGCATGGCGCTGTCACTGCTTAATATCAAGCCTGAGGACAGGGAGCTTGAGAAGCTTAGAAACCGTTTTTACAGAAATGCGTCAAAGCACCGTCTTCAAAAGCTTCAGCAGCAGGACGCCGCAGCAGAAGAAATCATTGAACCTACGGTTTATATTCAGGGTACAATGACAAATTTCGGAAGAATTGTTGTTTACGCGGACGATGAAGCAGTATTCAAGGTTGAATTCACCGATGAATTTGTCAAATATAATGCAAATGAACTTACTTCTCTTGCCGCAAGGGAGCTGCGCGAATATTTTAAAGGCGAAAGAAAGGAATTCACCGTTCCGATAAAGCTTAACGGCAGCGAATTTCAAAAGCTCGTATGGGAAGCTTTAATAAAAATCCCATACGGCGAAACGCGTACCTATAAGGATATTGCGAATGCGATAGGAAAGCCGAAAAGCGCAAGAGCCGTAGGCAGAGCCTGCAATACAAACGCGCTCTTGTTTATAGTTCCGTGTCACCGCGTAATAGCCGCGTCCGGAGATATGGCAGGCTATGCGGCAGGAATCGAATTAAAGACTGCTCTTCTAAAATCCGAATCAAGTCCGGAGGACTTCAAGCGCTTCGGAAAGCAATACTCGTTCAACATCAAGCATCCCGAAAGCCGATGCGACTACCGTACCTCGGAAGAAATCCGACGCGTACTCGATAAAGAGATGCCCGACGCGGATGAACAAAGCTTGGAATACGAAAACGAAGATATACTCAGCGATTCCGCAGATACGGAGCGGATTTCCGATAAAATTACGGAGCCGGTCACCGCACAGGAGCCGATCACTGTGCAGGAGCCTGAGAATACAGAAACAGATAAAACATCCGAGAATGATAATCAGGAATCTTCCTCAAAAGCGTATACTCACACGGAGCCTGACAAAAATGTTTTAAACAACAGCACTGCACCCGAACCGGAAATTTCGGAGCAAACCGCAGAGAACGATGAAACCGCTGTTACTGCTGATGAAAATTTCGAAACGGATAACGAAGGAAATACAGCACCGGAATCCCAAGAATCTGCCGAGTTGCAGATAAATGAAACGGAAAATACAGAATCTGAAAATACGGAATCCTCAGCAACAAATCCGATTGAAGAAATTGTTCAGGAATTTGACGATGATAAAGAGGCGGAGCCGGAAGCGGAAACGGCAGCCGAACCGCTTAATAAATCTGAGCCTTCATCTGATACAGATACAACCGAATCATCGGAGGAATCTCCTTCGGCACAGCCGCGAAAGCGCCGCGCTATGTACAGACGCAGTGCAAAAAGGACTAAGGACGCAAAAATCAAAAGAAAATACAGCTCCAAAAAGCGTTCTTTAAAACAAAAAGAGGATAATAAGTAAAAAAACACATGGAAGGCCGTTTATGGCTGTCCATGTGTTTCATTTTTTACATAAATTCTTCAAGCAGCGCAGCCGACATAGCGATTAATTCGGGACACGGACGTTTTCTGTAATACTCCTCCGTGCGCTCTGCCGGGATTGGTTTGCTTGAACCGTTTAAACCAAGCATTTCGCGGCATATGATAGAATTAAATTTATTCTCCTCTTTAAACCGTGCGGCAAATGACTGAATTTTCTCATACATTGCCTTTTTAGACTGCGGGTCGGGACGTCCTGTTGAGTATTTCATTCCCAAAACCATAAACGCTCCGGAAACAGAGCCGCACACCTCACGCAGTCTGCCCATACCTCCGCCAAAGCCTGCCGAAAATTTCACCGCTGTTTCAAAATCCACTCCAATCTCGTCTGCCCATGCGCCGACAACAGCCTGTGAACAGTTGTAGCCCTGTTTAAATAACTCCATTGCCACGCGCGCCTTTTCGCTTTCCGCTGTATTTATCATTATTAAACCTCTCCTTTTTCAGAAATCGCAGTCTTATTCAATATCCTCCGTTAAAATTTCATTCCGAATTATTTTACCTTTGACAAGCTCATATGATTATATAAGAGTCTGTCAGTAATTACTTCCATAATTACCTGTCACATTATTAACTCCCCTTTCTGCGTCTGTATTATACACCATAAGCTGAATTTAGAGCCTATACGTAAATTAAGCACATCCAAAATCCAATGCATACTTTCAATTTACAAATGCTCTCTAATGTCCGGCGCTGTTTTCAGACTGCTTATTTGATAGTCCCTCTCCTTGCAATTCATAAATCAATCAACTCATATATATTATATATGAATTATTTATATTTGTACAGTATTGTTATCGTTTTGTAGTATTATTGAAATTTTTGTCTTATTCTATGATTTTGCCGTAATGTGTACGTGGAATGACCTTGACAAAAGATTAATAATGGGGTAAAATATAAGAAAAGATGTTTAGAAGTATAATGTTAAAGAAAGCAAAAACAGCCGCAAGCCACTGTTGCCATTCTATTTGTGCTTATGCTTGCGGCAGAATGGAGATTAACGTGAAAAGACTTTTGATTTTGGATTCAAACAGTATATTAAACCGCGCATATTACGGAGTCAGTCCGCTCTCAACACGCACAGGAATTCCGACTAATGCCGTTTATGGATTTATTAATATCTTGATAAAGCTTATAGATGATTACAAGCCGGATTATCTCTGTGCTGCGTTTGATTTGAAGGCTCCTACATTCCGCCATAAGCTTTATGATGGCTACAAGGCTCAGAGAAAGCCCATGCCGGATGAGCTTGCCAAGCAGATGCCGATTGCAAAGGAACTGATTGCGGTAATGAATGTGCCGATTTTGCAGCTGGAAGGCTATGAGGCAGATGACATTATAGGCACAGTTTCGCGCATTTGCGGAGAAAATGATATTGAGTGCTGCATTGCTACAGGTGATAAGGATGATTTGCAGCTTGTTTCACCGTCAACAAAGGTTATATTAACTGTATCAAAATACGGCAGAGCTGAAACTACAGTATATGACGAGGCTGCCGTTAAAGAGCGTTACGGTGTAACACCGAAGGAGTTTATTGACGTAAAGGCATTGATGGGTGATCCGTCAGATAATATTCCCGGAGTTGCCGGAATAGGTGAAAAGGGAGCGGTTTCGATTATTTCGCAGTTCCATTCCATTGAATATATATATGAGCATATTGAAGAAACAGGTATTAAGGGCAGGAAGCTTGAAAAGCTTGAGGCAGGTAAGGATATGGCATTTTTGTCAAAGACACTTGCAGCGATTGATCTTAATACTCCCATTGAGTTCAATATTGACGAGTGCGGATTTGACGGGATAAAGAGCGATAACCGTGCTCTCTATGAGCTTTTAAACAGCCTTGAGCTAAAAACTGCAATAAAAAAGTTCAAGCTTGAACCGCCGTCGGATGCGCCGAACCTTAGAATAAATGAAGATATTTTTGAAGGCACTGAAATATCGGAGATAAAAACTGCTGACGAGTTAAAGACTGTACTTGACTCACTTTCTGAAATAGAGCTTGTCCCGGTGTTTTCGGGAAATACGCTTACAGCTGCTGCGTTTTCAAGCGGCAGAAAGGCTTATTATACCTCACTGTCAATTACCGGCGGGGATCTTATCAATGCGGTGAAGGACTGCTTTGAAAACAGCAAGGTAAAAAAGACGGTCAATAATATAAAGGATGCGATGGTAAAGCCGGGCATAAGCCTAAACGGAATAGCATTTGATACGGCTATTGCCGCATATCTTATTGACCCGGCAAGAAAGGATTTTACTCTTACAGCGCTTGCAGAGGCATATCTCGGAGTAACGCTTGAGGCAAGTGAAAAAAATCAACTATCGCTGTTTGAGGATGAAAGTGAGGATTTGACCATATATGCGAAGCAGGCGCTTGCTCTGAAGCCTATGCGTGAGCTGCTTGCGGAGCAGATAAGCAAAAATGGTCAGGAACGGCTTTATTATGAGGTTGAGCTGCCGCTTATTTCGGTGCTTGCACGTATGCAGATATATGGCTTCCGGCTTGATATTGAGGAATTAAAACGATTTTCGGAAATGCTTTCGGATAGAATTGCCGGAATTGAAAAGAAAATATATGAGCTTGCCGGACATGAGTTTAATATAAACTCGCCCAAACAGCTGGGAGTTGTGTTGTTTGACGAGTTGGAGCTGAAGCCGGCGAAAAAGACAAAGACGGGATATTCAACGAATGTTGACGCGCTTGATAAAATAAAGGATAAACATCCGATTGTAAATATGGTGCTTGAATACAGACAATACGCAAAACTTAAGGGAACGTATTGTGATGGAATGAGCATGCTGATTAATCCGAAGACACATAAAATTCACTCCGAATTTAATCAGACAGTAACGGTTACAGGCAGATTGTCGTCCGAAAATCCGAATATGCAGAACATTCCCACAAGAACGGAGCTTGGCAGAGAGCTTAGAAAGATGTTTGCGGCAGAGGAAGGGTATGTGCTTGTTGATGCCGATTACTCTCAGATTGAGCTTAGGGTTCTCGCGCATCTGGCTAACGATGAAACAATGATTGAAGCCTTCAAATCAGGGGAGGATATTCACGCGGTAACAGCGTCACAGGTGTTCGGAGTACCGCTTGCAGAGGTTACAAAGTCGCAGCGTTCGCATGCAAAAGCGGTAAATTTCGGAATTGTTTACGGAATCGGGGAATTCAGCCTAAGTCAGGATATAGGAGTAAGCGTTAAGGAAGCAAAGGATTATATAAACAGCTATCTTGAAAAATATCATGGCGTGCGCGAATATATGGAAAAAACAAAGGCAGACGCAAAGGAAAAGGGTTACGTTACAACTATGATGAATAGGATAAGATATATTCCGGAACTTAAGTCGTCAAATTTCAATCTACGCTCGTTCGGGGAGCGCGCCGCAATGAATACCCCTGTTCAGGGCAGCGCTGCGGATATAATCAAGCTTGCAATGGTAAGGGTTGATGAAAGGCTGAGATGCGAGAAGCTGCGCTCCAGACTTATTTTGCAGGTTCATGATGAGCTGATTGTCGAGGCGCATGCAGATGAGGTTGATGAGGTAAAGAAAATACTAAAGGAAGAAATGGAAAATGCGGTACAGCTCAGAGTGCCGCTCGTTGTCGATATGTCGGTCGGACACAGCTGGTTTGATGCGAAATAACGGATAATAAGTAACTTCCTGCATATATCCTTACTGCGGATTTTGCCGTTACCTGCGTCAATTATCCTTGAAATATGACAAACATGCCTTCAGATATTTTTCTTTGTAACGACAAAATATGCGCAAAGATCTGTATAAATTCAGATACTGAACAGGAGCCGAAAAAATAACTGCCGCAGTATAGATTTGCGGCAGTTATTTTTTATAGAAAGTTTGGAAAAAGATAAGCGACGCATCTTGCCGCCCTCAGCGACTTGAAGTATAAACATACGTCGGCGTCGCTTCTGACGGCAATCTGCTTGCTTCTCCTTTCCCAAACGCATTGGTGGTGAAAGGGGGTCAGAATTTTGAAAATGAAACAAAATTTACATTGCATATTTGTATACTTCTCTGTATATTACATCTCTTATTTTATCAAATTCACTTTCCGAAATTCCGCCGCCCGTTGTCATAATCATAAGCGGCACAGGCGCTTTGCCCTTTGAAATCGGCGGCTGTATATATGGGTATTTATTAAGTGTAAATCCGTTTCGTTCGTAAAAGCCTATCCGCCTTTCGGCGATTTCGGTCAGCGGCGGTTCTGCTTCAAGACACACCCTAACTCCGAGGTGCGGTATTATTTTACTCAGCATGAAAGAGCCTGTTCCGCCGCAGCGGCGGTCGGGATGTACGGCAAAATGCTCAATAAACGCAAAGCTGTCAAACTGCCAGACTGTGATAAACGCAGCTGTATCCCCGTCTGTTTGCAGTATGTATATACTGTGAGCCGGATTATTCAGAAGGGCAAGCTGTTCAGCCTTCGGACGCCGTTCATCGGGCGGAAAGCTTTGCTCCATAATATCAAAGACCCTATAAAAATCCTTTATATCGGTAAGCTTAACAATGGTATCCATATATATCCTAAATCCCTGCCGGAATAAGCTCAATAACAGCCGTATTGCCGGAAATTGTTGCTTTATCGATTTGCTGACTCCAGGTATAGTCCGTTCCGCGGTACAGACCGGCAAATGTATCGACCTCTTTGCCGTCAGCATCAAGGCAGCGGAAGCTGACGCCTACATCGCCTCTGCCTTCAAGAAATGTGAAAAGCTCAAATTCAATATCATAATTTCCCTCATCATTGAGCCGAACAGATATAAGCCTGAAGCGCGAAGCGTAACCGACTGTACTTTCCGGCTCGCTGTTATACTCTATCGGAAATTCCTCAGGTTCTTCCGCAGGTGCGGACGAAGGCTCCGCTGCATCGTCAGAATGCTTTGTACTGTCAGCCGAAACAGATGTATTATCGGTTGTGATTATTACTGTCCTTTCACTTTCGTTCCACACCACATCCGCGCCGAAGCCTTCGGCAGCGGCTCTTGCGGGCACAAGCGTTCTGTTGTCAATGATCTGCGGCGGTACGTCAAGCGTTACACTGCGTGAATTAATTGTCATCACATTGCTGCCGATTGTCATGCTTATCATCGTATCGTCTCTTTGCGCGGTTACTGTGCGTGTTTCGCCGTTCCAGTCCACGTCCGCGCCCAACGCTTCAAATATTGCTCTTAGCGGCACAAGGGTTCTGCCGTCAATAATCTGCGGCGGAACATCATCAAACACAAGCGCCTTTCCGTTCAGAGTAACCGAGATGTCCGCTTCACTGCCTGCCGGAAGTGAAACGAGCAAGGCTATTGCTGAGATCGATAGAGCAGCAGTAAATTTCTTCATTTTTATCAGCTCCTTAATTTTAAACTACAGCGTTTTCAAAAAGATTATACATCACAGAAATACCGCGGTAATGAGCGGTCGGACCGTCCGAAGAGTAGCAGTAATTCTTTAATACTCTGAAATTATATTCCAAATCAAACAAATCAAGGCAAACCTTCAGTACGCAGGCTCCGGTATTATAACCTATTACAGTGTATTCATTTTCTTTGCCCATGTCCAAATACTCGTTTTCCTTCAAGCCGTATACTGTTTTATGGTATATTCTGTCAGGCGTAAAGTCAAGCGGCTTTACACCGTCAAGAAGGTCGTTCCAGTTTGAATATCTGACATAGCTTCCGTTCGGCTTGTTTCCGCATACGGTAGCATATACTGCGTCATATCCGCCGCATTCTTTCGCTTGTTTTATATAGTCAACTATTTTTCTGTATTCTTTATCGTCGTTGTTAAATTCCGGCTGAACATCAACTGCTAATAAAATCTTCATACTATACCTCGCTTCTCCGTAAAAGCACCGGAGCTTCTTAGAATTTAATAATGCCAAACGCATCCAGCACTGACGAAATAAGCACCGCAATAACAAATATAGGAGCGATGTACTTAATCATTACGCAGAACAGCTTTTCGCGCTTGAATTGGCCTGATAAAGCAATTTCCTTTTTGATGTTGTCAACTCCGAATATATAGCCGACAAATATACAGGTAAGCAATGCTGTTATAGGCATAATTACCGAGTTGGTGAGGAAGTCCACAGTATCAAGAATATCCATGCTTCCAAATTTAACCCCCGACCATACACTATATCCTAAAATACATACTATACCGCCGACAGCTGCCCAAACCGCGCTTGCAAGCGCAGCCTTGTTTCTTGACCAGCCGAACTTATCGCATACAGAAGCAACAATTGCTTCCATAACAGACATTGCAGAAGTCAGAGCCGCAAAGAGTACAAGAAGGAAGAATGCCGACCCGGCAAATCTTGTTCCGCCCATGCTTGCGAATACCTTTGGAAGGGTCACGAACATAAGTCCCGGACCTTTGCCGAGCGCGCTCTCATCTCCTCCCGAGAATGCGAATACCGCCGGAATAATCATTAAGCCGGCAAGAATTGCGATTAATGTATCAAATATTTCTATTTGTGCAACGCTTTTTTCAATGTTACTTGTTTTGGGCAGGTACGAGCCGTAAGCAACCATTATTCCCATCGCAAGAGACAGTGAAAAGAACATCTGTCCCATAGCGGCAAGTATACCCTGGAGAGAGAAATGCTCCATATTCGGTACAAAGAAGTACTTCACACCGTCCATTGCGCCGGGAAGAGTTATTGAGTAAATTGAAATTGCAATAGCAAGAATAAACAGAATCGGCATGAGAATTTTTGAGGCGCGTTCAATGCCCTTTGTTACTCCTCCCATAATAATTGCCGTTATTGCAGCGGTGAATATAATATGGAACATGATTAACCTGCTCGGATCGGCGAGCATATCCGTAAAGTAGGTGTCCGACGCCATATTATGATAAAAACCGCCGATGTAGCCGGTTGTATAATTGACTACCCAGCCTCCTATTACATTATAATAAGGAAGAATAAGTACCGGGACAAGGGTCGCAAGAAATCCGACGAAGCCCCATTTTTTATTGAGCTTGCCGAAAGCCGTAAGCGGACCCAGACCCGTTTTTCTTCCTATTACGATTTCAGCTGTCATAAGAGCAAAACCAAAGGTAAGTACAAGTATTATATATACAATTAAAAATGCACTTCCGCCGTATTTTGCGGCAAGGTAAGGGAAACGCCAGATGTTTCCGAGTCCGATGGCTGATGATGCGGCAGCCATGATAAATCCGAGACTGCCGGTAAAGGTTGATCTTTTTTCTTTCATAAGTTTTTCCTTTCTCTCTTGTTGTTAAAGTTGCTTTATTTAAGGAAGCCGTTTACTATGCGGTCTTCTGCTTCCTTCTCTGTCAGTCCGAGCGTCATGAGCTTTATAATCTGCTCACCGGCAATCTTTCCGATAGCTGCCTCGTGAATAAGTGACGCATCGATATGGTTTGCTGTAAGTCCGGGTATCGCCTGGATTTTTGCGTCATCCATGATAATAGCGTCACATTCGGTATGTCCGTTGCAGGCTGCATTGCCTACAAGCTTCGAGTAAAAAATCTGATGTGAATTTTCTTTTGCTACCGAGCGGGAAACAACGTCCGCGCTTGAATTTTCACCATTCAGCTCCACATCATAGGAGCTTTCGGCAGTCTGCTCACCGTGGGTCAGCAGTCTTTCCCTTACAATCAAAGTTGCACCCGCGTCAAGCCTTGCAAGGTTTCTGCGGTTGGTTGAGTCAACGCCCTTAATCTGAACCATTTCCATTTCCATATAGCTGCCCGCTTCCATATAGACCTCGGTTTTGGGATTCATAATTCGTTTTCCCTTACCGTCACCCTCGCCGTAGTGCTTCTCGACATATTTCACCCTTGAATTTTTCCCTACATAAAATCGGTGTACACCATCATGCTGAGAGTCCTGAGTTCCGCAGTTGCTTATTCCGCATCCCGCAATAATAACAACATCACAGTTGCTGCCTATAAAGAAATCATTATACACAACTTCGCTCAAACCGCTGTCGCTGATTATAACAGGAATGTGTATGCTTTCTTTGGTTGTACCGTCCTTGACATATATATCTATACCGGATTTATCCGTTTTAGAGGTGATGTTTATATTTGCTGTAGTATTCCTGTCTGCAAGCTGTCCGTTTGAACGTATGTTGTAAGCGCCCTCCGGAACATTATGCAAATCAGCGACTTCAGCCAATAATCTCTGCTGTATTGTATCCATTTTCTTTAAGCCCTTCTTTCCAATATATCAGTCCTTCAGTTCCTTGCAGTGATTAACCGCAGAGGCGGTTCCCGTAATCTGCGGAAGAATCTCTGAACGTGATCCGTAATGAACAAGCTGACCGTCAGCGACAACCGCTATTTCATCGGCAATATTCAGAATACGTTCCTGATGGGAAATTACAAGGATTGAGTGGTCATGGTTTTTGTGCATACGTTCAAATACCTGAATAAGATTGCGGAAGCTCCATAAATCAATTCCTGCTTCGGGTTCATCAAAAACTGCCAGAGCAGGGTTCTTTGCTATGACTTCTGCAATTTCAATTCTTTTTATTTCTCCGCCGGATAAGCTGTCGTTAAGCTCGCGGTTAATATAGTCCTTTGCGCATAGCCCGACCTCTGAAAGGTAGGAGCAGGCCTCTGACAGCGAAAGCTTTTTCTTTGCCGCAATTCTTAAAAGGTCGATAACTTCAAATCCTTTAAAGCGAATAGGCTGCTGAAAAGCAAAACCGATACCCAAATTTGCACGCTCGGTAATACTCATATCTGTAATATCCGTATCGTTAAAATATATTCTGCCGGAGGTAGGCGGCTCAATTCCCATAATAATTTTTGCAAGAGTAGATTTTCCGCTGCCGTTCGGACCTGTGATTACAAGCAGCTTGCCGTCGCTTACAGTGAGGTCTATCCCCTTGAGAATTTCCTTTTCTTTATTGTCCTCTCTTACGCGGAAGGTAATATTTTCTAATCTGAGCATTAATATTCCTCATTTCTTGTTTAATATTAACTATTATACCATACCATTCTTATAATGTCAAACCCTAAGATTTAATATACCAAAAATTTGTTGATAATTTTTTACAGCTAATATATTTAAGGAACCACTGATTAATTAACGCCTAACGGCTTAGCACGCATTGA
>JAUNPN010000003.1 GCA_030536655.1 bacterium | reverse complement strand
GAGCACGAACACGAGCATCACGGACACCATCACCATCACCACCATCACGACCATGACCACAACGAGGATGAGGGCGAAGCTGAGGAATACGGAATCGGCACCTTTGTCTATACAAGAAGGAAGCCGTTCATAATGGATAAGCTTGAAAACTGGCTCAATAATTTCCCGGCAAGCATCATCCGTGCAAAGGGAATTATATGGCTTTCAAACGACCACAATATGTCATTCGTCCTTGAGCAAGCCGGAAAGCAGGTTCAAATTTACGAAAACGGACGCTGGTACGCATCGGCTACACCCGCTCAGCTTAAGCAGTTCCTTAAGCAGGATCCCGACCTGATGAAGGATTGGGATGAAAGAGCCGGCGACAGAATGATTAAGCTTGTATTCATCGGCAGAAAGATGGATAAAGCCGCAATCTGCGCATCGCTTGACGAGTGCCTCGGAGAATATTAAATAATAACGCATAATCACGTCCCTTCAATCATATAATCGTATGTATGACAAACGAAGGGATGTGATTTTTTGTCTTATGACTATACACAGCTTACAAATGACATTAATCTGCTCACGCAGAATTTTAATTTTATTGAAAGCTTCAGCATCGGTGAAAGCATTATGGAGAAGCCTATTCCCTGTCTGCGCATCGGCAAGGGCAGCCGGAAAATCCTGCTTGCCGGAGCCTTCCACGGGCTTGAATATCTTACCGCCGCTTTTCTTATAAAATTTACTTCCGACTATGCTGCGCATATTTTGGGAAATACAAGCTTTTTCGGCTATGATACTGCCGAAATACACAAAAATACCTCGGTATACCTTGTGCCTATGGTAAACCCTGACGGAGTAGACATTGCGGTAAACGGCATTGACATTACCAATCCTCATCACCGGGCACTAATCAGCATGACAGGAATACACAGTTTTAATCTCGTGTGGCAGTCAAATGCGCGCGGTGTTGACTTAAATCACAACTATGACGCAAAATGGAGCATGGTGGTTGAAGAATGTGCACCGACAAAATACGGAGGTGAATATCCTGAAAGCGAACCGGAAACACGTGCCGTGACAAATCTTATACGAAATACCGACTTTGACACTTTGCTTGCATTTCATTCGCAGGGCAGAGAAATTTACTATGACTTTGACGGACTTGCCGCCGAAAAATCACGCAGACTGGCAGAGCAAATGGCAAGCGAAAGCGGCTATGCGCTTAAATCTCCGGCAGGAACAGCAGCCTTCGGCGGATGCAAAGACTGGTTCATAAAGGAATACGGAAAAAGCGGCTTCACCGTTGAAATAGGCTTCGGGAAAAATCCTTTGCCGATGTCACAGCTTGACAAAATATACGAAGAAAATGCAAGGCTCACGCTATGCGCGCTGAACGGCTCGGCAAATAAGCAGGAAAGGACTGAATCAAAGCTCAGCTGAGTTTTGATTCAGTCCTTTCTTCAAAAATTCATATATTCCAAATATCTGTCATTAAAGTCCTCATCCGCTGCAAGCACAAGCTCACGGCACAGACCCCTTAACTTACCGGTTCTCGCAGCCGCGTCCATACTGAAAGCATATTTTACCGCACCGCCCAGACTGCTGTTTCCTATCGCAGTGCATTTCATTTCAAGCTCCGGCGGTATAAGTCCAATCTCACACGCTTTCGAAATATTCAGTTTGCAGCCAAAGCCTCCCGCAATATACACGCTTGCAACATCCTCATACGTGCATCCGTAACGTTCAATAAGCAGCTCTATTCCCGCGCGCACAGCCGCCTTTGCCGTTTGAATTTCCCTTATATCCTTCTGCGTAAACCGCAGCCTTTCCGTCACCGGATAGCCCGTTTCAAAATATTCATCCCTTAGCAGCCCCGTTTTATCAACGGCTCCGCTTTTAATAAGCTCCGCCATAACTTCAACTATTCCGGTGCCGCATATTCCTACAGGAGGCTTGTCGTTTATCGTACTTATTTTATGCTCCGCAAAATCTGCGGCATACACTGCTCCGTCAACCGAGCCTGTTCCGCACGAGATTCTTCCGCCCTCAAACGCCGGTCCAGCTGCGGTTGACGTGACGAGTATTCCTTCCGCATTGCCTATTGACATTTCTCCGTTAGTACCCAAATCTACGAACAGATTGATCCTTTCGGAAATGTCAAAATCGCACATATACATTCCGCTGACTATATCGCCGCCTACAAATCCGCTGACCGCGCCGATTATCGTAACCGGCGCATTGCATATTCCGCTCCCGGTCAGGGTTTTGAAATCCGTTTCAATTATTTCCTTATTATACGGCTCAAACGGATAACTTCCAAGCGTTTGGCAAGAATACCCCATAAGAAGATGAACCATTGTCGTATTGGCTGAAACTATTATTTTCTCCGGCTGCTCTCCTCCTCTGTACAGATTACGCACACCTTCAATCAGCTGATAGCAGATTTTCTGTTTAAGCTCTCTGCCCCTTCCGGCATTCGAGGCCTCAAGCCTTGAAATAACGTCCGCGCCAAATTGCCTTTGACTGTTTACTGCCGTAACAGTGCTTCGTCTGCCGTTTCGGATACGCTCAAACGCAAGCGTTGTAGTGCCTATATCAATGCACATCACATCTCTTACCATGATGCAGCTGACCTCTCCATGCTCCGTCAGAGCTTCCATTTTTTCTGCTTTTACCGACCGGCGCGGACAATTTAAATTCGGACATTTCGAACAATCATGCTGTGCTTTGAAAACTCTGCTGTCCTCGGTAAGCTCCAGAATATACGCCATTGTTTTCGGCGGATCAAACATATACGCCTCTGTCAGACCTACGTCCTCCGCTCCTGTTTTTTCAATTATCTCCGCGTGACGGCTTAGCGGAAAATCCTCCGGCGCCTGCATACGCTTTAAAACTCCGAGATTTTTCTCCGCAAGATATTCCTTAAGATAATCCGATACACGATTGTCCGCGCTGAACAGCACTTCATCTCCGACCGTATCGGCGGCAAGTCCTCCTATACATTCTCCGCGCTCCATAAGCTCGCGCGAATATCTGCTTATTTCATTTCCGACTGTTACAAGCACATAAATAAGCTTATCCTCATGACTGATATACACCCTTGCTTCCGGCGCCGCCTCGCTAATCACTTTATCAACCTCGCCGCTTATCCGCTCATACACGGGACTGTCCTCACCGCAGTGCAGCGCGCGCAGTATGTTCTCACGTTTTATTTCTATTTTTCCTATATCTGTTCTCATTCTGCATATACCTCTATAAGCCTGTGTGACATTTTACGTATTTCCTCCCTGACGCTTTCCGGTGAAACTACCAAAAGCTTATCACCCAGTCCCATTGCCCATGAAATGAACACCGGACTTACAGCAACCTTTACATGAACGTCAAAATGCTCCTCATCCACAGGATACATAATTATATCCTTTCTGCCAAAACGGTCAATAATAAGATTTGCAAGCGACTTGTGACAATGCATTTTTATGTCACGTGTTTCTCCGTTGTACATTCCGAACACTCTGCGCTTATACTTATCTATATCAAAATCCAGAAAAGCCTGCTGACCATCTCGCGGAAGCTTTTCATTAATCGTGGTCTTCAGCATCTTATCAACCCGATAATGCTTTATCTGCTTATCTTTGCTTTCATATCCCACAAGATAATACATTCCGTCATTCCATACAAGCGCCCACGGACTGATTAGATAAAACGCTCCGTCATGGCGAAGCTCACGAGCTTTTTTCATAGTATAGTCAAAATATCTGAACTGAATCTGCCAGTTGCCGTCAATTGCACGGTAAATTGAATCTATGTTATAGTAAATAACGCTCATTTCATCATTAGTGGATTTTTCAGTATACAGCTGACGGTCAAGCTTTGCAGCGCCATACTCGCTTGTAAGTCTGCCGAGCTTTTTGATTATCTGCATGGTATATCGGTTCGGAATGAACTTTGACGCTGAAACAGCGTCGGCAAGCAGCTTCAATTCCACCTCCTCAAAATCACGTTTGCCGAGGTAATAAACAAAGTGCTTTTCTCTGCGGGAGCAGATGTCCATTCCATACTCCTGCAAGGTTTCTATATCTCGGTATAGGCTTTTACGCTCCGCATCCACACCGTATTTCCCAAGCTCATCAATAATCTGATTTATACTCAGCGGATGATCCTCATCTGTTTTCTGCTCAAATATGTCCTTTAAATACAAAAGCTTTATTTTTTGTCCCGATTTATTCGGCATATTTATTTCCCCCTTAGCAGTTTTTATAATTATTATAGCATATTTATTCCTGCGATTCAAGGGCGATTTTTACATTTTTTTGTATATCGTACGATTTATAATACTGCCGTTATTTAGAGCCTATCCGCCAAAAAAATCCGACTTTGCAATATGCACTTCTTTAATTACGGATAAACTCTTAAGCTAAAAACTCCCACAATGTATTCCTAAATTCAAATGTGCTGCAAAACAATGTTTTGCAGCACATTTTTATCATATCAGCTTATCAATGCTTCCGAGTGTATATACGTTTGTATAACCAAGCTCCTTTGCTTTTTCAAGAGCGACCTGTGCTCTTGCTCCCGATGCGCAGCAGAAAATCAACACTGCATCGGTATCATAAGCCGCAATTCCTTCTTCTATCTCATCTGCCGGAATGTTGACAGAGCCATCCACAGACTTCTCAGCGAACTCCTCCGCACTTCTTACATCAATCAGAACCGCGCCGTTCGATATAAGAGCGTTTGCCTCATCCGCCTCTATTGAGTCGCCGCCAAGCTCGCTCATATCAATTACGGTGCTGTTTCCGTCTTCATCGTATACTGTCATTTTCCCGTCAACAATTTCCATCGACTTTATGTCAAAATCTACCGGTTTCTTTAACTGATAGCACTTGATACAGTTTGTGAGCATGACTACATAACCATCGTCACAAGCCGCATACAGTCTGTCCTTATACACTGCCAGAGCATTTACAGTCAGCTTATCGCCGTAGCTGTATGACTCGTCAGCACTGTAAAAGCTGTCTAACGAAAGCTCTGCCATCTGATTTCCGATGAGCTTCTGCATAATCTTTGTTTCACCCGAAACCGTATCCTTTGTGAGAAGTATGTCATTATCTCCGTTCCAGCTTACAGCCTGTATATCCATCAGCTCACCCTGAGCCGCGTATACAAATACATCCGAAATCGGCGTCATACCGTTTAACGAATCCCAGACCATAACCCTGTCACCGTCATTAAGAGCAATATTACCAATTACAGCCTCCGCTGTATATGTCTTTACCGAGGCAACTCTGCCGTCCTCATATGACGCAATGATTACCGCCGCATTGTCAATATTCTGTGAACCCGCGTCTATATTGATTACCTGAGCCGCCGCATCATATGTTACTGTAACCTTATCCGATGGCTGCTCCGTTGTATCCGGCGATGTTGTTACATCAGTCGATGGTGTCGGCTGTGATGTTGCATCCGGTGATGACGTCGGCTGTGATGTTGCATCCGGTGATGACGTAACATCCGATTTGTCATATGCAAGATACTCTGCCTTTAATATGCAGGCTGTTGTTCCTGCCGCATATACGAGGTACTCGTGTCCTGCCTTCATTTCTGCGCTTATCTGCGATACACCCTTTTGTACCGATGTTACAGTCTGAATCTCCTTGTTGTCGGTATTATCCCATACGCGCATCGTCTTTTCCGCGTTAATTCCGATTGCTGCGGTAAATTCTCCGTCATTCTTCGGTATAACCGCAACGTTTGCCGCACCCTCTCTGTTATTGCCTGAAAGGTCATCAAGATGAGCCTTTACAATGCCGTTTCCTCGGAACGGAATATTCGCCGAATATGTTGCTTGATCAAAAGCGCTTTGGTCATTTATATTTGTTGTTATATCATTTGTTATATATACCTTTACCGCGTCATTATCAATAAGCGCTGTTCCTGCCGCCATTGCAATACCTGCTTCCGGAACTGTATATGTATATGTCGTTCCTGACGGCTTTGGTTTTGACGTCGGTTCCGGTGATGATGTTTCTGACGGTGATGCACTTGGGTCAACTGTACCGCCCATGCCGTAATACTCAACGATAATCGCATACAGATACTTTGTGCTGCTGCCGCCGTAAATATAAACCGGCTCTGCCGTATTGGTTATATCAAGGCTTACCTCCGCAACTGCGCCGGTTCCCTCCTGAACTGCCGACCTGCTGCCCTGCTGGATTGTCATGCTTCTAATTGACTCGCTTCCGTAGAATACCGCCGTTACCTTACCCTCACCCAGCGGAGTGAAATACAAGCTGCGCTTTTCCTTGCCGCCTGAGCCGGCTGACCACGATTTTGTGAAATCATAGCTGTATTCATTGTCATTCGTATCCACATATGTGTACGAGCCCTTTGACTTTGTGTCAAGCTTCCAGCTGCCGTAGCCTGATAGTCCGTTTACCGTTTTATCATACTTAATTCCGTCCGTACCGCCGGTAAGCTGCGAGTAATCATAATCCGGACTTTCAAGATAATATGTCACAATCTTACTCGGAATCGGAACGTTATATACAAATTCATAACTTTCCGAAAGAGCCTTTCCGTCCGAATTTTCTACCGTATACCTTACCTTTTCACCGTCAGCAGCGCCTGTCGCAACCGAGAACTTGTCTGCGCCCTTTACGGTTGATTTTGCCGTTGACTTAACGCTTCCGTCAGCGTTAAGAACCTCTGCCTTTAATGTCACATCTGTAGCCGCAACACTGCCTCTGTACGAAAGTGTTACATCGACATTTCCGTCCTTCTGATTTGTTACCTTGCTAATTACATATGGAATATCGTCATTCGCAACCGTAAGCACGTTTACTACCGGGAAACTGTCTGTCTTTGTCACTCCGTTAATCGTTACTGTTGCTGTAATTACAGCAGTACCCTCAACTGTTCCTGAGGTTACAGTGCCTTCCTCATCAACCGTTGCCACAGCCTCGTTCGAGCTTGCATAGCTTACTTGCGCCTTTGCAATGTCATAAACACTTTCATCATTCATAACTGCTGAAAGGTTTGCTTTAATCTTATAAATCGGCGAAAGCTTTGAGCCGTCCTCCGAAATATATGCCGAAAGGGATATGCCGTCCGGCATTGCCTTTACAGTCTTTAATGATGCATCCAGTGTGCCTGTTACGTTAAATGTCTTTGACAGCGACACATCATCAGCATTCTTTCCGATATAAGCTGTATATGTTCCTGAGGGAACCTCGTTCTTTACAAGCTTTTCGCTGTAAAGCTCCATATCGGAAACATCAAGAGCAAACGAAACCGTCTTTGTTTCGCCCGCTGCCAGCTCAACCTTTTCAAAGCCCTTAAGCTGCTTCTTAGGTGTCATGCTGTTACTCTGAGGATGTGAAACGTAAAGCTGAACAACCTCCTTGCCGCCGGTGTTTCCTGTATTCTTTACGTCAACAGTCATCGTTACCTTTCCGTTAGCGTCCGCCTCCGTCTTGTCTATGGTCATATTTGAATATTCAAAGCTTGTATAGCTTAAGCCATAGCCGAACGGGTAAACCGGTGTATTGTTATAATACTGATATGTATTGCCCGGCTTAGTGTCTGTCGGCTGAATATCATAGTTTGTATATTTGCCGGTTATGCTGCCGATCTTCTGCTGTTCTGTATTCGAAAGCTCAAGCTTCTGAACGTCCGCATTCTTATACCATGTTGTGGTAAGGCGTCCTGACGGATTAACATCTCCTGTGAGAACCTTTCCGAGTGCAGTACCCTGTGTCTGACCGTTGTATGAGGTCCAGAGAATTGCTTTACACTTATTCATGAACGGCTCTACATTAATCTGACCGACTGTTGACATAACAACAACCGTCTTTTCCGGATATGCATCACATATTGTCTGAACATGCGACTGATGTGCAGGAAGGTCAATATTCTTTCTGTCCTTCGACTCTGATGAATCAGCATCGCCCATACCATCCTGCTTCGGAATCGTTCCTGCATATGCAATAATTACATCCGCCGCATCGAGCTGCTGCTTATATGCTTCAACCGAGAACTCAACAGCTCTTGCGCTTGCTGAAATGTACATATCCGCTGTGCCGTTATAGCCGCCGTCCTCACCTGTAAATTCTCCTGTGCACGCTGTATAGCTGTCAAGCTCGGCTGTCGGAGACGTGCTTACAGACGCAACGGTAGGACCGCCCTGTCCATAGGCAATATTTATTGAACCGCCCACTCTTGAACCTGTTGAAAGCTCTGCCTCAACAGACGCAACATTTAAGAAGTTCACATTCTTGATTACAGCTGTCGCAGCAGGAGTTATATCCGTAAATCCGCCGTTTGCAGCCGTCATTCCGGAAACCTTTTCAGCCTTTGTAAGGTCAATCGTCTTTCTTGAACCATCCTTCATAATGAAGGTCATGCTCTTAAGGTTAAAGAGCTTCTCATCATCTGTTATTTCACCAAGATAGCTCACCTCAGCGCCATCAGCCTCAAAGGCTTCTCTGATACCCGTAATCGGCTTTACGGTCTTTTCCGGCGTACCAGTATAGTCACCGAGAACAAGCAGATTTGCCATGTTTCCGACTACTGCGATGTTTTTCTTATCCTTTATCGGAAGAATATCACTGTCATTCTTTAACAGAACCCAGCTTTCCTCAGCTGCCTGCTCCGCAACAGCAACGTTCTCGTCTGTTTCAATTACATTGCTTGTAATATCTCTGTATGACGGATTGCTGTCAAATTCTCCTGTTCTGAAGCGCTGTAAGAATAAATGGTAAATATTCGTTTCAAGCTGCTGCTCTGTTATATAACCCTCAAGAACAGCCTCGGCGCCGTTTGTAACTGAGGCATTGCCCCCGCCGAGATTACATTCCAAATCCATTCCCGCAAGCAGAGCCGCCGCAATGTACGCGCCGCTCTTTTCCGAGGTGGTTCCGAGAACACCGTTCATATATGAAGTATTCTTGATTAAGTCCTCACCCGCGCCGCAGTCTGTTGTAACATATCCGTCAAAACCCCATGTACGTCTTAAAATATCTGTCAGAAGATATGTATTTGCCGCCGACGGCTTATAGTTAAAGAGCAGATTTCCGTCACGGTATATTGACGTCGCGTTATACGACGACATAACCGAACCGGGCATTTCAATTTCAGCTACATTCCGGAATACCTTTAAGTAGTAATTTCTGAAATTGTACTCATTCATGATTGACGAGCCGCCGCGGCGGTTTGCTTCGTTGTTGTTTGCCGCAAAGTGCTTGATTGTTGCAATGATCTTTACATATTTTTCATCATCGCCCTGCATACCCTTTACAAACTCTCCGCCGAGCTGACCTGTTAAGTACGGATCCTCGCCGTAGGTTTCCTCATTACGTCCCCAGCGCGGGTCACGCGCCATGTTAATTGTCGGAGTGTAATACGAAAGATTTGTCTTGTTGTTCTTTCCTCTTGCCTCGGTCGAGGTTATATCCGCAACCGAATGAACAAGTTCTCTGTTCCATGTATTGGAAAGTGCAAGCGGTGCCGGGAAGTTAGTAGCCTTACCCTGTCTTGCAACTCCGTGCAGACACTCTTTCCAGTAGTTATAGTTTGCAACTCCGAGCCTCGGTATTGCCGGAGCTGTGTAGCCGAGCTGCGCGACCTTTTCTTCAAGCGTCATTCTTGAAACAAGGTCTGCCGCTCTTTCCTCGAATGAAAGACTTTCGTCCTGATACGGGAGAAGTCCCTCCGGCTTTTCTGTCGGCTGAACTGTCGGTACCGCCGGCGGAACAACGTTTCCGTCACCATAGAACCTGACATAAACATAATTTCCGCAATATGCT
This sequence comes from bacterium, assembly GCA_030536655.1. Classification (GTDB taxonomy): domain Bacteria; phylum Bacillota; class Clostridia; order UBA1381; family UBA1381; genus UMGS1958. The sequence continues at coordinate 44,779 of JAUNPN010000003.1, read as the reverse complement.
TTTGCGCCTGTGCCTGTTATGTTCAATGTAACGTTTCCGCTCGCTTCCGCAGTTGTAAGGTTTGCCGTTGATATTGCATAGCTGTCCCATGCACCGCTGTTTACATTGGCATAGGAGGCTACCTCCGTATCACCTACCTTAATTGTAACAGCCGCATCATTTTTACTTGCCGCATACAAATCAACCTTTGTATAGCCCGTTCCGTTCAGATCAATTTCCGGCAGCGTCAAAACTGCGGTGTTACTGTCATCTGTTTTGAGATTATCCGGACGCTTTACATTATTTACAATATCATCAATAATGCTTCCGCCGCCCTTCTGCGTGATTGAGTCCGCTCCGAAATTAAGCGTAACGGAACCGTCTGTACCTATCGACGCGATACCGTAATCAGCGGCATAAGCAGGAATTGCCATTCCCGATACAGCCAGTGCCGCCGCTGTTGTCAATGCGAGTAATCTTTTCATAAAATCTTCCTTTCCGCACTCTTTTTGGTAAAATTTTTACCTTTTGCACTATATTCATACTTGAATTATATCATATTTTGGTGTATAATAATAGTCAGATACGCAAAAAAAACAGTCAAAAATTGCACTGATTGTCATATGAACTTAATGGAGGTAAGAAATGATTCCTTTTTACGAATTTCAGCCGTCCGATATAAATATAATATTAAACCACCGAGAGCTTAAATACCGCTCTCATATACACAAGCAGATTGAGTTGATTTATGTATTCGAGCTTGGTCAGCATATAAATATTGACGGCGCCGATTATGAAATCAAAGCCGGACAAGCGGCAATCATATTCCCGAATGTGATACACACCTACTATAGGAATGAGCAGCGTCCTACGGAACAGATTTTCGCAATAGTTTCCCAGGAGCTTTTCCACGGACTGTTCCCCGATTTAACGATGTTTTCTCCGAATTCTCCGATTATAAAGGATGTTGACGCTTCAACCGCGCTTGCCTTCCGGGAACTTGCGGTCTGCACTGATTTTTCCGAGCGGCTTGCATGGTCGCTTGTTATCATGGCAAAGCTTATGAAAAAGCTTACTCTTAAGCATAAGAGCAGCGTTCCTGTTGAGGATTTGACGCACAAAATAATAACATACATAGGTCAGAATTTTCGTGAAGAAATAACCCTTGATTCACTGGCAAAGGAATTCTCGGTCAGCCGGTTCTATATTTCGCATACATTTTCGGAAAAGATAAAAATGAGCCTGCCGAATTATCTTTCTCTCATACGCGCCGAATATGCCGCCGGACTTATACGCTCAACCAACGATTCTATAACAAACATCTGCTCAATCTCCGGCTTTACAAGCCAGAGTACGTTTAACCGTGCGTTCAAGAGAATTTACTGCATGACCCCTCGCGAATATAAGGAAAACATCGGCGATCTGTATAAGGCATAATACTATTTATGCTTAGAGTCTATCCGTAATTAAAGAAGTGCATAGTATTCCGAAATACTGAAATCAGATAAATTTACATAAACTACAAAATGCCGGCAAATCCCTTGATTTACGAGATTTGCCGGTCTGCTTAAGCTATTTATTTTCAAACGTAAGGCTGTTAAGCGATACCTTTTCTACACTAATCACTTTTTGTGATTTCATCGCTCTTTCAGTAATGTCCGCACCGTCTGTTTGTACTACTGCGCTTGTGTCTGCTGTATGCATTCTGCTTTCGAAATATGAAAGGCGCATTTGCGGTGCAGTATAAGTTCTTTTCATTGTCAACCACTCCTTCTCATTCCACAATCATTATATCTTTAATATCAGATGTGTCTGCATTTCCGTTTGTGCCGTACACAACAATACCTATTGAAATGCTGCCCTTGCCGCTTAATTCAGGCAGATTTATCTCTTTCTTTGCTACAGCACCGCTGTTTAAGGTAATCTGCCAGTGTAATGTCGGATTCCATGACGGAATTGCAAGGTTATCAACAAAATACCCCTTTGCATTGCTGTTTATATCTGCATCTGCCGCTCCCTCTGCTTCTCCGAATTCTTTCGCTTTCGCCGATACTGACTTCGTAAGCGTCAGAGTGGACAGATTTTCGGCAGTTACGGGATAATCATATCTTGAACCGTTCCAACCCCCGACATAGCTGTAATAATCCGTTCCATTCTCATTTGAATTGGTAACCCTCATAATATTTATACCGGCTGCTATAATGCTGCTGCCGCTTATATTTCCGCCGTTCACAGCATATGACACACCGTTCATTTCAGCAGCCACCTCGCCTCCGTAATATGCGCGTACAGGAATATTGACTGCCGCCTCCGAATATACATAAGCGTTTCCCGCATCAGGTACATCAAAGCTTACCTGCATAGAATTATCATTTCTTACATAGTATGTATCATGAGTTCCAACAACTATAACTTTTTTCGGGTTGTCGTTCACAAGGCACGAAACATTTACCGACTTACCGGGCATTGTGAAGCTGTAGCAATTATCCGACACCTTTTTTAATTCGTCCGGATTCAGTCCCGATACTACAAGTGAATTTTCAACATAATTATCCGGAACGGCAACTGTTACAGTTTCACCCTTTGACGCTGAGTTCTGAACACTTACATTTGAGGATGTTATTGTAAACGGCGCGGTTGTCGTTAGCTTAAGACTCTGACCGTCCGCATATGTATACCATACAGTTTCGCCGTCGGCAGCTACTGTAAAATCCGACACGGACGGAGATATACCGTCAGCATAGCTTACAACCTCCGTACCCTCCTCGTATCTTGCCGGAGTAATTTCCGCATGAGATCCGCTCGATGTAAATGCGCCGTTTACCGTAACCCTCTTTCCCTCGGAAAAAAACAGACTTCCGATTTTTGCGCTGCCGCTCATGTTAAGCGTTACATTTTTACCGCTCATATATACGTCATATCCGCTGTTTCCGATAATTGAACCTCCGCTCATATTCAGCGTTGAGCCGTTCTCCATTATGCTCACACCGCCGCCCTTTGCGGTTGTAGATATGTTTCCTGTAATAACGCCGCCTGTCATATTCATGACTCCTGACCCGACGATGGAAACACCGCCGCCGCCCAAGTCCGAATTTGCCGCTGTCGTCGCAGTATTGCCGCTTATAATACCGCCGTACATATTCAATACACTACCTGTTTTACAGTCAATTCCACCGCCTCGAGCTGCATTACCGCCGGTTATAACCGCGCCGTTATAAAGGTTAACAGAACCCTTATTAATTTCAGCAAAACGGTTTTTACCGTTCACATTGAATGTAAGCGCTGTATCCTTATTTGTTGCAGCAAGCTCCGGTTTACCGAATGTAAGCGTTGGATTAGTTGAATTACCTGTGCTTAAGAACATCATATTATTTGATGTCTGCTTTACTTCCGCAGCAAAATCACCATTTATAAAGCTTATATTTTCTGAACTGTCCATATTGCTTCTCTGTGATGTTTGACTATCAGAATATATCGTTATAACATGCTCTGCATCATCTGATCTTGCCAAATTTACGGCAGAATCATAGTTATCTTTCGCTGCTCCGTCAAGTTCTACACCGCTCTTGATATCTCTGTCGGTGATATAAAACTTCTGTGACGCGGTTGCACCGCTTGTGGTTTCCCACTTTCCAAGATTAGATGCAACCACGTTTACCTCTATCGGATAAGCAGCATTTTTCGGAATTTCATCAGAAAGAATTTCTATTCTCCACTTATATGACCCGTCGTCAGCTGCCGTTCTTACCGCCTTTGCCGGACCGTATTCAACAAATACATCTGTATACTTCTGCAAATCCTCATCTGATGATGTATAGCTTATGTCAAATGCTGTTTCTGCATTATCATCCTTAATGTTTACATTTGGAATATGATTCAGTGTCAGCGTCTGTTTCTTTCCTTTGTTCACATACGGAACATTCATCTGAACACCAGTCGATTTGAAAGCCGATGTAACTGTTCCGTTTTCTGTAATCTCCGGCGAAAGTATCATTGCAAAGCTGTCCAGCTGTGAATTATATTCATTTATTGCAGAACATCCTGCACTGTAATATATACGATTATTATGGAAACGTAATGTAGTACGCGTCACCGATGCTACATCTTCAGCCTCGGCATTGCCGTCTGCCTTTATCATGCCATCCATATCCACAATTTCCGACTTTACAATTTCATACGGTGCCATAAGCGGAACAAGCTCTGCTTTTGTACCTATCGGAACATATGCGTATTCTCCCGCTCCGTCATATGCTAACGTTGTACCGTTGTTTGTTGTTACAGACGGTATTTTTTTCATATAATATGTATCTGCTGTAACGGTATCATATCCTTGCAAATTAGCACTATTTGCTGCATCTCCGTTCGGATTTGCCAATTTATCGTAATTGACAAAACGAGTGTTGCCGTAACGCGACATATCAGCATTAAACGGAGTCATTGGTGCAATCTCATTAATTGCCGATGCCGGAGTATTTGCATATGTTGATACCGATGGATTTTTCATCAGCATATACGGTTCTATTGAGCTGTAGGTCGCTCCCTCAACCTTTGTATCATTTGAGCCCGGTGACGGCGGAATTGCATAACTGGTAAAGCTGTTTACTTCCTTTGCAAATTCTTCATCAAAGAACCAGAACGATGCTTTTTTATCCGCTTCCGATGCGCCGCTGTTTGCTTTGCCGTCAGACAGCCAGCCGCCTTGTGATTGATAATACCCGGCCGCCCGTTCATTGCCGCCATCCTTTTCAAACGGCTTCATGAGATAGCCGGTGCTTGTCAAATCGTTAAGCTTATGTGTTTCATTGTAATTATCAGGCAGACGGTATTCAATGGCCTTCTGTATGTACTTTATCATCATATCGGTTGCATTGTCTGACCAGTCATAATGTCCGCTGCCCCATTCAATAATGTGTGAAACAAGCATATCTGTATTCTTTGCACGCTGATGAGAAATATGATAACGTGCGTCACAAACAGATCTGTCGCGGCCCTTATTTTTATCATGCTCAGTATATTGTGCAGCATACTGCAACGACGGCACTCCTGGTACAGTATGATGGTCATTTACATCGCCCCACATACCATCCTTCATATGCACCTGCGCAATTATTCTGTCAGGATTCCAGTTTCCGCTTCTGTAGCCGAACGCTGATGCGGCGCTGTGGCCTATAGTAATAAGAGGAGTTGTATCCGCAATTTCCGAATAGCCTGACGATGCTGCGATACCTGTTAAAATATCATCCATAATATCCGCTGCGTCCTTGCCGTCAGTGGTCATATCATCAGCGCTTATTCCGGTTGCTGTACCCTTATAATCTGTACGGGTGTTAAAGCTGTTAAAAGTATTATTATACCTATAGCTGTCCTTTTGGAATACAAGAAACAATATGCCGAATCCTTTTTCGGCAAGTGCATTTTTCAGCTTTGCCGAATACGCAAACGGAACCTCAACAAGATTTGCTTTAATTGCAATCAGTCCCTTAAGCTCACCCGGAGCTACATTATTCGGAACCCATAAGTAGCTGTCATAGTTTTTTCCTGATGTTGATGCACCATTAATATAATCGTCTGTTCCGCCCGCAAAATGATACTGGAAAATATCATCCTGCCTGTCCTTCTGTGCCTCAAACAGCTGCCAGCTGTTATTTGTCTTATTTGATACCGCCGCAGCCTGTGTAACAGGCATGACGGGCATCAGCACAGAAGTTGAAATAGCAGCTGCCAGAATTTTATTGATTTTCACTGAAAATTCCTCCGTTCTTTAGATTTATTGTATAAATTCATTATATACTGCGCTTATAGGTTTTTCAAGATATTTTAATTATTTTAAAATTTTAAGTAAATAATTTGACATTTAAAATCACATTATTTTATAGTTTTTTATAAAATAGCTTGACATTTTTCTGCGGCAATGATAAAATTTATACAAAATAATATTTATGAAAAGGCAGGCTGTTTATCATGGAGGTTCAAAAATTTGCATATTTTTATTTCAAGCTGGAGCATGAACTGAACACATCATATCCGCAAGGATACGAAAGGTGGTATTTCGACTATTTCAAGGAGTGTGCTCATGTCTGCGACAGCAGCGGCAAAGACGTCACAGCGGATATTGATACGGTTTATATTGTTCCTCCCGGTACGCCGATGTATTTCAAATACCACGGCATAGAGTCATTTATCCACACTTGTATTCTGTTCGATGCAGAAATGAAATTCATGAACTCGCTTGATATTCCGTTTATGACGCCTATTAAAATAATTCATGTATCCGAGTTTGAACGCTTGCTTTTTGAAATGCAGGAAAGACAGCTTTCCTCATCACGCTTTTCACAGGATGAACAGGACGCTTACCTAAAACTAATTCTGATGTTCATTCATGACGAAATTCATGAATACGAGCATTTATACTATATAAAACGCGGCGACGATCTCCAGTCACTCAGAAACACCGTAATGAACAGCCTTGCAACACCGTGGACAATACACAGCATGGCGCAGCGCGTCAACATGAGTGTAAGTACGTTTCAACGCCAGTATAAGAAAAATTACGGAAAAACCCCTATTGCCGATTTATATGATATGCGGTTCAAAAAATCCAAAGAGCTGCTTGAAAACGGATATTCCATCCCATGGGTGCTAAATTCCTGCTGCTTCAAATCCTTTCAGCATTTTTCACGATTTTTTAAGGCCCGCTCCGGTATGACGCCTTCGGAATTTAAAGCGAAACAGAACATCAGAAAATAGCCCTCTGTTCCATACTTATAATCTGAACTCCTTTCACCAATGCGTTTGGGAAATGAGAAGCAGGCAGATTGCCGCCAGAAGCGACGCCGACGTATGTTTATACTTCAAGCCGCTGAGGGCGGCGAGATGCGACGCTCATCCTTACTTCTTTCCCGTTTGGGAAAAGAGAAGCAGGCAGATTGCCGTCAGAAGCGACGCCGACATATGTTTATACTTCAAGTCGCTGAGGGCGGCAAGATGCGACGCTTATCTTTTTCCAAACTTAAATAATAATATCTATAGTCTATTACCCTCAAAGAACTTGTCTATATCGATTTTCCGACTTGACAGACGCGGGAAAATACGGTAAAATATATATAACATAGAATAAAAAAAAACAGGGAGATATAATAATGTTTGATAAATTACAGTCACTCGAAGATCGTTTTGCGCTTGTATCCGAAAAAATCAGTGACCCGGACGTAATCGCGGACATTGATGCATGGCGAGGCTACTGCAAGGAGCATTCTGAGCTTTCACCTATCATCGACAAATATCACGAGTACCGCAGCGCAAAGCAGACAATTTCCGATGACAAGGAAATGCTGGAAGAGGGTCAGGAAAAGGAATTTGAAGAAATGATAAAGCTGGAGCTTACTGAAGCAGAGAAAAAGCTTGCCGAATGCGAGGAAGAACTGAAAATCCTGCTCCTGCCGAAGGATCCGAATGATGAAAAGAACGTAATTATGGAAATCCGCGGAGGCACAGGCGGAGATGAAGCGGCACTGTTCGCAGCCGACCTTATGCGCATGTATTCAATGTACGCCGAAAATCATCACTGGAAAATCGATATTCTTAACTCCAATGCCACTGACATCGGCGGCTACAAGGAAATTAGCTTTTCCGTTGAGGGACAGGGCGCGTATTCGCGCCTGAAATTCGAGAGCGGCGTTCACAGAGTTCAGCGTGTTCCCGAAACAGAATCCCAGGGCCGAATTCATACCTCTGCCGTAACCGTTGCAGTTTTGCCCGAGGTTGAGGAAGTTGAGGTTGAAATTAACCAGAACGACTTGAAAATAGACGTGTTCCGCGCAGGAGGTCCGGGCGGTCAGTGCGTAAATACCACCGACTCCGCTGTCAGAATTACTCACCTTCCTACAGGAATAGTTGTATCCTGCCAGGATGAAAAGAGCCAATTCAAGAATAAGGACAAAGCTATGAAAATCCTTCGTTCACGTATCTATGATGCAATGGAGGCAGCACGTCACAAGGAAATTGCCGATGCCAGAAAATCACAGGTAGGCTCCGGTGACAGAAGTGAGAGAATTCGAACATACAACTTCCCTCAGGGACGCGTTACCGACCACAGAATTAATCTTACCTTATACAAGCTTGAGCAGGTTTTGAACGGCGCCGCGCTTGATGAGGTTATTGACGCGCTGATTACTGCCGACAGAACGGTAAAGCTTTCCGGAAACAGTTAATAATACTACGCAATATTGGTAATCTTTTTGTCAATATTTACATTGATAAATTACTTAAATTGTGATACAATGTAGGCAACATCAAAAAAAGGAGCAACCATTATGAAAATGACCTTTCGCTGGTACGGCGAAAACGATGATTCAATAACACTCAGTCAGATACGTCAGATTCCGGGTGTATCCGGCGTTGTCGGCGCACTGTTCGATATTCCCGTCGGAGAAGTATGGGAAAAAGAAGCTATAAAAAAGCTTTATAACACAGTAAAAGCCTCAGGGCTTGAGCTTGAAGTAATTGAGAGCGTAAACGTACACGAGGATATAAAACTCGGACTTCCGTCAAGAGAACGCTACATCGAAAATTATAAGCAGACAATCAGAAATTTGAGCGAATTCGGAGTAAAGGTAATCTGCTACAACTTCATGCCGGTATTCGACTGGCTCAGGAGCGACCTTGCATATCCATTGCCGGATGGTTCAAATGCACTTTGCTACATTGACGAAAAAGTAGTGAATGTTGACCCAATTGACCTTGTAAAAAGCACAGCAGACAATTCAAACGGCTTTTCGCTTCCCGGTTGGGAGCCGGAAAGGCTTGCAGAGCTTGAAAATCTTTTCGCACAGTACCGCGAAATGAATCATGAGCAGCTTTTTGCCAATCTCAAATATTTTCTTGAACAAATCATTCCGGTATGCGAGGAATGTGACGTTAAAATGGCAATTCACCCGGACGATCCGCCGTGGGATATTTACGGTCTGCCGAGAATTGTAACAAACAAGGAAAACCTTGACAGACTTATACATCTTGTTGACAGTCCGTACAATGGTCTTACGCTTTGCAGCGGCTCTCTGGGTGCAAATCCGGACAACAATATTCCTGAGCTTATCCGTTACTTCGGCGGAATGGGAAGAATTCACTTTGCTCACGTACGCAATATCAAATTTTTCGGAAAGAAGCAGTTCCATGAAAGCGCTCACCTTTCATCGGACGGTTCCCTTGATTTATACGAGATTATGAAGGCTTATCATGATATCGGCTTTGACGGATATATCCGCCCGGACCACGGCAGAATGATTTGGGGCGAACAGGCTCGTCCCGGCTACGGTCTTTATGACAGAGCTCTCGGCATAGCATACCTGAATGGTCTGTGGGAAGCTCTCACAAAAAACAGTAAATAAATTAAGAGCCTATCCTTAATTAAGGAAGCACTGATTAATTAACGCCTAACGGCTTAGCACGCATTGAACTTGCATATTTTCCGTCATATCATACAAAAATCTCTCGACATACGCGAGTATGCCTTCGATCTTTTTATATAATCTGACGAAAAATCTGACTGTGTTCACTGCGTACTATATTTAATCAGTGCTTCCTTAAAGAAATGCATATTGCAAAGTCGGATTTTTTCTGCTAGGCGCTAAGTAAAGATGCTGTACCAAATGATGATACAGCATCTTTTTATATCTTTATTTAAAGAAATTGTATATTCCCATTAAAGAATGCCTGATTTATTGCGCTTACTATTATATATTGCAGTGCGCTTTTCAAAATTTTACAAGCATTATTGTTACAAATTCAAAATTTATCTCACAAGCAGATATGCGGTATATGCGATATATATCATCACACACAGTATACCCTCCCATCTTGTAAGTTTCCTACCGGCAAAACAGAATATAAATCCGAGAGCATTCGCTCCTATCATAACAAACGCGTCAATCATTGCGTCAGGAACAACCGCAATAGCATTGGCCGTTGACGACATACCTAGCACAAATGCAAGATTGAAGATATTTGAACCAACAACATTACCGATAGCTATACCGCTTTGTCCCTTGCGTGCTGCGACAATGGAGGTCACAAGCTCCGGAAGCGAGGTTCCTATTGCCACAATCGTTAAACCGATAAGCGTTTCCGACATACCGAAGGCTGCCGCAATTATTTTTGCACTGTTTACAACAAGCTGCCCACCGATGATTACCGCAGCGATACCTATCAGTATAAATAAAGCGCTTTTCATCGGCGGCATAGGCTCCTCGTCCTCCTCCGAAACCTCGCGGTTTTTAATTGCGCTGCGGATAAGATACACTATGTATGCCGCAAAAATCACAAGCAGAATGATACCGTCAACCCTTGACACTGTACCGTCAATGCACATAACGATTGTCACTGCCATTATGCCAAGACATATCGGAAAATCACGCTTGACAACTATTTTATCAACTGCGAACGGCGTTATAACCGCGCTTATACCCGCTACCATAAGCAGATTAAAAGTATTCGAGCCGACAAGGTTTGCAAGCGCAATCTCATTCGAGCCTTTGATACCGGCAGTAATGCTCACCGCCGCTTCCGGTGCGCTTGTTCCCATCGAAACAATAGTCAAACCGACAATTACCGCCGGAATTCCCAGCAGCCTTGCCACCGAAGAACTTCCGTCAACGAATACGTCCGAACCCTTAACAAGCAGGACAAAGCCAATGATTAAAAGAATTACTGTTAATAACATATTTACCTCCGTATTTTTTCAAGGTGCTGCGGCAAAATAAAAAAGACTCCTGCTGCATACGTCTAAATATGCAACAAAAGTCTTGCTGTTTCATTACGATACGGGCACATCTGCCGGGTATGTCGCACCGCACACATAATGCATACGCATCATGCCGCTACTCCCTTTTATTAACTAATATTATACCATATTTTACGCATACTGTCAATAATTATTTTATGCGGAACATGGACATTTTTATTCAAAAAAATCTCAATATTCTATTGTCAAATCAAATGATTTATGATATAATAATTACAATCAAGGAAGAAATCCTTTCGGATTTCAATGCTGTAATTATTGTATCGGTGTGAAGCAAAGCCGATTGGCGGCTTTGCACTTATGATATAATAATTTTATAAATATATAGACATTATACATAACAGAGGTGCGGCAATATGATTACAATAGTTGCGAATTTCAGAGTAAAACAAGATTGTGTTGACCAATTCAAAAGATTGGCGCTTGTTTGTGTACGGAACACGCGCAAGGAACGCGGAAATCTTTCATATAAAATCTATCAGGGACGCTGCAAGCCTTCTGAATTTACGTTTATTGAGGAATGGCTCAATGACGTCGCGATTGAGCAGCATAACAAAATGCCGCATTTTCTCACATTTCTTGACCAAATAAAACCGCTTTGCGAAGGTGAACCGAAAATCGAGCAAATAATTGCTGTACCATCGGTGTATTAAGAGCCTATCTGTAAATTAAGCACATCTTGTTTGCTGATTTTCCGTCATATTGTCCCAAAAATTCTCGGCACACGTCAGTGTGCGTTGGATTTTTAGAATAATCTGACCGGATGACTCGCGAAGCAAGTCATAGGTTAGCTGTTTACAGCTAACCGCAGCAGAAAAAAATTTGACTTCTAAATATTCACTTCTTTAATTACGGATTTCGTATCAGTTCTGCCTATTCCAACAATAACAGCCTCCAAAAATCCCACATTGCAGAATTTTCGGAGGCTGACAATTAATCCTTCTGATTCATAATCTCGCCAAACATTTCGTCATTCATTTTCTGCATGAACTCCTCAGTTACCGGGAACCCGCTGTAATCGCCCAGCACAGAATCCGTTCCGCAGTACGGACATACCGCAGTATCCTCGCCGGCAAGGAATTCAACTACCTCTGACGGCTTGAACACACGAACACATCCGAAACAACCGCAGGTTTCGCTCTTTTCAAGCTGCTTCTTGTTCTTCATGCTGAACTCGTTCGCCAAATCACACATATTCAGCTGTGCAACCTCAAATTCAGCCTCCTCATCCTCCGGTGAATCACTTCTGAGATATGTCTTTACCATTGCAAGCTCATATAAATCAATGTTATACTCTCCTTTTTCCGCAATTACATAATCCCAAAGCTTTGAAATCTCAATATTGGTTACCTCACCTTTGATTGAGCCGGTGTTATAATGCTCGAATTTTTTCTTAAGCATGAATACGTGCTCGCCTTCTACTCTGCCCGGAAGAAGCACAAGATCACTCTTTTCAACTCTGTCAGAAATCTGCCTTGTAGCTATTCTGAACGCTGCGTCCGCAGGCTCCTCATCCTCGGCAATACGTCCCTTGCACATAACACCGAAGGATCCGCCTGACAGCGGCTTTCTGAGGTATACCTTAAAGCCTTCGCCGCCCCATGATACCAGCCATAAATGAATTACATCACCTGTCATTGTTTATCTCCTTATAAAAATCACTTAAAGTCTGTTGCCTTGTATACCTTAATCCATAACGACGGCATATTTACTCTGAAAATACCATCCTCTGATTTTATTTCTTCTGATTCGGCAGTCACGCATTTCAAACCGCGTATATTATATTTTGCAACGTCAAGCCTTATATATTCGTTCATGCTTCCGCAGTTTGCGATAACAACGTACATATCGTCATCATAATAACGCACAAATCCGTAAACAAAGCCCTCAGTATACACGCTCTCGAACTCTCCCAAGGAAAAAGCCTTTGACAAATTCCTCAGCGCAATCATGTTCTTATATCTCGTTCTTACTCTGCCGTCCGGGTCAATTTTGTCAAACTCGCCCCACGGCATACAAGCCCGGCAGAACGGATCACCGTAGCCCTGCATACCCACTTCATCTCCGTAGAAAATACATGGAACTCCCGGCAGAGTCATAAGCAAGCCTATAATAAGCGTTGCTCTGTCCTGTGCAACCGTAAGCGCATATCCATCCAACTTAAAATTCGCCTGATATTCACGATCTACCTCATGACGTGACGGCACTCCGCCCATAAGCGTCATAATACGTTCAACATCATGACTGGAAACCATATTCAGCAGCGAATAATATGCCTCATGCGGATAATTCTCCTTCAGGCTCATCAGCCTTGCATCAAGCTCCTTTGAATTAATTCTTCCAAGAGCACCGTCAATAAGAGCATTTCTCATCGGATAATTCATTACTGAATCCAGCTCGTCACCCATGAAATACTTGCGGCGTTCGCCATATGCCATCTTATTTGAAGCGTCCTCCCAAACCTCGCCGATGATAACCGCGTCCTGATCAACTGATTTAACATTCGCGCGCAGCTCACGCACAAAGAAATCCGGAAGCTCATCAACAACGTCCAATCTCCAGCCGGAAGCGCCGGCTCTTATCCACTTCTTTATAATAGCATCCTGACCTGAAAGCAGGTATTCCCTCAGCTCGTCGCTGTGTTCCTCTATCTGCGGAAGTGTTTGCATTCCCCACCAGCTTTCATATACCTCCGGCCAATCCATGAATCTGTACCAACTGTAATATGGAGAATCCTGTGATTGATACGCGCCCACACTGTCATATTCTCCGTTCTTATTGAAGTAACGACTGTTTGAACCGGTATGATTAAACACTCCGTCAAGAATAATCCTTATTCCAAGCTTCTTTGCCTCAGAGCACAGCTCCTTGAAGGTTTCCTCATCGCCGAACATTGGGTCTATTTCCTCATAGCTGCCGGTATCATACTTATGATTTGAGTATGCCCGAAATATCGGATTCAGATAAATAATCGAAATTCCCAGATCTGCAAGATACGGAAGCTTCTTTATTATACCCTTGAGGTTTCCCCCGTAGAAGTCGTTTGCCTTATATTCACCGCCAAACTGTTCCGCCTTATAAAACGGCAAATCTCCCCAGTTACGCTTTATTATGTCATTACGCTCCGCAAGAAAAGAGCCGTCCTCATTTCCGTTGAAGAAGCGATCCGGAAAAATTTGATATGCAATACCTTCCTTAAACCAATCCGGCGTCCTGTAATAATCATTATACACCGTTATCTGGAACGAATTGGAGGGTTTGTGATAACGCGTTTCTCCTATACCGCCGAGATTATGTGAATTATTGCCGTAATACACTGTTCCGCTTGAGGTTTCAAGCTCAAAATAGTACCAGATAAGTCCGGCCGTTTTCGGCATTTTAATGCTTACTGAATAAATACTATGCTTAGACAGACTGAAAATATACGGCATATCTATTCTTTTTTCAGATTTTCCGTCCTCAATATACACAAGCCGCACTGCATTAGGAATGCCAATCTCCTCAACCGCAAGCCTTAAACGCACATCTGTCCCGCAAGTAACAGCACCGAACGGGAAACGATAAAACTCCTCACGCGAATTATGTTCTATATTCATTTAAATCTCCCTAAAAAACCCGAAAAACCCTCCGCCCAAAGAGCCGCGCCGCCGATAACCGAATATCCTGACTGCGCGCAGGGTTGTATGCGCGCGGAATGCACCCATAGCCCTTACCCCTTCGGGAGGAGAGGTTTTCATTTAAATTCTGCTCAAATTAGTCAATAGCCTTGAGCTTCCAAATCTTCTCATTATATTCGTTGATTGTACGGTCACTTGAGAAGAAGCCGGACATAGCTGTGTTATTGATAGCCATTTCAAGCCATTTTTCCCTGTTCTTGTAGTCTTCTGAAATCTTCTCATGCGTCTGCATATATGCTTCGAAATCACGAATTACCATGTAGGTATCCGGATAACCGTAATCTCCGAAGAGAAGCGTCTGGTAAAGATCCTGGAATATCTGCGTATTACCCTGAATAATTGAACCATCAATAAGCATCTCAAGCGCGCGTCTCAATACTCTGTTCGATGAATAAATATTCTTAACCTCATCGCTGCCCGCATACTTAAGACGAGCGTCAACTTCTTCGGTGACAAGACCGAAGATATAGATATTCTCGTCGCCTACCTGCTCCTTCATCTCTACGTTCGCACCGTCAAGAGTACCGATTGTAAGCGCACCGTTAAGCATGAACTTCATGTTTCCTGTACCTGATGCTTCCTTACCTGCCGTTGAAATCTGCTCTGATACATCAGCGGCTGTTATAATCTTTTCTGCAAGAGATACACCGTAGTTTTCAATGAAGATAACCTTTATCTTATCATTAATTCTCTTATCGTTGTTAATCATATCACCCACTGAGTTGATGAGCTTAATAATGAGCTTTGCCCTTACATAGCCGGGAGCAGCCTTCGCACCAAAGATATATGTCTTAGGAACATAATTCTCCGCATATGCCGGATCCTCTAAAATTCTGTTGTACTCGGCAATAATGTGAAGTACATTCATCATCTGTCTCTTATACTCGTGGAGTCTCTTACACTGTACATCAAAGATTGAATCCGGATTTACCTCAACACCGTTATGTTCCTTAATATACTCTGCAAGAGCAACCTTATTCGCACGCTTAATTTCATAGAACTTCTTCTGGAAATCCTTATCTTTCGCGTACTTCTTTAATTCCTGAAGCCTATCCGCATCCTTCAACCAACCCTCGCCGATTGTTTCGTTGATAAGCTCTGTAAGAGCCGGATTACAGTTCGCAATCCATCTTCTGAAGGTAATACCGTTTGTGATAGCGTGGAAACGCTCCTTATCCATCATATAGTAATCCTTGAAGATATCTCTCTTAAGAATATCTGTGTGAAGCTGTGAAACGCCGTTTACCGCGAAGCAGCTTGCAAGACAAAGGTTAGCCATGTTTACCTGACCGTTAGCAATAACAGCCATCCAATCATGCTTACCCTTGTCGCCCGGATAGAATACCTCAAGCCGTTCCATAAGTCTTCTGTTGATTTCCTCAACAATCATATAAATTCTCGGAACAACGCTTCTGAACATATCTATTCTCCACTTTTCAAGAGCCTCGCTCATTACTGTGTGGTTTGTATATGCAAATACGTGTGTAACAACCTCCCACGCTTCTTCCCATCCGAGACCCTTTTCGTCCATTAACAGACGCATCATCTCCGGAATAGCAAGAGTCGGATGTGTATCATTGATGTGGATAACAATCTTTTCCGGAAGCTTTGTCCAGTCGCTGCCGTTCTGCTCCTCAAATTCCTTTAAAATCCACTGTAACGTAGCAGAAACAAGGAAGTACTGCTGCTTTAATCTCAAAATCTTACCATCATCTGTTGTATCGTCCGGATAAAGCACGCCGGAAATCTTCTCTGCAAGACTCTTAGCCTGAAGCATCTTATTGAAGGTTCCGTTGTCATAGTAATTGCGGCTTGTAATCTCCATCGGAATTGACGCTCCCCAAAGTCTGAGCTTGTTGATAATTTTTGAATCATAGCCAACCAACGGCATATCATACGGCATAGCAAGAACTGTTTCCGCATCCTTATAATTGAATACCATCTTGCCGTTATCCCAGTAGCTCTCGATATTTCCGCCGAACTTAACCTCTACAGCCTCGTCCGGTCTTGCAACTTCCCACGCATTACCATGTTCAAGCCAAATATCCGGAAGCTCTGTCTGATAACCCTCTACAATCTTCTGTCTGAAAAGACCATACTCATAGCGGATTGTACAGCCGTATGCCGGTAAGTCCAAGGTTGTGAGTGAATCAATAAAGCAGGCAGCAAGTCTTCCGAGACCGCCGTTTCCAAGTCCTGCGTCATTTTCCATCTCAGCAATATCCGAAAGCTTATATCCCAAATCAGCAAGAACGTGCTCGTACTCTGCTGTCTGCATAAGGTTTAAGATATTTGTGCATAAGAGTCTTCCCATAAGGAACTCAAACGAAAGATAATAAAGCTTCTTTGAGCCTTCTTCCCTAACCTGCTTATGTGACTTTGCCCACTTCTCCATGATCTGATCACGAACAGTAAGCGCACAGGCAGCATAAACCATGTTAGGTGTAGCTTCTTCCATAACCTTACCGAAATGTCTTCCTACCTTGCCGATAATCTCGCGCTTAAGCTTTTCCTCTGCAGCCGTAAGCTTTACTGCCGGAGCTGCAGCCTTTGCAGCCTTCGCGGTTGCCTTAACTGCCGTAGTCTTCTTTGTTTCTGCCATTACTCGTTACATCCCCTTTATTTTTAGTCGTTTTTTGCCGGTGCGGGAGTCGCCGCCGACTTTTTTGCATTGGCTCTTGCGGTTGTTTTCTTGGCTGTCGGCTTCTTTTCGGCAGCTTTTTTTACTGTTTTCTTTACCGCCGGCTTCTTTGCCTCCGCCTCTGTTTCCCCGGTCTCCGTCTCGTCAGCCTTCTTAGCTGCCGATTTTCTGGATGCCGGCTTCTTTTCAGCGGCTTTCTTTACTGTTTTCTTTGCCGCTGACTTTTTTACAGCCTTTTTCTCCGGTTTTGCCTCTGCCTTTTCTTCCTCGGACTCGAACGGATTTTTAACCTGAACTATTTCCGGCTCCTTCGCAGCGCTTGCAACAGCGTCGTTCGAAGCGGCATAATCTCTCTCAATCGTAGACTCGAACACATCCTTTTCGGCTACATTTTCAGTTTTTTTTTCAGGTATATCGTAAATTCCCGTCAAATCCTGATACATTCTGATATACTTGTCTGCCGATACATTCCATGAGAAATCAGAATTCATAGCGTTTGCAACAATATGATTCCATGCGTCACGGTCATTGTAATAAACATCCATAGCATTCCAGATAACTCCAAGCATCTCATCAGCGTTATAATTTGCGAACGAGAAACCGTTACCGTCTCCGGTATATTTATTATACGGATTAACCGTATCCTTCAAACCGCCCGTTTCGCGTACAATCGGAAGCGTACCGTAACGGAGGCTGATAAGCTGTGATAAGCCGCACGGCTCAAAGCGCGACGGCATTAAGAACGCGTCACATGCCGCGTAAATCTTATGCGACATTTCGTTTGAGAAATAAATCTGAGCCGAGAAGCGGTCCGGATACTTCCATGCATAATGACGGAAGAGATTCTCGTACTTTTCATCGCCTGTACCGAGAACAACAACCTGCGCGCCGCCGTTGCAAAGCTCCTCAATCTTGTACGCAACAAGGTCAAAGCCCTTCTGGTCTGTAAGACGCGACACTATGCCAATCATCATCTTGTTCTCGTCAACCGGAAGTCCAAGCTCCTCCTGAAGTCTCTTCTTATTCTCAACCTTCTTCTGAAGTGTTTCAAGGGTATAGTTTTCATAAATCATCGGGTCGGTAGCCGGATCCCAGTCTGTATAAGAAATACCGTTTACAATACCTATAAGGTCGTTGCTGCGTGCACGTAAAAGCGCATCCAAGCCCTCGCCGTATTCATGCGACTGAATCTCACCGGCATAGGTCTCAGATACAGTTGTAATCTTATTAGCGTATACC
Source organism: bacterium (assembly GCA_030536655.1). Lineage (GTDB taxonomy): Bacteria > Bacillota > Clostridia > UBA1381 > UBA1381 > UMGS1958. Next base: position 26,445 of record JAUNPN010000003.1, on the reverse strand, counting down.
ATTCCGCCCTTTAAGAGGTTTCCGTCCTTGTAGTATTCAAGCTTGTCCGGTGTGAAATAGTAATCGCTGATACCCATTGCGTCCTTGATACCCTTAAGGCTCCATCTGCCCTGGAACTTAAGATTATGAATCGTCATAACTGTCTTTATTCCTCGGTAGAACGGATTATCCTGGAAGGTATCGAGGAATACCGGGATAGGACCTGTCTGCCAGTCGTTACAGTTGATTACGTCCGGTCTGAAATCAATTGTCGGAAGCAGAGAAAGAACCGCTTTCGAGAAGAAGATAAACTTCTCACAGTCAAGATGGATATAATCATACGGCTTATCGCCCGCAAAATAAAATTTGTTATCAACGAAGTAAATAATACTGCCGTTGTATTCCATTTCAAACACGCCTGCATACTGCCTGCGCCATGCCATGTCAATATAGATATGGTTCAGATACCTCATCTGATCCTTAAACTTCTGAGGAATACACGCATACAGCGGCATGATAACTCTTGCGTCTACGCCTTTTTCACGAAGCACTGCCGGAAGTGAACCGGCAACATCTCCAAGACCGCCCGTTTTTGCGAACGGCGCAACCTCAGAGCTGGCAAATAAAACTTTCATAACAAACTCCTTCCCGGAATAAGGCATATTAATGCCCTTTCCTCCCTAATACTATACTATAATTTTCATGTTTTGTCAAACAAATCACGAAAAAAAGTTGTTTTGACCAATTATCAGGCAAAAAAATCTTTGCAGATAGTGAACTATATCCGTATTTGTACCGATTTTTATGACCTTTTTATGCTCTTTTATATTCCAAACAAAGGAAAGCGCAGGAGCGCTTTCCTTTGTTTGCAGATCTCCTGCAATGCAAAATCAGATCTTGGTACCCTTTTCAATAGCCAGCGGAGCAGCCTCCTGACCTATAAGCTTTCTGCCCTTTGTGATGTGTACTTCCTTATCAAATACTACACAGTCAAGCTCTACGCCCTCTTCGATAATACTGTCCTGCATAATTATTGAATTTCTTACTATAGCGCCCTTTTCAACCTTAACACCGCGCGAGAGAATACAATTTTCAACGGTACCCTCAATTACGCATCCGTCTGAAACGAAGCAGTTGTATACCTCTGCTTCAGCGCCGTACTTTGTCGGAGTCTGATCCTTTGTCTTTGTAAAGATAGGTCTCTCCGGATTGAACAGCTCCTTGCGGAGAGCGCCGTTCAGGAAATTCATGTTAGCCGCATAATAAGCCTTCATTGAATCTACCTTGTAGCAGTAACCCTCATGTTTATAGCCAAAAATTCTCATTCCGCCCATTTTCTTTACAAGAGCGTCCTTTACAAGATCCTTGTCGCCTCTTGCGCTGCATTCGTCAATAATGCTCTCAAGAAGAACCTTATCCATTACATATATATCAAGCGAAGCTGTCGTTGTTTTCGGATAATACGGCTGAACCTCAATATCTCTTACTCTGCCTTCCTCGTCAATTTCAAGGAGAGTATATCTTGTAAGCTCTGCTTCCTCGCTTATTCCGGCATAATCCTTGTATACAGCTGTAATATCAGCCTGGCTCTTAATATGAGCGTCAACTATGGCAGCCATATCCATATTGTATATATTGTTTCCGAGATTAAGTATTACATAGCTCTCCGGACTTCTGTGAATGTAATCGCGAATACCTGCAAGCATATCAATATTTCCTCTGATAACGCCGAGATTCATCTGCTCAAGCGACGGCGGAAGAATATTCAGTCCGCCCTTTTTTCTGTCAAGATCCCATGGCTTACCTGACTTTATGTGGTCCATGAGTGATGAATAGTTTGACTCTGTTGCCACACCGATGTTTGTGATACCGGCATTAACCATGTTGGAAAGAACAAAGTCGATAATTCTGTATCTGCCTGCTATCGGCAATGCGCTGTTTGCTCTGATTTCTGTAAGCGGGTGAATTCTGTCACCGCTTGTCAGAATAATACCCATTGTATCTTTATTCATTGTACAAATCCTCCTCTATTTATTATTACACCTCAACCATGCTTTCCTTCGGGATATCTGCGCCCTCAGGAACCTCGGCTCCGCCCTCAACGAGTACGATACCGTGTGTGCAGTACTTTGAAGCGTACGGATTTCCGTCTACAGCCGGCGATACACCAATCTTGGCATTATCCTTGATAACAGCTTTCTGACCGATAACTGCCTTTTCAATCGTTACATTTGCGCCGATCTGCGCGCCCGGCATGATAACCGAATCCTTGATAACTGTACCCTTGCCAACTTCAACTCCGCTGAATACAACCGAATGATCGATTGTACCGTGAATTCCGCAGCCCTCTGTTATGGATGAATTTGTAATCCTTGCTGTTTTTCCTACATAGTGCGGTTCCAGAGCAAAGTTACGCGAATAGATTCTCCATGTTCTGTCATCCAGATCAAACTTCGGAGGATTGTCGATTAAGTCCATGTTTGCTTCCCACAAGCTCTGGATTGTTCCAACGTCCTTCCAGTAACCTTCGAAACGGTAGCTCATCATCTTTTCTCCGTTATTAAGCATTGTCGGAATAATATTCTTACCAAAGTCGTTCTCTGACTCCGGATCTCTCTCGTCAGCTGTAAGATACTTCTTTAACGCATCATAGCTGAAAATATAGATTCCCATTGAAGCAAGATTGCTCTTAGGCTCTGCCGGCTTCTCTGCAAATTCTGTAATCTCATTTGTTTCCGGATTTGTATTCATAATTCCGAAACGGCTTGCCTCCTCCCACGGAACAGGCATAACAGCGATTGTTGCCGCAGCGCCCGACTCCTTGTGAGCCTTAAGCATTTCGCCATAGTTCATCTTATAAATGTGGTCGCCCGAGAGGATTAATACATTCTTCGGGTTGAAGCCCTCGAGGAAGCCGAGGTTCTGGTAAATAGCGTTTGCAGTTCCCTTGAACCACTCGCCTCCCGATGCACTCTGATAAGGCGGAAGCACATACGCTCCGCCGTGTGAACGGTCTAAATCCCACGGGTTGCCGTTTCCTATATAAGTATTAAGCTCAAGCGGCTGATACTGTGTAAGCACACCAACGGTGTCGATGCCTGAATGAACGCAGTTTGATAACGGGAAGTCAATAATTCTGTACTTTCCGCCGAACGGAACTGCCGGCTTTGCGACATTCTTTGTTAAGGCTCCAAGTCTGGAACCCTGACCACCTGCAAGTATCATTGCTACGCAGTCTTTTGATATCATACTATCATCTCCTATATTATATTAAAAAATATTTTTTGCTATATTAAAAGCTTTTAAGCTTTTATTTACCATGTTTATAATCCGAATTCCTTTCACAAATGCGTTTGGGAAAAGAGAAGCAAGCAGATTGCCGTCAGAAGCTACGCCGATGTATGTTTATACTTCAAGTCGCTGAGAACCGCAAAATGAGCCGCTTATCTTTTTCCAAACTTATTCTGTCTTTTTTACCTTTGCCTGCGCTTTTACTTTCGAAGGCTTCTTTGCCTTCGCATTACGCTTCTTAAGAAACATAACGGAATTTGCGTCAACGAATACACTCATTGTGCACGGCATATCAGAATAAGGCTTGTCAACCGTCTTAAACGCCTTTCTGCCTATTCTCCTTGAGCCTCCGTACTTTGTTGAATTCGAGTGCATTATAACCTCATACTCACCCGGCATAAGCGCGCCGATTTTGTAAACCGGACGGTCTATCGGTGTAAAGTTTGCGATGACATATACCGCATCCTCATCATTCTTCGGTCTGCGGATATACGTGAATACAGAGTTTTCATTATCTGTTTCATTTATCCACTTAAATCCGTCCCAGCTTTGTTCCTGCTCCCATAACGCCTTGTTTTCAATGTAAAAATGGTTCAGCTCCTGAACGAATTTCTTAAGCTTCTTATGCTTTTCGTTATCAAGCAGATTCCATTCGAGCTGTTCCTCAAATCTCCATTCAAGGAACTGACCGATTTCTCCGCCCATAAACATAAGCTTCTTGCCCGGAACTGTCATGTAATAACCGAGGAACGCCTTATACGCGTCAAACTTTTCCTCATAGGTTCCAAACATCTTGTCAATCAGCGAATGCTTGCCGTGAACAACCTCATCATGTGAAAGCGGAAGAATAAAGTTCTCCGAATACGCGTACATCATAAGGAATGTCATGAGGTTATGATTGTCCTTTCGGAAGTACGGATCCATGCTCACATATCGCAGAGTGTCGTTCATCCATCCCATGTTCCACTTAAAGTTAAAACCCAGTCCGTCATTTTCCGGCGGAGCCGTTACAAGCGGCCATGCCGTTGATTCCTCTGCAATCATCAGAAAACCCGGGAATTCTTTGTTCATAAGGCGGTTAAGCTTTCTGAACAAATCAACCGCTTCAAGATTTCCGTTACCGCCGTACTTGTTCGCAACCCATTCTCCGTCATTACGTGAATAATCGCGGTAAAGCATTGACGAAACAGCATCAACTCTCAAGCCGTCTATATGATATTCATCGGCCCAGAAATAAGCCGATGATGTAAGGAAGGAAATTACCTCCGACTTAGCGTAGTCGAATACCATAGTTCCCCAGTCCTTATGTTCTCCCTCTCTCGGATCAGCATATTCATAGCAGGGCGAGCCGTCAAACATACGCAGACCGTGAGCGTCGCGCGGGAAATGTGCGGGAACCCAGTCCATAATAACGGAAATTCCTGCCTTATGACATTTATTCACAAAATACTTAAGCTGCTCCGGTGTACCGTAGCGTGAGGTTGCCGCGAAATAACCGGTTACCTGATATCCCCAAGAGCCGTCAAACGGGTACTCCGTCAGCGGCATAAGCTCAATATGAGTATACCCCATATCGCTCATATACGGAACAAGCTCATCGGCAAGCTCCTGATAGTTATAGAAGCTTCCGTCATCATGAACCCTCCATGATCCGGCATGAACCTCATATATATTCATCGGCGAATGAATACTGTCAGTTTTCGCGCGGCGCTTGAACCAGTTCTTATCCGCCCACTTAAATTTTTTAAGTTCTGTTACCACAGCAGCGGTTCCGGGACGCACTTCACAGAAAACCGCATATGGGTCGCATCGGAGATACGTTTCACCATCCTCAGCCTTGATTGCGTATTTATAGAGCGAGCCCTCTTTAATATCTGTAAAGAAGCCGTACCATATTCCGGTCGTACCGATTTTTGAAAGCTCATAGCCGCTGTCTGCCCAACCGTTAAAATCACCGGTGATTCTTACGGACACAGCCTTCGGAGCCCATACCGCAAAACGCCAGCCTTTGCTGCCGTCAAGCTCAATTCTATGTGTTCCGAATATTTCATATGAACGGAAATTATCGCCGGAATTGAACAGATAGGTCTGGAAGTCACTGATATTAGCATGACTCTGTACAACCTCATTTTGTTCAACCATGCTTTTCTCTCCTCTCTAATTAAGATTGTTTCCATACGGTATATGCCAAAACATACCGCACTTACCGTATTATGCTTATATTATACCACAAAATCTTTTGTTAGTAAAGTATATAATATAAATAAAATTTAAAAAATATTTTGTGCATATTGGCGAAAACCCCCTTTTTATCGCATTTTTACGCTTATTTGTATCATATATTCACAAAAATTTGTTGTTTTTTTACATAATTTTCAACTGTTATTTACATACAATATACAAATATACCAATAAATTATTTTATTTTTATATGATATTAAGGTATCAATTTCACTTGATTAATGACAACCGATTATACTCTGATATCGAACGTCAATTCCAAAGCGCAAAAATTTTCACATTTTTTCGAAAATTTGTTTGACAAACCTTATTTTGTATGCTATAATAAATATATCAAAGAAATTTACGCAGGAGGTTCACCATGAAAACAGACATTCCGATTATCGAAGAAAAGCTCCGTATACTCACAGACGCGGCAAAATATGACGCTTCGTGCTGTTCCTCAGGCTCAGGACGAAAAAACACCTCCGGCGGCATAGGAAACGCCTCAATCGGCGGCATATGCCACAGCTTCAGCGCAGACGGAAGATGTATTTCCCTGCTGAAAATCCTTTTAACCAACTATTGTATTTATGACTGTCAGTACTGCGTGAACCGTAGCTCCAACGATGTAGAGCGCGCTGCTTTCACACCGAGGGAAATTGCTGACCTTACGATAAATTTCTACAAGCGCAATTATATAGAAGGTCTTTTCCTTTCAAGCGCAGTCGTAAAGAACCCCGACCACACAATGGAATTAATCATAAGTGCGCTTACCATTCTGCGTGTTGAATACAAATTCAACGGCTACATTCATGCGAAGGCTATCCCCGGCGCGTCAAAGGAGCTTGTTGCTCAGCTCGGATTGCTGTGCGACAGAATGAGCGTCAATATTGAACTTCCGTCCTCAGCCGCACTGCAAAAATTTGCTCCGCAGAAAACCAAACAAAATATCGTTGCACCCATGCGCCAAATCCGTGACGGAATTATTTCCAACAAAGAAGAACTGACGGTCTATAAGAAGGCACCTCGCTTCACTCCAGGCGGTCAGAGTACTCAGATGATTATCGGTGCATCTCCGGACAGCGATAAAACCATACTCAACCTTTCGCAGAACCTGTATGACAAATTTCATCTGAAACGTGTCTACTTTTCAGCATATATTCCTATGGGAACCAATCCGCTGCTGCCCACTTCCGCGCCTCCGCTGCTTCGCGAACATAGATTGTATCAAGCAGACTGGCTTCTGCGCTATTACAGCTTCCGCGCGGATGAGCTGCTTGACGATGAACATGAAAGCTTCAGCAACATCGTTGACCCAAAATGTGAATGGGCGCTGCGCCATCTGGAGCTGTTCCCCGTTGAAATTAATTCCGCACCATATGAAATGATTATGCGGATACCCGGAATAGGAATTAAATCCGCGCTCAAAATCGTGCGCTGCCGCCGTACGCACAGCCTTAGCTTTGAGGATCTGCGCAAAATGAGAATTTCCATGAAGCGCGCAAAATACTTCTGCACCTGCGGCGGCAGAACCTTTAATAATCTATGGCTCCGTCAGGAGCTTATCACTCCCATGCTTCTCTCGGACAATAATGTGAGCGGCTACGGTCAGATAAGCCTTTTTGACGACGCGCCGACAAAGGAGGATAAAATAAAATGTCTGACCGGAGAAATGTGATATATCTTTATGACGGAAGCTTCGAGGGACTGCTTACCGCCGTCTTTGACTGTTATCTTAATCATGAGCGTCCTCTCAACATTGAGCCGTCATATAACGGTCAGCTCACGCTTGACAGTGAATACCGCAGTATTGAAACAGATACCGAAAAAGCGCGCCGTGTCGCTGACAAAATCATTGACTGCGCCGGGGGCAAAGCCTACAGGCATATGTATTATACCCATCTTTCCGAATATGAACACAGAGAAATAAATATATTCGGTTATATTCGGATGTGTCTGAAATTCGGCAAAACCGCTGACAATTACCTTACTGTTCCCTGTGTCGATTTTGTTCTTAACGCTTCATATTACACCGGACACGAGGCTCACAAATATACAGGCTTCGTACGCTTCAGCGAGCTTGACAGCGGTGTTTTCTACAGTGAAATTGAGCCGGTGCACAATGTTCTGCCGATACTTGCCGAGCATTTCAGAAAGCGTTATTCCAACATGGCATTTCTTCTGCACGACATAAAGCGTCAGATGTGCGTGGTTTACAACGGAAAAGAATGTGTTATCCGTGAAACAGAGGGACTTCCGCGCTTAAGCTACAGCGAGAACGAGGCGCATTACCGCAGCCTTTGGAAGCTGTTCTACAATACTGTGGAAATCAAGCCGCGCCATAACGAAAAATGCCGGATGACATTAATGCCAAAGCGTTACTGGCGGCACATGACCGAATTTAATGATATTCCGATTTCTAAATTAAATAATCAGGAACAAATACGTCCCTCATATCAAGGTATCCGGCAAGCTTCTTTGTCTGACAACCGTCAAGCGTGAATTTTACAGCATCTATGCCCGGAACTGCGGTAACTGTATTTACCACCTGATATACAAACAGCTTTTCAAGGTCACGGCTTGTAAGCTCGTCCTTAAGATATTTCGTTTTCAGGTTTATGCAGGCAATCCTGTCATTAAGCTTAAGACTGATGCAATCTCCCCGTTCCGGGATAAGCCGCCGGATTTTACGGTTGCTGTCATAACCGCGTATCAGACGGCGAACTGCCTGCTGCGCCATAAATTCGCCGTCTCCCTTGATAAGCTGCTCCGTAACTGGAATCAGCCTCATCAATTCCGAATCTACAACATATATTTCCGCAGACGCAAGCTCCGGCCTGTCCGCTTGCGCCCTCACAATACCGAATACTGCGGTTATAAGCATAGCTGTAAATAAAATAATACGTTTCAAATAATCATCCCCTAAATATAAAATGCACATAATATATAATTATGTGCATTCTATATTTAATATGACGATTATTTTTACTGATTTTTTGCCAGCTCTAAAGCTTTCGCAAGCTGGTCAGGACATGATGTTCCCTTACCGTTGCAGTCCGTACCCTTAAGGCGTCTGATTACCTCATCAACCTCCATACCCTCGGCAAGCTTTGCAATTCCCTGGGTATTTCCGTTACAGCCGCGTGTAAAACGTATATTTCTGACCTTGTTATCCTCAATTTCAAAATCAATCTGTACACTGCAAACACCTATTGGGGTATATGTATACTTTGCCATTTGTAAATCCCTCCTTTTTTATCTATTTTATGTCTATTATACACTGTTTTTTTAAGAATTTCAAGTAGTCTATTGACATTTTCCTTAAAATTGTATATAATATTAGCATAAACTTTAAATTCAGGAGGGTATTCCAATGAAATTATTTATCGATACAGCTATCGTAGACGAAATACGTGAAGTAAACGACATGGGCGTTATCTGCGGCGTTACAACAAACCCGTCACTTATCGCTAAGTCCGGCAGAAAGTTTGAGGACGTTGTTAAAGAGATTACTACAATTGTTGACGGACCGATCAGCGCTGAAGTAACAGCAAAGGATCCGGACGAAATGGTAGAGCAGGCTAAACCTCTCGCTGCAATTCATCCGAACATTATCATTAAAATTCCGTTCAACAAGGAAGGTCTTATGGCATGCAAGAAGATGACCGCTCTCGGCATTAAGACAAACGTAACTCTTATCTTCTCAGCTGCACAGGCACTTTTGGCAGCTAAAGCAGGTGCTACATATGTAAGTCCGTTCTTAGGCAGACTTGATGACATAGGTCGTGACGGCATGATGCTCATTGAGGAAATCGTTGACATTTTTGATGCTGATCCGACAATCAATACAGAGATCATCGCCGCTTCAATCAGAAATCCGATTCACGTAATCGATGCTGCAAGAGTAGGCTGCGACATCGCAACTGTACCGTACAAGGTAATCATGCAGATGCTTAACCATCCGCTTACAACATCGGGTATAGCACAGTTCGACAAGGACTGGGCTACTGTTCCGAAAAACTAATTAAGTCATAATAAATTGAGAGAGTCATTTGATTGACTCTCTCCGTTTATTAGTTGTCTGCATTTTCGACACACTGAACTGTATGATCAATTTTGCAGACAGAAGTCAACCTGTTGCCATAACGTCTGCATTAACTCCACACAGCAACATATTCATTACTATTATCAACATTTTTTTCATCTGAATATTTTGAAAGCCGCTTATAGGTTGCATTCATATATGTTTTATCAATTTCAATACCTATATATCTTCTGTTTAATTTTAAAGCAGCTTCGCCGGTGCTTCCCACACCATTGAAACAATCTAAAACAATATCATTTTCATTTGAAGATATCTTGATTATTTTTTCAAGTATAGAAACAGGTTTTTGTGTTGGATGTAAATTTTTTCCGTCTTTATTTTTTATTCGTTCACGTCCCATACAAATGCCCGATTCAATAAAATTATGCATATCATTTTGTGTTGTAAAGTTCCACGTATGCCCCTTATTCCAACAACTTACAATTAATTCACAGCTGTTCAAAAAGGATGATTTTCTAAAATTAGGAACCGGGTTCGTTTTATGCCAAACCATGAATTGAAAAGTATCAAATTCCGGGTCAAAAACCTTGTGGTATTCACCAATTATATTATATGAGCAGAAAATAAATATATTTCCTTTTGGGGATAGTATTCTCTTAAACTCATCAACCAAATCCTTAGGATTTAACTCCATCAAATCCCATTCAGCCAAATCATTATTTCTATCTGCTCGCCAATCAAATTTTATATTACCCGTACTATATTTGGCAATATTATAAGGAGGATCTGTTAAAATCAAATCCACAGAGTTATCAGGTATATTTTTAAGTACAGAAAAGCAATCTCCGTTTATCAATACGCTTTTATGTAAATTTAATAAATCAATCATAATTATTTAAAATACATTTCCTTTATTTTATTTAATGCAATTTTTATTTTTTCAGCAGATATTACATATTGCTGAAAAACAACATCGAACCCTTCCACATCATCACATACAAAATTCCAATAATCTTTTCCAATCAAAAGCTCCCCTTCCGCAAAAAATTGTTTTACTCTTTCTTGTTTCCAAGGCTTACCTTCTCCAAATTTATTGTATGCCGTTCCAAAAAATATTTTTATTTTAGCTGTTTTATCATCTTTTAATTGATTTTTCAGCAGAAAATATTCTTCCAACAAAGCCGATTTTTCAGCACGAGATTTTTTATTATCCAAATCACCGGAAGCTTTAAGTTCAATTAAGTAATGCTCATTCTTTTCAGCAGAATAAAAGTAGTTGTCCGTAACATGATTTCTTTTATAACTCGTTATATCACGAGGATATATGCACGAATAAGAAGAATAATGTTCTATATCCGGATTTGTCACTCGTTTAACATAACTATCTAATACGGATGCTATACGCTGAGTTTGATCAGGAAGAATAAATGAATTAATATCTCCTCTAACTTCATAAGAAAGCATTGCTATATTATTCCCCATCTTCTCAAGAACATTGCCAAAGCTACTGTCAAAACTCCGTACAAAAGCAGAATAAAACATAAATTCGTCTCCTAGTTCTGCAATAAAACAGTTATTCTTTTTCATATTAATAACGCCATTTACATCGTCAACTTCATTGCTATATCTGCATACTAATCCCTCTGAAAATGCACTAACCGCAGTATCCACCAATGCTTGAATTGCTTTTTTCTTTTGCCCTTCCATAACTCATCTCCACCAATCAAATAAAATGCAGTATTTTTCTACCCAAGAATATTATAACTCATTCAATTCATTTTGTCAATAGTTTTACAGCAGTTTCCATGGCTTTTGAATGAGTTGATATTTTGTAAATTTTATTAACAGGATGTAAATTAGTGGCATATTTTGACAAAAAAGTTTATGTTCTAAAGCAATAAAATAATCATTTTTACCATAGTTTAGAAATAATCATGACCTTTAAATCGCTCTTTACGCCTTGTTTACGATTTATTCATAGTTTGTTTACTCATTCAAAAACCGTGCAGCAATTTCCCATTCTCTCATGATTTAACTATTCCTCACAGATTATCCTCCAAAAAAAGGCAGAAAAAACTTTTTTATTTCTCTTTACATTTCACCATATTTCCTATATAATATATATTAGGGAATTACTGATTAATTAACGCCTAATGGCTTAGCACGCATTGAACTTGCATATTTTCCGTCATATCATACAAAAATCTCTCGACATACGCAAGTATGCCTTCGAGCTTTTTGCATAATCTGACGAAAAATCTGACTGCGTTCACTACGAACTATAATTAATCAGTGATTCCTTAGGAAAAAATCAATCAAAACAATATTTCCTTAGAAAAATATGTTTTCACGAAAGGACTAATACAATGACTAAACTTGAGGAATTTAAGCAGAATATAAAAGGAAAGAATGTGAACGTAATCGGTATCGGTATTTCCAATATGCCGCTTATCAGGCTTCTTGTTAAGCTCGGCGCTCATGTTACGGCTTTTGACGCACGCGACAGGGATTATCTCGGCGATAATTATACCGCTTGTGAGGAGCTTGGCGTTAAAATGATATTGGGTCCGGAATACCTTGACCGCCTTGACGGAGAAATCATATTTAAAACTCCCGGCCTCCGCTTCGATAAGCCGCAGCTGCTTGAAGCCGTTAAAAACGGTGCTGTGCTTACCTCGGAAATGGAAACCTTCTTTGAAGTCTGCCCGGCTCACATAATCGCTGTGACCGGCTCCGACGGCAAAACAACTACTACAACGCTTATTCATAAAATCATGTCCGAAGCCGGCTACAAAACCTGGCTCGGAGGCAATATTGGAAATCCTGTGCTTGACATGGCTGACGAAATGACCGAAAACGACTGGGTTATTCTGGAACTTTCTTCGTTTCAGCTGCATACAATGAAAAAAGCTCCCGAAAGAGCTGTAATCACCAATCTCAGCCCGAATCATCTCGACTGGCACACCGACTATGCCGAATATATCGATGCAAAAACGAATATCTTCAAGAATATGCCTCGTGAAGGCATCCTTGTTCTGAATGCCGATAATGCTGACAGTGCCGCTCTGCTCCCGATGGCTCATGTCGATGTGCGATTCTTTTCACGCAGAACAAAAGCTTCAATCTGGCTCGACGGCAGCACTATCCGCCGCGGCAATGAGGCTGTACTGGACATCACAGACATTAAAATTCCGGGTATGCACAATGTCGAAAATTATATGGCTGCCATCGGCGCTGTTTCCGGTCTTGTCAGCGATGATATAATAGTTAAGGTGGCGAAAACCTTCGGCGGCGTTCCTCACCGCATCGAGCTTGTACGCGAAAAGGATGGCGTACGCTACTACAACAGTTCAATCGACTCAAGCCCGAACAGAACAATAAACGCGCTCGGTGTTTTCAAGCAGAAAATTATTATGCTCGCCGGCGGCAAGGATAAGGGGATCCCTTACGATGAAATCGGAAACCCGATTGCCGACCATGTAAAAAAACTTATCCTAATAAGCAAGATTCCGGTTACGGAGGAGGATAAAAAAATCCACCCGACAGCGGGTCAGATTAGACAAGCGGTTCTCAGCACCGGCAGAAGCGATATTCCCGAAATGTTCGAAGTGCATACCTATGAAGACGCGGTAAGGCTTGCTCACGACATTGCTGAGAACGGCGACATTGTTCTGCTCTCACCTGCAAGCACAAGCTTCGATATGTTCAGAAATTTTGAGGAAAGAGGAAATCTTTTCAAAAAGCTCGTTAATGAGCTTTAAGGAGGAAAAATTGAGAGATTTAATAAAAAAACTCAGCGATATGCGCGGCATCTCCGGCTTCGAATACCGCCATAACAAACAAATTGCAGACCTCTTTATGCCCTATTCGGACGAGGTCAGAATAGATAATTTAGGAAGCGTTATCGCGGTTAAATACTGCGGCAAGGAAAACGCACCCAAACTCATGATTGAGGCGCATTGCGATGAAATCGGTTTAATCGTAACCTCAATCACCGATGACGGCTATCTTACCTTCGCGGCTGTCGGAGGAGTTGACCAAAGAATCTTACCCTCTCTGGAGGTTGTGGTTCACACAAAAAAGAAGGATTTAAACGCGGTTATAGGCATACTCCCCTCCCGCTGTCTTGAAGCCGGCAAAACCGTGGATATGGCTCACATGGTTATCGACACGGGGCTCCCCGCCGAAGCCTTGAAAAAGCTCGTTTCCGTAGGCGACAGTGTAACCTTTGCGCAGTCTGTCGGTGCGCTCGGAAAAAAACAGTGGAGCGGAAAAACACTTGACGACCGTGCTTCTGTTGCGGCAATAATAAGCGTCATGGAGCATATTCAGGGTATGGAGCTTAACGCTGATGTATACGCAGTTGCAGCTGTTCAGGAGGAGGTCGGATGCCGAGGAGGAAAAACCACTGCCGGAGGTATTCGCCCCGACGCGGCAATCGCCATTGACGTTACTCACGGGATTACTCCGGACAACTCTGACAACGCCTTCGAGGTAGGATCCGGAGCCGCCATTGCAGTAGGTCCCAATATCCATCCCCTGCTCTCAAAAGAGCTTATAGAGCTTGCGAAAAAGCGCGGAATAAAATATACCATTGAAGCCTGCGGAGGTGAAACAGGCACGGATGCATGGGAAATTCAGTCCTCCAAGGGCGGCGGAGTTCCGACAGCACTTTTGTCGATCCCGCTCAAATATATGCACACCTCAGTTGAAACGCTTGCAGTTTCCGATGTAAAGGCTGTAGTTAAGCTGATTACTGCATATATTTCAGAATTTACCGGAACCGAAAGCTTAAGCTTTGAGGAGGTGAACGCATGAATACATTAAAACGAATAAGCATGGCAGACGCACCCTCTGGACATGAGATGTACCTTATGAAACAGCTTTTTCCCGAACTGCTTGAAGAATACAAACCTGAAAAATTTCCGATGGTGGACGCGCTCGGAAACATTACGCTTTTTAAGCGCGGACAAAGCTCAGAACTGACAAATGCGGTAATCACTCACGTCGATGAGGCCGGATTTATTGTCCGCGATATTACCGACAAAGGCTTTATTAAGTTTGAAGCCGTAGGCACGATTGACCCGCGCGTCATTATTTCAAAAAAGGTCAGGGTCGGAGCTAACAAAATTCCGGGCATAATCGGAATGAAGGCCATTCACCTTCAGAAAAAAGAGGAGCGCGAGAGCGTTGTTCCAATGAAAAATCTTTTCATTGACATAGGTGCAAAGAATAAGGAAAAGGCTCTTAAGAAGGTTAACATCGGAGACTACATCACCTTTGACACGGAATTCGGCGAGCTCTGCGATGGAATAATAAAAGGCAAGGCTCTTGACAGAATGGGAATTTACTGCCTTAAGGAGGCTATAGCCGAAACACCGCTTCTTGATACCTATTATATTTTTACTGCTCAAAAGCATATCGGCGCCAGGGGCGCAATGGTTGCACTGGAAAGAATCCGTCCCGATTTTGTATATATAGTTGACGCCGTTGAGGTTTCCGATATTCACGGAGCAAAGCAGCATCAGGTGAACTCAATGCTCGGAAACGGCGCAGTTGTCGGATTGATGGATATGAAGGGGTTTTACGACAAGGATTTATGCGGTGATCTGTGTCTTGCAGCCGAAAAAAGAAATATTAAGGCTCAGTTTATGCACACTGTTCCCGATGCTACCGAGGCCGGCGCAGTGATAAGCTCATTCGGCGGCATGAGAGCTATTGTTCTCGGTATTCCCTGCCGCTATACAAATTCGCCTGTATCGCTTATGAGCCTTAACGATTTGAAGGCTGCCGCGAATTTGCTCAAAGAAGTTATCGGAGGAGGATTTAAAATTGAAATTATTAAAGAAATTAACCGCGGCTGACGGTATTTCCGGAAATGAGGAATCAATCCGCAAAGTCATAATTGATGAAATCAAGGACTGCTGCGATGATTATGAGGTTGACGCTATGGGTAATCTCATTGCTCACAAAAAGGGCGACGGCGCAAGGGTAATGCTTGCGGCGCACATGGACGAAATCGGCATTATGGTAACATACATTGACGATAACGGCTTTGCGCGTTTCTCTCCCATAGGCGGACTTTACGTGCGTGAGCTTGTCCACAGACGCGTCCGCTTTGCGAACGGCACTATCGGCATAATTGGCAGCGAGGAAAAGGAATTTAACAAAAAGCCGGAATTTTCAAAGCTTTACATCGACGTCGGCGCTGCTTCAAAAAAGGAGGCTGAACAGCGTATATCCATAGGCGCCCCCGCCGCATTTATCGGTGAAGCTGTCGTTTCCGGAAAAACAGTAATATCTAAAGCTCTTGATAACAGAGCCGGCTGCTATATGCTTATCAAGGCTATGCAGAGCATAAAGAAACCTAAAAATGACTTGTACTTTGTGTTTACAACCCAGGAAGAGGTTGGCTTGAGAGGTGCAAAGGCGGCGGCTTATTCGGTAAATCCTCAATATGCGGTTGCAGTCGATGTTACCGACACCGGCGATACTCCCGAATGCCCGGTTATGGCGGTGAAGCTCGGCGGCGGTGCGGCGATAAAGGTTATGGACCGTTCGGTTATGTGCGATGCAGACGTTCGCTGCGCTATGATTGAAGCTGCAAAGAAACATAGGATAAAGTATCAGCTGGAGATTATGTCTGACGGCGGTACGGACGCCGGAGCTATTCACCTCACACGCGCAGGAGTTAAAACCGGCGGAATTTCACTCCCTACACGATACATTCATTCGCCTTCCGAAATGGCAAATACAGACGATTTGAAAGCGTGCGTCAAGCTGCTTGCAGCTGTCGCGGAGGAACTGAAATAAATGTGAAAAAAATCAATTTCATGTTATACTTTGAGCCGTTTAAGAAACACTGATTACTTAGATACGGCAGAATGGAGATTTATATGAAAAAAAGACTTACTGCCGCTGTGCTTGCCGCTGCCGTAACGCTTATATCGGCAACGGCTTTTGCCGGAGAATATTATGGAAATACTCAGCTGCCGGATTTACTGTATTCCGATTATACAATTGAGCCTGTCACCGCAGCTGAATTTGATGCAGCTGCCGAGGCTGTACGCAATGCCGCCTCCGGCAGCGGCTTTACAAATTTGATGCAGCTTGCCGAAGCGTTTGACAAGATTAACCTTCTTGCGGAACGTCAGACACGTGCTTATACCCTCGCCTACATTCAGGCTTCTCAGCATAACACCGCAGAGAACAACAAGCGCGTTGACGAGCTTTATGCTTCAGCCACAGATATGGCTTCCAAAGCATTGAAGCTTATTACGGAGCTTGCGGACACACCCGCCTTTGCGGGCGCGCTCGCTTCAATTCTCGGCGGAGAGGATATGCTGAAAGATCTGCTTAATGAGCAGCCTACAGACAAATATTTTGAACTGTCAAACCGTGAACAGGAGCTTATCAGCGAATATCATGCAAATTCCCCGGAAACAATGGTTTTTACTGATGAAAACGGGAATGAATATACATTGATTTCTCTTTATGATGAAATGAATGAGCTTATTGAGGAAATAGGAAGCGGGGAACTTCCGGATGAAGCAGAATTTACTGCAAGGCTGGCCCGCATATCCGCTCTTGGAAACTCAGCGCAGGAAGAAGCTTCCGAAAAACTCGGCAGTCTGTTTAAACAGCTTGTCAATTTGAGAACCGAAATTGCCGCAGAGGAGGGTTATTCCAACTACTGCGACTATGCTCATTCGGAAATCTATTTCCGTGATTTCAATTCGGCTGACACCGCTGTTTTTCGTGACACTGTGAAAAAATACATTGCACCCTTATACAGTATGTATTCAGACTATCCGGCTTCGAATTACAGCTTCTTCAACTCACTGAGCAATGAAGAAATCATTTCGGAAACGGGTTATACCCTTGAAAGCATCAGTCCGGAGCTTAAGGAAAGCTTTGACTTTATGACGGAGCGCGGCTTCCTTGACATATGCGAAAACGAAGACCGAATCACTCAGGGTACAGCGTATACAATAAGCATCCCCGGCTCGGCTTCTCCGTATACTTTTATCAGTACTTCGGATTTAAGTCCGACTTACACTTATTCCACGCTTATACATGAGTTCGGACATTACAACGCCATTCTCCGCTCCGGAGCAGATGAGGCTCTGACCTTTGACGAGCTGTTCAGTGAAAGCGGCGAGGCAAGCATTGATTTGCAGGAGGTATATTCTCAGGGGCTTGAACTTCTCGCCGCCGATAAGTATACTGACCGATTTACTCTTTCCGACAGCAGTTCACTGTATATGGAAAGACTTTTCTCAATGCTTAACTCTGTATTGCAGGGCTGTCTTTATGACGAGTGGCAGGAGGCTGTTTACAAAAATCCCGGCATGAGTATTGATGATATGAACAAGCTTTACAGCAGTCTTGCCTTGCAGTATGGCTTGGATGCTTCTCCGTCCGACTGGATTTTCGTTCCGCATAATTTTGAGCAGCCGATGTATTATATAAGCTATGCGGTATCTGCCGCTGCGGCGCTTGATTTATGGATGCAGAGCATTGAGGATTATGACGGTGCGGCTGACCGATATATGCGGCTTACAGCCGTAAAAAATCCGGATTCCTTCCGTGAAACGCTTAAAGCTGTCGGATTTGATGATATTTTTGACGAAAACCAAATCATAAAAATTGCCGTTACGCTTAACAGCTTTTACTGCGGCGGATATGAGGACGTTGCAGACTCCGGCTGGTATGTAGATTCGGCAAGATTTACAAAGCCGTTTTTTGACAACGGCGACAGCAATACTCTTTTCCGCCCTGAAGAACCTGCCACAAGACGTGAAGCTGCAAATACCATCGGTATGCTTAACTCCTATACAACCGGGATTGAAGCGACAGGAACAACAGAATTTGCAGACGCTCCGAATTCACCGCTTATTTCATGGACGGCAGACGCCGGAATTATCAACGGCTACACTCCAACAACCTTCGGACCTGAGGATACTCTTACAAGAGAGCAAGCTGTTACAATTTTATACCGCTATTGTGAACACGAAGGCTTGACAGCAGAGCCTGTATCATTAGCAAAAGAATTTGACAGCTTCAGCGATTCCGGCATGGTTTCCGACTGGGCGGCAGACGCCTTTAAATGGGCGGTCAGCACCGGAATTATCGCCGGCAGAGCCAACGCGGACGGCACCGTGCTTGCGCCGCAGGAGCCTGTCAAGCGCGCGGAGCTTGCAGAAATGCTCCGCTATATGTCATACGCTTCAGGCTTGAGAAAAACAACAGGGTAAACACAAGGAAATATATTTATCCAAGAATAATAAATATTATATATTCTTCAATTAACTCAAAAAAGGAGAAAAACTTTGAAAAACAGACTGCGGCTCATTGCTCTCGGCAGCTATGAGTTAGATGAAATTGACAATTATTATACGAGGTATCACGAAGATGTGATACCTCATATGACGTATACGGATTTTTCCGAATTCAAAAAAAACGGACTGCGCGTTGGATATGAGGAACAATATTTTAACCGCCGCCGCCGTCTTAATTCAACCTTTATGATGTACATAGCATACGGCAGCAGATACTTAGCGGAGCTGTGCGATTTAATATGGGCGGTATGCGATGAATTTACATGGGCGCTGCCCGCGCATACCGACGCAAACAACGACGCCTACCGATGCATTGATTTATTTAATGCCGAAACTGCAATGTCGCTTACCGAAATTGCCTTTCTTTTGGGCGATGTGCTTCCCGACGATATTAAGGAACGTATACGCTGCGAGGTAAACCGCCGTGTAGTTGAGCCTTTTGAAAACGGCAGCTTTGCATGGGAAACAATGCGCCACAATTGGGCTGCCGTATGCGGCAGCTGTATAGGAATGATTTACCTGTACAACGACAAGCCTGTTCCCGAAAGAATATTCAGCGCACTTAATTCTTATCTCTCCGGTTTTGCCAATGACGGAGTGTGCCTTGAAGGATTAGGATACTGGAGCTACGGATTTGGATATTTTATGTATTTCGCAATGCTGCTGCTTGAAAAAACGGGCAGGGATATAACCTCAGATGATAAAATTCTCGCGATCGCCCGCTTTCAGCAAAATATGTATTTCGGCACGGAGGCGATAAGCTGCTCGGATTCCTCGCCCGATACCGCGCCGCTGACCGGCTTGACCGGACTTTTGTGCGAGCATTTCAAAGGGAAGGTTTCCGCTCCGAGAGTTATGCCCGTTCGAAATGATGAATGCGGACGCTGGGCGCATTATATACGCTCATTTATCTATACTCCGATAATGTCGGAAAATGCCAAGCCTGAAGCAAGCTGCCCTGATTCCCAATGGTACATAAGACACACCGGCAGCTACGGAGTATTTATAAAAGGCGGCTGCAATGCCGAACCGCACAATCATAACGACGTCGGCAGCTTTATTCTTGCCGATAAGTTCGGTCAGGTATTATGCGACATAGGCTGCGGAGAATATACCGCCGATTACTTTGACGAATCAAAGAGATACGGCTATCTCTGCAATTCCTCCTTCGGTCACAGTGTGCCGATAATTGACGGAAACGGTCAGCTTCCCGGCTCTGAACGCCGATGTACGGAATTTAACTGCTCGGATAATTATGTTGAGCTTCATTTCGGAAATGCATATGATTCTGAGGTTGATATTAAAAGAGAATTGTATCTGTTCAGGGACAGACTTGCTCTTTCGGACAGCTTTTTATTCTCAGACGGTTCCCGTCACAGTATTACGGAGCGCTTCATTTCAAGAATTCGTCCTAAGCTCAAGGACGGAGTTATACAAATAGGCTCTTTCCGAACGAATATTCCGGGAAGCATAAGCTCACAGACAATAAAGGGGCACGGCGGAGAAGATATAACTGTATATTTTATAGATTTTGAAGTAAAAAACAGCAGCTTTAAGGTGGAATTCAGATTATGAACATAAATATAATTTGTGCGGGAAAAATCAAGGAAAAATATTTTACCGCGGCGATTGCCGAGTATTCAAAGCGTATGAGCCGCTTTGCAAAATTCAGTATTACAGAGCTTCCTGATGAGAAAATTCCGGACAATGCTTCCGCAAAGGAGGAAACTGCGGTAAAAGAAAAGGAAGGACGGGCAATACTTTCCAAAATTAAGGACAGTGATTATGTTATCGCCATGTGCATTGAAGGCAAACAGCTTGACAGTATTGAGCTGTCGCAGCATCTTGAAAAAATTGCAATGTCCTCAAGCAGCATTGTTTTTATAATCGGAGGCTCGCTTGGTTTATCGGACGAAGTAAAGAACCGCGCTCAGCTGCGGCTTTCGTTCGGAAAAATAACACTCCCGCATCAGCTTATGCGCGTTGTTCTCTGCGAACAGATTTACCGCGCATTTAAAATCAGCCGTAACGAAACTTATCATAAGTAAAACAATACCATTGAGTAGGCTGCGGAATTCCGCCGCAGCCTTTTCTGACATTTCAAAGCAAAAAATGTCATGAAAAATCCTTATATTTTATGTATAATGTAATCATACGGAAGGGAGAAATGCAGTATGAATTGGATTCAGGGTCTACAGCGTGCAATTGACTATGTTGAAAATCATATCACTGACGAGATTAATTACGACGAAACCGCAAAACAAGCATATTCGTCAAGCTTTCATTTTCAGCGGGTTTTCAGCACTATCTGCGGATACAGTCTGGGTGATTATATTCGTTTCCGCCGTCTTTCGCTTGCCGGCAGCGAGCTTGCGGCTTCAAAGGCAAGGGTGATTGATATTGCCTTGAAATACGGATACGATACACCGGAAAGCTTTTCCCGCGCATTTACTCGTTTTCACGGCGTATCTCCTTCGGCGGCAAGGAAAGGAGCAATATTAAAATCCTTTTCACGCCTTTCCGTAAAACTTATATTATACGGAGGTACTACAATGGACTACAGAATTGAAAACAAGGATTCGTTTGATGTTGTTATAAGAAAAAAACGTTTTCCGAAACAGCATGAAATCACAACAATGGAAATCTCAAAATTTTGGGAGGAGTGCGGAAAAGACGGAACAATTCCGGCAGTGTGCAAGTATATTTCTAAAAATAACATATTTGACAACTGCATTATCGGAGTAAGCTTTGGCGCTGAAACAAGCTCCCTGAACGAGGATTTTCCCTATGGCATAGGCGCTCATTACAACGGCGGTGAAATTTCAGAGGATTATCTTACCATCGAAAAAATTCCGGCTCATACATATGCCGTATTTAAATGTATCGGTAAAATGCCCGAAGCATTCCAAAAGGTGTATAAGTATATCTGTACCGAATTTCTGCCCGCAAGCGAATACCGTCCCTGCGGAGTGGAAATTGAAGCTTATCCTTCGGCGGATATTACAAACCCTGATTACACCTGTGAAATATGGATTGCTGTTGAAAAGAAAAACTAAAAGAGTGCTGTTGCAAAACTTTGTTTTGCAACAGCACCTTAACTCGGCTCCGCTTTTAAACTTATAATTCGAACTTCTTTCACCAATGCGTTTGGGAAAAGAGAAGCGGTGCTTATCTTTTTCCAAACTTATAATCCGAACTCCTTTCACCAATGCGTTTGGGAAAAGAGAAGCAAGCAGATTGCCGTCAGAAGCGACGCCGACGTATGTTTATACTTCAAGTCGCTGAGGGCGGCAAGATGCGCCGCTTATCTTTTCCCAAACTTATAAATTCTTAGCAAGATTAACCATCTCAAGTGCGGACATTGCGCAGTCGTAACCCTTGTTTCCCGCCTTTGTACCGGCTCTTTCTATCGCCTGTTCTATCGTGTCAGTTGTCAAAACGCCAAATAATACCGGTATTCCACTGTTCATTGACGCCAAGGCTATACCCTTTGATGTTTCAGCGCATACATAATCATAGTGACTTGTTGCTCCCCTGATTACTGCGCCAAGACATATTACAGCATCATATCTGCCGCAATCTGCCATCTTCTTAGCAATAAGAGGTATCTCAAACGCGCCGGGTACCCATGCGCATTCAATATCCTCCTCTGCTACACCGTGACGGCGCAGACAGTCATCTGCTCCGCTTATAAGCTTTGACACTATAAATTCATTGAATCTTGATGCCACAATGCCAATCTTAAGTCCCTGTCCACAGTAATTTCCTTCCAATACTTTCATTTTCTTATATCCTTTCAATTAATATTTTAATAAATGTCCCATTTTATGCTGTTTTGTTTTCAGATAAAATTCATTCTCTTTCTTTACCGGAATCTGAATCGGAATTCTTTCAACCAACTTGATACCGTATTCCGATAAGTCCGAAATCTTTTCGGGATTGTTAGTCATAATTCTAAGCTTTGTCGCTCCCAAATCCTTAAACATCTGAGCACCCTCGCTGTAATCCCTTAAATCCGGAGCAAATCCAAGCTTCACATTAGCCTCAACCGTATCATAGCCCTGCTCCTGCAATGCGTATGCCTTAATCTTATTGAGTATACCAATTCCTCTGCCCTCCTGGCGCAGATAAAGAATAATTCCTCTGCCTTCCGCCTCTATTTTCTTCATCGCCTCCGTCAACTGCTCTCCGCAGTCGCAGCGATTCGAGCCAAATACGTCACCTGTCAGGCACTCCGAATGTACCCTCGCAAGCACAGGTCTGCCGTCCGCAACATCCCCCTTAACCAGAGCGATATGCTCGTTTCCGTTTATCCTGTTACGGTATCCGTAAATATTAAAATCACCGTATTTTGTCGGAAGCTTTGCTTTGGAGATTCTCTCCATTATTTTATCGTTCGCACGCCTGTAACGCTGAAGTTCCCTTATAGTAATAAACGTCAGCTTATGTTTCTTTGCGAACTCTATAAGCTCCGTCTTACGCATCATTGTACCATCATCTGCCATAATCTCACAGCAAAGACCTATCTCGCACAAGCCCGCAAGTCTGCATAAATCAACCGTTGCCTCTGTATGACCATTTCTCTCAAGCACACCGCCACTCTTCGCTTCAAGCGGGAACATATGTCCCGGACGTCTGAAATCGGCAGGATGCGCATTGGCTTCAGTGCACTTTCTCGCGGTATATCCTCGCTCCTCCGCACTTATTCCGGTTGTTGTATCCATATGGTCAATCGATTCCGTAAATGCTGTTTCATGATTATCAGTATTACGCGCAACCATCTGTCTTAAGCCGAGCCTTTGAATATTTTCACTGCTCATCGGCATACATATAAGCCCCTTCGCCGCGCTGGCCATGAAATTTACATTTTCAGTCGTTGCAAACTGAGCCGCACATATCAGATCACCCTCGTTTTCCCTGTCCGGATCATCGGTCACGAGAATTACTTTTCCGTTTCTTAAATCCTCTATCGCCTGCTCTATCGTACTAAATTTAAATTCTTCCATTAATAATTCTCCTAAAATCCATATTTTCTGAGGAAATCCTCATCTATACCGCCGCCTGTCCGTTTCGCTCCGCAAAGCTTTTCAACATATTTGCCGACAACGTCATTTTCTATATTTATTCTGTCGCCTACTCGTTTATTCAAAAGCGTTGTTTCAGCGCCGGTATGCGGTATCAGCGATACTGCGAAAGCATCCTTGTATACTCTCGCAACCGTAAGACTGACCCCGTCAAGAGCAACCGAGCCCTGCATGATTATGTAACGCATAAGCTCCTCGCCCGCTGTTACAGTCACCCAGACTGCGTTCGCCTCTCTTTTGTATGATCGGATTATTCCAGTTCCGTCAATATGCCCCGAAACAATATGACCTCCGAAGCGTCCGCCGGCAGCCATCGCCCGTTCAAGATTAACCCTGCTGCCGCGCTTCAAATCTCCGAGGTTTGACCTGCGCAGGCTTTCATTCATAACGTCCGCAGTAAAGCCGCTGTCATTAAAGCTTATCACTGTCAGGCACAAACCGTTCACGGCAATCGAATCACCGATATGCATATCCTCCAGAATCCTTGATGCTCTGACCGTATACGAGCAAACGTCCGTGCCCTTTGATATAGCGGCAATTTCTCCTATTTCCTCAACAATTCCGGTAAACATCACTTCACCTCATACTCTATTAATATATCATTATCAAACATAGTAAGCTTCGGAGCCGAAAGCTTAAAGGCCGCGTCAACCGTTTTCACTCCCATCGGTCCGAAAGCGCTTCTGCCCTCCTGTCCGATTATCTTTGGAGCTACATATATCTGTACTTTGTTTACTATGCCGTACTTCAATGCCGATGTATGCAGAGATGCGCCGCCCTCAATAAGCACACTGTCTATTTTCATTCTGCCTAATATACGCATAAGATATTTTAAATCAATATCATACGTATTTGTCGGCATATGAAGTATATTCACACCTAACATCTGCAATTCCGAAACAAGCTCCTTATCCTGTGACTGAGTCGCAATATATGTAGGGATTTCTCTTGCCGTTCTCACTATTTTTGAATTAATCGGAATATGAAGCTTTGTGTCACAAACTATCCGTACCGGATTCGATGGATTGTCATATCGGCAGTTCAGCATAGGGTCGTCCGCAAGCACCGTTCCTATTCCAACCATTATTGCGGCGGCACGCTTTCTCGTTTTATGCACATCCGCCCTTGATTTCTCATTAGTTATCCACTGAGAATGCCCGGTATACGCGGCTGTTTTTCCGTCTGCGCTCATTGCCGTTTTTAAAATCACGTACGGAAGTCCTGTTGTTATATAGTGAAAAAAAATATCATTTAATGCATCGCATTCCTTTCGCATTACATTTTCCACAACCTCAATTCCGGCACTGCGCAGCTGTGCTATTCCCTTGCCCGCAACAAGCGGATTCGGATCTGCTGAGCCGACATAAACCCTGCTTATTCCTGCATTAATTACCGCCTCCGTACATGGAGGATTTTTGCCGTAGTGACAGCAAGGCTCCAGCGTAACATACATTTCTGCTCCGCGCGGATTTTCAGCACAATTCTTAAGCGCGTTTCTCTCCGCATGAAGTCCTCCATAACGCGCATGATAACCCTCGCCTATAATTTTTCCATCACGGACTATAACCGCGCCGACAAGCGGATTTGGATTTACAAATCCCTCGCCCTCATGTGCAAGCTCAATTGCCCGCTCCATAAATTCTCTGTTATATTCTGCTGCCATGAGTTTTTGCGTCCTTTCTGTTCCGGGGTGCAAAAACACCCCAAAGCTGCTGCTTCGGGGTGCGCGCTTAATATAACTTTTCAAATTAACCGCATCTTCTCACACCCGGACTTTACCGTCGGTTCCGGAATTACACCGGATCATGCTTTCGCTCGCGGACTTTACCGCCGATTATGAATTTCACATACCCCGAAGACTATTTACTATATTAATAATACCACGATTAGCTCGATTTGTCAAGACTGTTACATATTATTTTCATGCTTTAACAGAAATTCAACATTTGCCGACTCAATTTCGTTAAGATTACTCTTATCATCATCAAGATTATAATTCGGATTGATGCTGTACCATGACTTCTGTTCAAAATATTCCCTATATTTATGAGTTGAGAACGGTCTGCCGTGACGCGCGAATATTTCATTTCTCGCAAGTGCAAGCTGATCCTTTGAGAATCCGGAAATATCGCTTTCTGTAAGAAGCCTTGTTCCCGATTCTTTTATAATATAATCTCCCTCATAGGTTGTAAGCGTCTTAATATCAAAAACGGTTGAGCCCTTGTATGTCGCATCTGTCGGCGCCGCGGTTATTGTCATATATTTTCCGTTTATCTGCGCAGTTGTGCTGCCTGCCGATACATAAGCATAGTATCTCTTGTTTCCGCTTGTAAAGGTCATAATATATCTTCCGCTTCCGCTGTCATATACAACCTCACCGCCTATCGCAAGCACTGAGTTAATATTCGTTCTCAGTACTCCGGTATCAGAAGCATTCGCAGATGAGCTTGACGATGAACCGCTGCCGGAGCTTCCCGATGAA
>JAUNPN010000110.1:579-11667 GCA_030536655.1 bacterium | reverse complement strand
CCCGGGGCGAACGCTCCGGGTTTTATTGTGTACGCTATATTATTTTACGCTTACAAACTTTCAATATATATTATTTGTTTTTCGTAGTTTTTGAAGGAGTAAATAAATTATTAACTCGTTTAATATAGCGTATTTTTATTTCTGCCAACAGAAGGTAGTAACAATTATAAATATTTACTGAAAAGCAGCGTTTTTTTTCATATTTTTTCAAAAAAGTCTAAAAAAGACTTGAAAAACAAAAAAAGATAGTGTATAATATAAGTATATATAATTTTACGGAGGAATTGAAAATGATAAGCAAGGCATTTCAGAATATAATTACACAAATGGCTGATGTGTTTCCGAAAAAATTTGGTATTGCGGATTCGCATGGCCTTGTACTTGCGTACACCGGCAGCGAGCCTTCACAGGACATTATGGATGATCTTGTATATGCTGCTACAAACAGTGAGAAAATTTTATATAAGGATGGCTATACGGTGCGTGTTATGTCAAATAAGCCGTATGCGGAGTATGTTGTGTATGTTGAGGGTACGGACGAGGTCAGCAAGTATTGCTGTAATGCTATTGCTGTAGCTGCGAATAATGTGCGTCACTACTATGATGAAAAATATGATAAAACCAACTTCATGCAGAATATCATTTTTGACAATCTTCTCTCGTTTGATCTTCATCAGAAGGCAAGAGAGCTTCATGTTGATATTGATGTTCCACGAGCTGTATTTTATGTTAAGCGTCAGGAAAATAGTGATGCGGGAATTTATGAGGTAATCCGTAATATGTTTCCGGATAAGGAAAAAGATTTTGTTATAAATATTGACGCAAATAATATAGTTCTTATAAAGGAGCTTTCGGAGATTCTTAAGTCAGAGGATCTTGAAACAATGGCGCAGAGAATTCTGAACACAATTAATTCAGAAACTATGAGCAAGGTTATTGTTGGTCTGGGTACGGTTGCGATGAATATCGATGAGCTTAATAATTCATATAAGGAAGCACAGATTGCATTGGAGGTCGGCAAGGTATTTGAGGAAGGCAAGGATGTTTTGAATTACGACAACCTCGGTATCGGCAGACTTATATATCAGCTCCCGATTAAGCTTTGTGAGCTTTTCCTCCAAGAGGTATTCAAAAAGGGCAGCATAGCCTCGCTTGATGATGAAACAATCCTTACAATTAATAAGTTCTTTGAGAATGATCTTAACGTAAGTGAAACATCAAGACAGCTGTTTGTGCACAGAAATACGCTCGTGTACCGTCTTGAAAAGATTATGAAGCTTACAGGACTTGATTTAAGGAAGTTTGATCAGGCAATTGTATTTAAGGTTGCAATGATGGTATACAAGTATCTTGAATCGAATCCGATGAAGATTTGATTAGTATAAAGGGCATCTCTAAAAACCTCCCGGCGCCTGTCAAATCGCACAGCCAATGCCGCCTTCTGCATTAAAAATCCTTGAAATATGCGAGTATTCATGCGGATTTTTGACTTGAATTCGGCAATCATTTGTGCAATTTGTCAAACACCATTAGGTTGTTAGAGATGCCCTAAAAATAATAATATAGGGATGTCACTGACATCCCTATATTTATATGAAAGGCATAAATTATGAATGAATTGGAAAACAATGAAATTTCACAGGCGGCAGAGGATATAAAAAAGAAAAAAAGAAACGGAAAAATAAAGCTTGCTGCGGCGTTTATTCTCACAGTCGCCTTAACTGCATCTGTCACTTCGTGCGTATGCAATATTGGTTATATTAACTCAACTGAAAAAACGGCAGCGTATCAGCAGAAGCTAAACAAAGTGAAGGAGCTGCTTGACAAGCATTATCTTTATGATATAGATGAGGAAGAAACTGCTGAAAAGGCGGTCGCGGCATATGTTGAGGGGCTTGACGAGCCGTATACGCATTATTATACAAAGAAAGAGTTTGAGGACTTTACTTCAAATATTGAGGACAGTTATGTCGGAATAGGTATTGTTATTTCAATGAACGACAATAATCAGATTGAGGTTGTGGCGCCGTTCGAGGGAAGTCCGGCATATGCGGCGGGAGTGCTGCCGCGCGACATTTTAAAGAGTGTAAACGGAGTTGAATATTCCGGTGATAAGATGGAGGAGGCAGTAAACGTAATAACCGGCGGTAAGGCGGGAACAACGGTTGAGCTTGTATTCGTGCGTGACGGAAAGGAAATTTCCATGACAATTGAAAGGGGAGATATATCCTCAGAATCCGTTTCAACGGAAATGCTTGACGGTAATATAGGCTTGGTGCGTATTTCTTCTTTTAATACAAACAGTAAGGGCTCAAAGCAGGATACCTATACGGAGTTCAAAGAAAAGGTTGAACAGATGCAGGCTGAAGGTATGGAAAAGATGATTATTGATTTAAGGGATAATCCCGGCGGCTCTCTTGATATTGTGTGCGAAATCAGTGATATGATAGTGCCGGAGGGACTTATCACATATATGGAATATAAGGACGGAAAACGAGAGGAATTTAAGTCGGATGCGAATGAGATGAACATTCCGATTTGTGTGCTGATTAATGAGAACAGTGCGAGTGCGTCAGAGGTATTGACAGGCTGTCTGAAGGATTACAAAAAGGCGACTGTAATAGGAAAAACAAGCTATGGAAAGGGGATAGTACAGAGCGTTTATCCGTTTATGGACGGAAGCGGAATATCCATGACTGTAGCGAAGTATTATTCTCCGTCCGGAGTATGCATCCACGGAACAGGAATAACTCCGGATATTGAGGTAGATATGCCGGAGGAATTTAAGCAGTATTATGCTTCAAGCGTACCGCATGATAACGACACACAGCTGCAAAAGGCGGTAGAGGTTTTGAGAAACACTGAGTAAGGCAGCGGAAAGGAACAAAATAAATGATATTAA
This sequence comes from bacterium, assembly GCA_030536655.1. GTDB lineage: Bacteria > Bacillota > Clostridia > UBA1381 > UBA1381 > UMGS1958. The sequence goes on along the minus strand of JAUNPN010000110.1, from coordinate 8,765 downwards.
TGAACGGAACCGGAATAAAAAAAATGTTTCTTGATGAAACGCTTTTTGATAACGTAGCCTTTAATATAGACAGCTCGGATAAAATAGGTTTCGTAGGGGTAAACGGAGCCGGAAAATCTACTCTGTTTAAGATTATAACAGGTCAGACGGATTATGATGCCGGTGAAATATTTAAAAATAAAGCACTGAAGGTGGGATATCTTGACCAGTATGCCTGTGCAGACAGTGAAAAAACAATTTATGAAGAAATGCTTGATGCTTTTTCGGATGTGATTGAGTTGGAGCATATGCTTGAAGATATACGGTTTGACATTGAAAATAACAATGGTGATTTGGAAACGCTTATTAAGCGTCAGACGCGGTTTCAGGAGGAGTTTGAGGAAAAGGAAGGCTTCTATTATAAAAGTAAGGTAAAAAGTACGTTAATAGGATTAGGGTTCAGCAATGAGGACTTTTCTCTGAGAGTAAACAAGCTTTCCGGCGGGCAGAAAACAAGAGTTGCATTGGGTAAAATCCTTTTGTCTGATGCAAATCTGCTTTTGCTTGATGAGCCTACAAACCATCTTGATATTGATTCTGTTGAATGGCTTGAGGGCTTTTTAAACAGCTGCAAAGCAGCATTTATTGTTATTTCTCATGACCGTTATTTTCTTGATAGAGTGACAAACAAGACCTTTGAGCTCGAAAACGGTCGTTTTCGCAGCTATAACGGAAATTACAGCGCATATACAGAGCAGCGTGCCATTGACAGAAAGACGGAGGAACGAAACTATGCCAACACGATGGCAGAAATTCAAAGGCTTGAAGGAATAGTCGAGCAGCAGAGAAGATGGAACAGAGAGCGTAACATTAAAACGGCTGAGTCGAAGCAAAAGGTTATTGACAAGCTGGAGGAAAGTCTTGTAAAGCCCATGCAGTCGCCGGAGGAAATAGAATTCAGCTTTAAGGCATGTGCCGGAGGCGGACAGGACGTTTTGATTGCTGAGAAGCTTGCAATGAGCTTTGACGGCAGGACAATATTCAAGAATGCAAGCCTGCATTTGAAAAAGGGAGAAAAGGTATTCCTGCTCGGTCCGAACGGCTGCGGAAAGACTACGCTTATAAAAATACTGATGGAGCAATATAAGCAAACCGAGGGTGAATTTAAGCTTGGCTCCAATATATTTGTAGGTTATTATGACCAGATTCAGGAAAGCCTTGACATGGAAAAGACCGTTTTTGACGAGCTTTACGACGAGTATCCGTCAATGACGGTAACGCAGATAAGAAATGCGCTTGCAGTGTTTTTGTTTAAGGGCGAGGACGTGTTTAAGGAGATTAAGAAGCTTTCCGGAGGTGAGCGTGCAAGAGTAGAGCTGGCAAAGCTGATGCTTAGAAGCGTGAATTTTTTGATTATGGATGAGCCTACGAACCATTTGGATATAGATTCGCGTGAGGCGCTTGAGGCGGCATTAAGGGATTATGACGGTACAATGCTTATGGTATCTCATGACCGTTATTTTATAAATAAGCTTGCTGACAGAATTATATATATGGATTCGGATGGGCTGACAAGCTATAACGGCGGTTATGACTACTATTTGGAGCATAAAAAGGAAGCGGCAGAAGAGAAGAGTGTAACAGAGGTTAAGAACCTTGATTACAAGGAGCAGAAGCGTCTGGAAGCGCAGAAGCGCAAAGTAGTAAATCGATTTAAAAAGGTGGAGGAGCTTATAACCGAGGCGGAAGAGGAAATTGAGGAAAAAACAAAGGGCTTTGAGAATCCGGAAATTGCGATGGATTTTGTAAAGTCGGCAGAACTGCAAAAGGAAATTGACGCGGTAAATGAAAGACTTGAAGCGCTGATGTCAGAATGGGAGGAGCTCCAGGAAACAATCGAAGAAAACGGGTACGAGGTATAAGAAAATGAGAGCGGTAATACAAAGGGTTTTAAATGCGTCCGTTGCAATAAACGGAAGAACAGCAGGAGAGATAGGGCATGGTATACTTGTGCTTCTCGGAGTAGGAAAGGAAGATACCGAGAATGATATGGAAAAGCTTGTTTCTAAGCTTGTTAAGCTTAGAATTTTTGAGGATGAGAACGGCAAGATAAATAAAAGTATCACAGACGTGCGTGGCTCAATCCTTGTTGTATCCCAGTTCACGCTGTATTGGAACTGCAAAAAGGGAAACCGACCGTCATTTGAGAATGCAATGCCGCCGCAGGAAGCAGAGGAAATGTATCTGAAATTTGTTGACAGGATAAAGGAAACAGGAATTCCGTATGCGACAGGTGAATTTGGAGCAGATATGAAGGTAAGCCTGACGAATGACGGACCTGTGACGGTGTGGCTTGATACGAAGGAAAATTTGTAACAAAGATTGTAGGTTAACTGCATTCGGAATATTTAATGTGATGGTTTGCGGATAATAGTGACGAAAATATGGAAATTTATATATTTCTATTGACTATGGCAAGAAATTGGTGTAAAATATATAAATTTTCAAGATAAACAAAATTCAAAAAAATTGTGGATAATAGACACATCTGTAGTTATCTATAGTAATCAAATTTGTATAAAAGATACAGACATAAATAGTGATTTTTTTTCAGGAGTTAATTAAAACAAAGGAAAACAAACGTAGTTATCATCTGATTAGGGAACTCGTTAGGGTACAGTTAGGGAATCGTAAGGGCTTGCGAAGCCGAACAAAAAGGGCGTTGTGAAGTTCCTTGAGAATTTCAATTCTGCGAAGCCGATTTGCACATGGAAAATATAATCAAACAGCAGCCATCAACCGTGTGCGAATATGACCGAGGGAACGGACGAAAGGATATTCATGTAAATCTCATCAAAAAACAAAAAACAGTTGACATTTGAGCAAAAACATGGTAAAATATCGCTATATGAAGCATTAAAACATTGATAAGTAACAAACAGCGGACTATTATACCCTTACGGGTGTAGTGGTCCGTTTTTTATTGCTTAAAATCAGGAACGAGAAGGGGTGAATGATATGTCTGTTGAGATGTTGTTTCTGATAATTATACTGTTTTACGGTGTGATAGGTATAATGCGAGGGTGTATAAGGACTCTCGGCGGTCTGGTATCTATGCTGGTAAGCGGAGTGCTGGCAAAGGTGTTTGCGCTGCCTGTGGCAAAATGGGTGTTTAGCGTAACCAATCTGGAAGCTATTATTAAGAATATGTTGGTGTCCGCTCAGAGGGGCATATCAGAAACGGGTGCAGTGTTCAATTCAGGAATGAATGCGGTTATCCCATCAGGCGGCTTTAACGTGGATTTGCCTGCGGATAAGTTGACTGAAATGATTTCTGCACTGCTGGACCGCACTGCACTCAATGTGGCGACTATGCTGTCTATGATGTTACTGTTTGCGCTGTTCATGCTGATATGCGGACATTTTGTATATCTGTTCGAGGGATTGTTTAAGAAGCTGCCGCTCGGAAAAATGGTCAATAATGTGCTAGGTTTTGTTTGCGGAGTAATAAAAGGCATATTTGTGGTCGTTATATTATATTTCTGCATAACTTGCCTTAATAATTTCACACCAGTCAATATTCCGGTAAATATCGGAAAGATGGGTGAAATTGTACAGGATTCGGTACGAATAGGTGATGTAGTTCAAAATACCGTTCCGGCAGTCGATGGATTGCAGATACGGGATTGGGTGCAGTAACTTAATTCAGCCTTCTGTAATCACTTATGGGAGGCTGAAAAACAGATTTTATAAGGAGGAGAGCCGGAGATTTCGGCAGGAAAGGGTATGGATGCGGAAGAAAAGCGTTATTATAGCCTGCTTGGGGTAACGAAACAGGCAACAGATGAAGAATTAAAGAAAGCATACCGAGCGGCGGCAAAGAAATATCACCCAGACAGGAATCCGGGACATGATGTGACAAAGTTCAAAGAGGTAACAGAAGCGTATAACGCATTGTTGGAAATACGGAGCAAGAAGGGCGATAAATTCTCAATCAAAAACATATTCGGGTCAGTCAACAATCCGAAGCCTCCAAAATCAACAGTGTATGCCGGAGCAGTCAAAGAAAGCAAGTCTCAGCCGAAACCAAAGCCTAAACGAGGCGAAGATATTTATGCGGATGTAACAATAACATTTGAAGAATCGCTTGTCGGCTGTATGAAACGTATTAAGCTTACACGTAAGAAATACTGTAATTGTTGCTACAACGGCATACCGGACAGTATGTGTTCTGTATGCGGAGGAACAGGTTATCTGTTAAAGAGCACGACATTGGAATTAAAGCTGCCGCAAAATATTGTAGACGGTCAATCAATTAAAATTGCGGGTAAGGGAAATGTAGGTGAGTTCGGTGGTGAACCCGGAGATATAATAATTGATGTGCAGGTAGAGAAAAGCGGACAGTTTATTAATAAGGGGTTAGACATATATTATAAGCTCAATATTACATTCCCGGAAGCAGTATTGGGAGCGCGAAAGACAGTCCCGACTGTGTATGGAACGGCAGACCTCACCATTCCGCCGGGGACTCAATCCGGTTCTAAAATATGCTTAAAGGGAAAAGGGGTTCTAAACACGGAAACCGGCGAGATGGGAGATGAGTATGTTGTTCTCAGGATACTTGTTCCGAAAGTGAGGTCTGAAAATGAACGCAAGCTAATGAAAATGGTTGAGCGAATGATGTATGATTCTGTGATTGGCTCTTGACATTTTCAGGTATTTGAGATATAATATATGTATAAGATATGAAGTTTAATATTGCGGGGAAGAGTATACTTTCCCCGTTTTTTTATCTTCAAGTCAAAATAGAGTGGTTTTTTACCTTTTACAAGGCGAGAAACCACTCTTTTTTTATTTTAACATATTTGTAAGGAGGAAAGAAAAAAATGACAACAGCACAGAGATTGGTTACAAATTATTTTACAAGTAATCCAGATGCTCGTCAGGCAGATTGTGTGTTGGCTACAGGACTTAGTGCGTCCACTGTGTGCAGATACTGGCCGAATAAACAGAATCGGTATAAGGAGAAGGTACTGCAATATTTAAACGACCATTCAGGTGTGACAAAAACACAGTGCAGGCATGATACGGGATTGAGTTTCTATTGCATTTCAAAGTATTGGCCGATAGAGGCAAGAGATATTCATATAAATGCAAAGGAACTGGTTGAGCAATTCTATAAGGAAAATCCGGATGCGTTGCAAAAGGAGTGCGTGGTTGAGACAGGAGTAAATGCAGCAACCGTGTCAAAGCATTGGCCGGGAAGGAAGAAAAAATGTAATAGCGAAAATCCGCATATGCTATTGACATCAATCGCTTGAAAATGTATAATAACTGTAAGCGAGTTGGAATGGAGGAGATGGATATGAAATACTTGGACTACTACAAATTACGGTACAAGTACGCAGACAGAAAGAAAGCATATAATGATATTATCTTACAGCGAACATCAAGCTTTGTCAGGCTGCCGCTTAATGCAAAAAACGGTCACCCACTTGTATATTCCGATTGCAGTGAGATTAAGGATCTGCTTGTGGAAATTGAAGACGCATATAAAAAGGCAGAGGTTGATTATACAGACTTTGTTGTAGACGAAGCATATGCTACATGCACAATAGAGGGAGCAAAATCTACTGTGGCGGATACAGTAAGATTAACAGAAGGTAAGAAACCGTCAAATCGCTCGGAAAGAATGATTTGGAATAATATAAGAGCTATACAGCTTGTTCTGAACAATGATTTTCTGTTTAATGAGCAGGGAGTCCTTGCATTGTGGAAAGTACTGTCGGAGAATGCAATTGATAACATAGATATTCAAGGCGAAAAATACCGCTGCGATGATGTTGTGGTTGCAGATTCGATGGGGAATATTACTTTTTTCGTACCCTCGGCAGAAAGGATACCGGGTATGATGACAGAACTGTTCTGCTTTGCAGATACGAAACACGAAATCAATGTAATGGTTAAAGCAATCATAATACATTATTTCTTTGTGTATGTCCATCCGTTTTGCGATGGCAACGGACGCTGCGCGCGTCTGCTTTTGCAGGATTATCTTGTGAAAAACGGTTTGGAAAAGTTCAAGGGAGTGTCAATTTCAACAGGTGTTCTGAAAAATAAGTCAGGTTATTACAATGCGTTGGAGAACAGCGAAAATGAGTATAACGATATAACCTTTATAATCATTTACTATCTCAAAACGATACGTGATGTTTTATATCAAGCCTGCAGTGGTTTCGGATATGCGGAAAGGCATATGGATATGTCTAACCGACAGCGAATGGTCATTGCATACCTGAGAAAAAACAAAGGAAATCTGATTACTCATGAAATATATGCAAAACGCTACAATACCGACTTGGATACCGCTAAAGTCGAACTGACAGAGCTTGCAGAAGCAGGAATTTTAGCAGCGCATCATAACGGCAGAATTGAGTATAAAGCAAATTAGGTGTTATTTTGTGATTGACAAACTTTCGTAGTATATTAAATGAAGTATTTATATTTAGCGGGAGAGGTTTAGACTTTTCCCGCCTTTTTAAAGTCAACAAGAGAGCAATTTTAGCCTTTTACAAGGTTTGAGATTGCTCTCTTTTATATACAATTAATTTTATTATCTTGAAGTTGGAAACAACAGACGGTTCAAATATGAGACAAAGAGTTTTTGCTGTATAGGATTTCAATAATTTATAACAACATGAAAGAGGTGTAGAAAAATGGCAAAGTGTAGATCATGTGGAGCTGAGATACGCTTCATAGCAACGAGCAAAATGGGGGAGGCTGAGAAGTCTCCTCTATTTTATAGAAAGAATTTGCTAAAAAGCTCCGAACCATAAAGGTCCGGGGCTTCTTTTTTTATGGACAGTACCGCTTGCAGGGTATGTAGCCTTGATTTACCGCTTCCTCTCTGCTGCCGGTAAATTCACACTTATTGTTTTTCTTTCATGCTGCTAACGCTTGAACATGAAGGATAATGGAATTTCTTTGTGTTTGTATTGAGTATATATGTTGCGCTGGGGTTATTTGAGCTGTTAATGAATCTTCTGCATAACTATCGCCGGTCGCATAGTTAATAACAACACCCGGCTGAGTATTATAGCAGAACACATTAAAATAATTTACTTGGTTGTATCTCTCGGTATCAGTATCGGCGCGACAATTTTGTGTATCGGTTCTTTGAGCGGCTTGGGCTGGCGTTTTTTGCGTTCATCCATCTGCATAACCAGCAGCTTCATCGCCTCGGCAACCATTTTGTCTATGCATTGGTCGACAGTGCTGATGGGAATTACGGCTTCGGCGGATACCGGAGAATTGTCGAAGCCTATGATACGAAAGTCTTCCGGGAGTGTGCCGTATCTGCGAACCAGAATGTTAAGCATTATGTTTGCGTAGGTGTCGTTTGCGAGGAAGATACCTTTTTTCTTGCTGGGATATTTTTCTTCGAGTCTATCTACAATTTTATTTATTATTTTGCTGTTTTCGGCATGTGTGTTCCCCATTTTGGTAAGCTCTAATTCGTAGGGAATATTTGCTTTGGCGCAGGTTTCTCTAAAGCCTTTAATTCTGTCGTATGCCGGCTTGCTTTCATCGACTTTAGAGTTTACATGAATAAGAACTTCACAGCCGTTTGAAATCAGAAGTTCTGTTGCTTTAACCGAACCCATATAATTATCGGTGTTTACGCTGCATACATACTTATCCTCCCTCTCTATGGTTATAATTGGAACATCGTAGGAGGCAAGCTCTTCTGAGGGAATGGTATGACTTAAAATTATCATTCCTTCAATGTTGTATGCAAGAAGCTCGGAAATGTATTTTCTTTCAACCTCCATATTTTTGTCGCCTACAAAAATAATGAATTTATAGCCGTACTCCTCATATGTCGAAAGAATCTGACTTAACATTTCCGAAAAGTAGTGGAGATAAAGATTCGGAACAATAACTCCCACAAACTCAGTTTTGCCGTTTGCTAAGATTCGAGCCACCTTGTTTTCCTTATAGTCAAGTTTGTAAAGGGCATCGGCTATTTTTTTCTGATTTTTCAGTGTAAGGGAATCGGGATTGTTGAAATATCTTGATATTGTTGTTTTTGAAAAGCCTGTATATTTTGCAATATCAGCGAATGTAACATTACTTTTTCTCATGATTTTACCGTCCTATAAAAAATGTATATACAATTATTATATCAACTCATTAAAAAAAAGTCA
>JAUNPN010000110.1:0-569 GCA_030536655.1 bacterium | reverse complement strand
AATAATCGGTAAAGTAACCGGTTTTGTAAGATATGCACAAAAAGGCAAGATGTGAATTGTATATATCACTGAAAATTTAAACGTGTATTGACAAATAATCAAAAAAATGATATTATATATTTAACAAAATAACCGGTAACTATACCGGTTATAAGAACTGTTAATATAAACTGAGGAGGTGCATTCAACAGAATGAAGATAAGTTAGCGGCAAAGCGTATACATAGCCGCGCAATGGTAAGATTACATATTAAATTTTTTAGCAGAGAACTGCGGAAAGGAGCAAACAATGGATTACAAAAAAATTGCAAGAGAAGTGACAGAGTATGCGGGCGGCAAGGAAAACATCAAGGGTGCGACCCACTGTGTCACAAGACTTAGACTTATCTTAAATGACCCGAAAAAGTATGACAGAAAGAAGCTGGAGAATATAGAAGGCGCAAAAGGCGTAATCTATAACAGCGGACAGCTGATGATTGTTTTCGGAACAGGAACTGTAAACAATGTATACGATGCGAGTAACCACGGAAACTCAGTCGCATAAAGAAAGCAGATAGCTACATGGTTGGA
>JAUNPN010000109.1 GCA_030536655.1 bacterium | reverse complement strand
AAACGGCAGCACCTCAAAAAGCAGCGGCGGCAGTGTCTCAAACGGCAGCAGCCCTGCAAACGGAAGCGGCAGCACCTCATCAGGCAGCAGTACCGCAATTACAGGCGGCGGCAGCGCAAACGGCTATTCTGAATTGGTTCCGATCGAGGAATACAACCTGCCGTCCGCCGAAAAAAAACAGTCAATTGATCTTCCGAACAGCGCGGACAGTTTCGGAAAGTCTGAAAACACAGATGACAGCGGTATTCTAAAAAGAGCCGCGCCGAAAGCTTCTGAGGAAAGGGTAGTCCTCAGTATGAACACGGGCGCATATGCTGCGGCATATTCAGCTGCCATGCCTGCGTCAGTACCGTTTGCTTCAGAAATCGGATATGCAGAGTGGAGCTACAGAGATTACTTCGATTACCTGGGAAGGATGCTCTCCCCCGCTCTGCCCTCTGATTTCAAACTCACGGAACACGATTCCGTCAGCATAACAGACGAAGCATTTCTTTCGGAAACGTTTGAAATGGCTGTTGATGAATACGGCACACCCGTATTTGACAACAGGATATTTGTTTTTGACGGCTCAGACGGACGTTATGCCGGAATACAAACCTCAAAGGATACAAGCACCGCAATGACATATCTCACAGACAGCAATTTTACATTAAGCACAATAGGCAGCTCTTACGGTGTTCTTATCGGCACAATCGAGGACTGCCGGGCATATATGGTATGCGGCAATGTATCCTATGTTATAAACGCAGTCGGACTGAACGAGGACGAATTAAAAGCTCTGCTGCTTTCTGCGGCAGAAGGATAAAGATAAGGAGGAAAACCCATGAAAAAAATAATTACATTCATATTAACCGCCGCTGTTGCAGGGACTTCAACGGGTGTACTTGCGTATGATAAAAACATCGCCCAATCAGCACAGGAATACAAAATTCTTGAAGGTGATGAAAACGGCAGTCTAAATCTTGACGAATATGTTACAAGAGCAGAAACAGCAAAAATTCTCTGCTCGGTCATGCAGCTTGGCAAATCAGCCAAAGAAAGCGGACTCACAGACATTTCATCTCACTGGGCGAAGGATTACATAAATGCGGCTGTTGAAAACAAGCTTGTAAACGGCTTCGAGGACAAAAGCTTCCGCCCGGACGATAAGGTTACATATGAACAGGCGATTAAGATGATTTTAGGAGAAAGCGGCGGCGCGGTTTATCCGACGGATTACGTCGCGTTCGCCATCGAGCATAATCTTCTCGAAAACGTAAATGCGCTCATGAGCGAAAATATAACCCGCGGTGATATTGCTCAGATATTGACGAACCTTATCAATGCGATAAAAGATGATGGTGTTGAAAGCTATTATTATTCCGGACTTGAACAGCTCAATGCACTGTACAAGCAAAAAAATAAATATTCCGGAGATACTTACATTTATCCGGGAAGTACTTCCGGCAGCTCCGCAGCAGCTCCTGCTCCGAACCTCGGAGCCGTTCAAGCTCCCGAATCTGCCATGAAAAGCGATGCCGATTCGGCGGACTTCAATTCATCAAATTCATCAAGCAGCAGCTCCGCCGGAAACCGAGGCGGTGGCGGCGGCTCTACCGCAGGCGGCGTCATAATTGAGGGTGTATCCCCCGCTTACGCGCCGTATATAAATCCGCATCCCAACAGCGAATCGTACTCAAAGGAGGATGAAGGAATATTTAAAAATGCGATTACCTCCCCGCTTTCCACCTTCTCCATTGATACGGATACCGCGTCATATTCAAATATGCGACGATTTGCTGTAAACGGTCAGCCAATATATGACGGTGCAATACGTACAGAGGAGCTTATAAACTACTTCGACTACGATCTGCCTCAGCCTGCGGACGAAACACCATTCTCCGTAACAACGGAGGTTGCCCAATGCCCATGGAACAGCGAGCATCAGCTTGCAATGATTAACATTCAAGGCGAGGAAATAACCGAGCGCCGACCGCAGAACCTTGTATTTCTGCTTGATGTTTCCGGCTCCATGTACTCCTACAACAAGCTCCCGCTTGTTAAGCGTTCAATGGATTTATTATTGAGCAAGCTTGATGAAAGGGACACAGTATCAATCGTCACCTATGCAAGCGGTACCAATGTTGCCGCAAGCGGCTTAAATGCGGGAAATAAGGACGAAATTATGAAGGTTATCAACGGACTTCGCGCGGGCGGCGGCACAAACGGCGCCGGAGGACTTCAGCTTGCATATGAGCAGGCGGAGAAATTCAAGTGCGACGGAAACAACAGAATTATCCTCTGTACAGACGGCGATTTCAATATAGGCACCTCTGACAACGACGACTTAAAGAAGCTTATTTCGGAAAAGAGAGATAACAATATCTTTATAAGCGTTTTGGGCTTCGGCATGGGAAATTACAAAGACGATAAAATGGAAATAATCGCCGACAACGGTGACGGCGGCTATTACTATATCGACAATCTGCGCGAGGCAAAGAAGGTTCTTTCGGACGAAATGACTTCCACACTGTATACTATCGCAAAGGACGTTAAAATTCAGGTTGAATTTAACCCGGCACAGGTTGACAGCTACCGTCTTATCGGCTACGAAAACCGTAAGCTTGAAAACGAGCAGTTTGCCGATGACAAAGTTGACGCAGGCGAGCTTGGTGCAGGCGCAAGCGTTACAGCCTTCTATGAAATCATTCCGGCAGCCTCCGGAAATGTGAATGTAGAAAATGCCGAGCTGCGCTATCAGACACCGCAGTACCGCAATAACGGTGAGCTTATGGACGTAAAGCTTCGTTATAAGCTTCCGGAAGGCGGAGAAAGCATATTAAAGGAATATCCGGTGCAGAACGCAATAACCGCAGAGCCGAGCGATAATTTCCGCTTTGCGGCGGGAGTCGCGGAGCTTGGAATGCTGCTTAACAAGAGCGAGTATGCGGGAACATCAAGCTATGACAGCGTGCTTGAGCTGACAAGAGGCTCACTCGGCGAGGACGAGCTTGGATTCAGGCATGAATTTGTTCAGATGGTGGATTTGATACGCTTTGTAAACAGATAAAAAATAATTGGCTGCCGCAGAACTTATGCGGCAGCCGAATGCTTTAATCAAGCTTTGATTTCACAAATTCCACAGCTTCATTTACAGCGTTTTCTGCACTTACCCAATGTATTCTTGTGTCCTTCCTGAACCAAGTCAGCTGACGTTTTGCATATCGGCGGGAGCTTTGTTTTATCAGCTCAACCGTTTCCTCATAGTTCATTCTGCCTTCTATGCAGTCCACGACCTCCTTGTATCCAATCCCCTTCATAGAATTAAGCCGCTGAGTGTATCCGCGCTCCATAAGGCCGCGCACTTCATTAAACAAGCCCTCGTCAAGCATAATGTCAACACGCCTGTTTATCCGGTCATAAAGCTCCTGCCTGTCCCATGCTATACTAAGCATGACAGGCTCATAGCGCGACTCACGCTCCTTTGTCATTTTCTGATGTTTTGAAATCGTTACGCCTGTTGTCCTGTAAAATTCTATCGCGCGTATTATTCTTCTTAAATTATTCGGGTGAAGTTTTTCCGCACTCTCCGCATCAAATTCTCCGAGAATGTCAAGCAGCCTCTGCGCCCCCTCTGTTTCAGCTATTCTTTGAAGCTCCGCGCGCAGTCCGTAATCCGTTTCAAATTCTCCAAAGGTTACATCATCAACAACCGAATTGATATACAGTCCGGTTCCTCCGCACATAACCGGCAGTTTACCTCTTGACGCAATTTCCGCAATCACCTCATGTGCTCTTTCTGTGTAATCGGCAACACTGTACTGCACATCCGGTTCGAGGAAATCTATCATATGATGAGGCACCTCGGCGCGCTCCTCTACAGTCGGTTTTGCGGTCCCTATGTCCATATATTTATATATCTGCATACTGTCCGCACCGACAATTTCACCGTCAAAACGCTTTGCAATTTCAATTGCAAGCCGCGTCTTTCCCGATGCAGTCGGTCCTGCCACCGCTACAAGCTTTTGTTTCATTCGTCCCTCCGGTATCATCATACGATTCTCTTGAATTCCTTCTCTATTTCCTTTTTACTCATTGATATAACAATAGGCCGTCCGTGCGGACACGTATTGATATTTTTCAGCATGAATACACTGCGTGCGAGCGCTTCCATTTCACTATCCGAAAGCCTGTGATTTGCCTTGATTGCCGCCTTGCAGGCTATTGTATAAAGCATACGCTCATAATCCTCCGTAATAAGCTCATGCTTTGCGTTTGCGCTGTTTGTAATCAGGGACACAAGAAGCTCTTCAACATCTCCTGCTTCAAGGTCACCCGGCACGCCTCTTACAATTACCTCGCTGTCACCGAATACATCGCATTCAAAGCCCATATCATAAAGTGTATCCTTACACTCCTCAAATGCCGAATATTCAGCCGTGCTTAAGCGGACTATAACCGGCTCTATCAGAATTTGACTCATTACCTGCTTTTGTGCCATCTCCCGCTTTAATTCTTCATACTTAAGCCTTTCATGCGCGGCATGCTGGTCAATAAGCAGCATTTTACCGCCCTTTTCTACTATGATGTAGGTGTCAAAAATCTGTCCCGCCACGCGAAAATATTCTTCCGCAAATATATTTTCCGGCTGCACAGGGGGCTCTATATGTTCGTCAATTACCGGTAATTCAGCTTTTTCCCGACTTTCCCGATTTTCCGTTTCTAAATCTTCTTCCTTTACCTCCAAGTCAGGCTGTTCTGAATCAAAAGCCTTCTCCGGCTCTGACAATTCCTCGTTTTTTTCCTGTTGTTGTTCCCGCTTAAACGGCTCGGCTGTCTCATTTACCTTCTTCGGCTCCGTTTTCTCGGCAGAAGTATCATTAAATTTTAATTTTCCGTACAGACCGCCGCGGACTGCCTCGCTTCTTTTTTCCTGCCACACACTCTGCGCCCGATCAGACTGTTTTGTGTCCTCTGCCGGCGCCGCGCTTCCTCCGATATAAGCCGCCTCATCGTCACCGCTGAGATCAAGCTTAATCTTCGCCCTTGCCGGTCTTTGCTCCTTATGTTCATGAAGATTTTTAGGCAGCTGCTCCGCAAGCGCGCTTAAATCAAGCTGTCCCGCATTTTCATCCCGCTCGAAAAACACTTCGCCGGTTTCATCGTCTACCCGGCTTATCTCCGGCACATTCGGCAGAGCATACAGCGCGTTTTTCACTCCGTAATATACAGCGTTTCTGACGTCCTTCTCATTGGCAAATTTAACCTCAAGCTTAGTCGGATGCACATTTATATCCATAAGCTTCGGGTCAATATTAATATTAAGGACTGCGACCGGAAACTTGCCTATCATAATCTGATTTTTATATGCGTCCTCTACCGCACGGAAAATCATTGCACTTTTAATATACCGTTTATTCACAAAAAAGCTTTGATAGTTTCTGTTCGGACGGGACACATTCCCCTTTCCGATAAGTCCGGCCACATGAATTCCGTTAGCCTCATAGTCAACCTCAAGCATTCCCTTGGCATAATCCTTGCCGTAAGCGGTATAGACAGCGTTTTTCAGATTGCTGTCCCCCGGAGAAAACAGCTTCTCCTTGCCATTTACAATAAGTCGGAAGGATATTTCCGGATGAGCAAATATACAGCGTGTTATAATATCGGTTATATATCCCGCTTCGGTAGCGTCTTTTTTAAGAAATTTCAGCCTTGCCGGAGTATTATAAAACAGATTTTCAACAATCACGCTTGTACCATCCGGAATCCCCGCCTCAGACGATGACAGAATTTCTCCTCCGCAGCAAGTAACGCACAAACCCTCACCATCGTGCTGCTTTGTGTAAAGACTGACCTGTGCAACCGCTCCAATCGAAGAAAGCGCCTCGCCTCTGAAACCGAGGGTATAGATAGCGTCAAGATCCTCATCTGTTTTTATCTTGCTTGTAGCATGACGAAGGAAGCAGATTTTCGCATCATCTCCGCTCATTCCCCTGCCGTTATCCGTAACGCGCAGATAGCTGACGCCGCCGCTGCGCAGTTCTACCGTAATCGCAGTTGCACCCGCGTCAATACTGTTTTCAACAAGCTCCTTAGCAACACTTGCCGGACGCTCAACAACCTCTCCGGCAGCTATTTTATTTGAAAGCTCAGTATCAAGTACATGGATAATTCCCATTGTTATAACCATTCCTTTCCGCTATGCCAACAATGCCAAAGCCGATATTGCCGATAAGCTTATTTAGCATAGATCCCATTTTTTGCCTAAATCTTTCCTTTGTTAGGACTAATCACACCACATACCCCGCATATATTGTAACACTTTTTTTCGCTTTTGACAAGGTCTGTTTATATTATTTATTAACAAAATTTTGATGATTACTATTCTTTATCCTGCTGCATTTTCATCTCCGTTTGTAATAAAGCCTCCCTCCCTCTCTCTTGTGGGCGCCCTTATATACAAAAAGGTGCGGCAAAACTCATTTGAATTTTGCCGCAGTCCTCTTATATTTTCAATTAATACATTCCGCCCATTGACGGATCCATTGCCGGAGCTGCTGCCGGCGGCTCAGGCTTATCTGCCACAACGCTCTCTGTTGTAAGAACCATTGCTGCTACTGAAGCTGCATTCTGTAATGCACTTCTTGTAACCTTAACCGGGTCAACAATACCCATGCCAATCATGTCGCCGTATACGCCTGTAAGCGCATTGTAGCCCTCGCCTACCGGGCAGGCCTTTATCTTGTCAACGATTACCGCGCCTTCAAGACCTGCGTTCTTCGCAATCTGCCATGCCGGTTCCTCAAGCGCCTTAAGGACAATCTGTACACCGGTTTTTTCATCACCCTCTGTTTCGTCAAGCAGTTTTTCCACTGTCGGGATAACATCAATGTAGCTTGTGCCGCCGCCTGCGATGATACCTTCCTCAACAGCAGCCTTTGTTGCCGCCAAAGCGTCCTCGATACGGAGCTTCATTTCCTTCATCTCTGTTTCTGTTGCGGCGCCTACTCTGATTACCGCTACACCGCCTGCAAGCTTTGCAAGTCTTTCCTGGAGCTTCTCACGGTCAAAATCCGAAGTTGTGTTCTCAATTGTCTTTCTGATTAAGTTCACTCTGTCGGCAATTGCTTCCTTCGAGCCTGCACCGTCAACAATAACAGTGTTCTCTTTCTGAATCTTAACCTTCTTAGCTGTACCAAGCTGGCTCAAGTCTGTATTTGCAAGCTCCAGACCAAGCTCCTCGCTTATAACCTGACCGCCTGTTAAAATAGCTATATCCTGAAGCATTTCCTTTCTTCTGTCACCGAAGCCCGGAGCTTTTACCGGAACGCATGTAAATGTGCCGCGAAGCTTGTTTACAATAAGCGTTGATAATGCCTCGCCCTCAACGTCCTCAGCAATGATAAGAAGCGGCTTGCCTGTCTTAACAATCTGCTCTAAAAGCGGAAGGATTTCCTGAATATTTGTAATCTTCTTGTCTGTGATAAGAATGAACGGATCCTCAAGAACAGCCTCCATCTTATCTGTGTCTGTTACCATGTACGGTGTAATATATCCGCGGTCAAACTGCATACCCTCAACAATATCGCTGTCAGTTACAGCTGTCTTTGACTCCTCAACCGTGATTACGCCGTCTGATGTAACCTTCTCCATTGCGTCAGCAATTAACTCACCGATTTCCTCATTGGCTGCCGAAACAGACGCTACTCTTGCTATGTCCTCTTTGCCGTTTATAGCCTTAGCTGTTGAAACAAGCTTCTCAACAGCCGCATCAACCGCCTTCTGTATACCCTTTCTTACAATCATCGGGTTAGCGCCTGCTGCTACATTCTTTAAGCCTTCTCTTACAAGCGCCTGTGCAAGCAGAGTTGCTGTTGTTGTACCGTCACCGGCAACATCATTTGTCTTTGTCGCTACCTCTTTTACAAGCTGTGCGCCCATATTTTCAAAAGCGTCCTCAAGCTCAATCTCTTTTGCAATAGTAACACCATCGTTTGTAATCAACGGAGCTCCGAACTTCTTTCCAAGTACAACGTTTCTGCCCTTCGGTCCGAGCGTAATCTTTACTGTATCCGCAAGCTGATTGATTCCGCGCTCCAACGCGTGTCTTGCATCCTGTCCGTATAAAATATCCTTTGCCATATCTATCTGCTTCCTTTCAATTAATTATTCTACCTTTGCAAGAATATCACTCTGCTTAAGTATTGTATATTCCTGACCCTCAAGCTTTACCTCTGTACCTGCGTACTTTGAGATAAGAACTCTGTCGCCCACGGCAACCTCCATAACGATTTCCTTACCGTCAACAACACCGCCCGGTCCTACAGCAACTACCTCTGCAACCTGCGGCTTTTCCTGTGCCTTTGAGGTGAGAATAATTCCGCTCTTTGTGGTTTCTTCTGCCTCAAGCATCTTGATTACTACTCTGTCTGCTAATGGCTTGATGTTCATTTTACATACCTCCTGAAATTATATGGGGTACCCAGCCGCACACGGCTGTTGATACTCTATATCTGCGGAAACAACGGCATACCGGTATTTCCTGATTCACTTAAATTTCTTGTTAGCACTCAACTCTTTCGAGTGCTAACAAGGTTATTATAGAACATTTTCCCTCAAATACCAACATTCAAAAACACGTATTTTTTATTCAAATGCTAATATTTACGCTTTTTATCTTTGTTTTTCTTGCTTTTTCTTTGTTTTTACGTTTTTACAAAATGTTCATAAATTGTTATAATTCAGCCAAAGCATTTATCCCGCAAAATCCTCAAACAAGGCCTGAGCCTCACCGAAATCACTGAATTTCTCACCTTTTAAAAGCGCCTCTCTGTCATCCTTCGGAAACATTCCTATGCTTATCTCCTCCGATGCAATCAGACGCTGACCGATACTGTTACTTTCATAAAGGCACAGTCTGCCGTTTTCACTTATTACAATATAGCACGTATCTTCTACGGTTTCTGCTCCCTCAAGCTCTGCGTGCTTTTCCGGCGCTGATACAGGCGACGCCATCGTCCCCGCTCCCATACGGTAACCTCCGTAAAAAAAGCCCGCTGCCGCTGCAATACACACTGCCGATGCTGCCGCACCGCGTAATATTCTTATTCGCCTTTCCTGTCCTTTATTCCCGCTTTGTGACGTATTTTCCATGATTTTTCACTCTCCTTTATATCATCCTTGCCATTATTATTTATTTTCATACTCAAACTTAAAAATTTATGTTGCAATTCTGTTACAAATGCGGTATAATATATATATCAATTAAAAAAGGAGGACACAGACTTGGCACGAGAATACAGACGCCGCCGCAGATCGGATAATGACGGCGAATTTGACTGGGAGGAATACGAGCGCAGTCTTCATAACAGACGCAATGACAGTGAATACAGCAGCGAAGATTACGAAGCCGATGATTATGAGGACGAAGACTACGATGAATATGAAGAACCATCACGCAGACGCACACAGCAGTCCGCAAATCAAAAGCGGCGTAAAAGAACAGTAAAAAACAATAAGAAAAATAAAAAGCAGAAAAATAAAAAATTACGGAAGCGTATCTTATTCGGACTTTTTACTGCTGTTCTTGTAGCCGTAATCGTCGGCACGGGAATTCTTATAGGTATGTACGCGGCTGTTTCCAAGGAAATCAACGCCATGAATATCCAGAACCTTGCTTTCAAGGAGAATACCATGATTTATTACTCCGACGAGGACGGCAATGTTCATGAGCTTCAGCAGCTTCAGGCGGAAACAAACCGAATTTGGGTTCCATCGGAGGAAATATCACAGTATGCAAAGGACGCTATTGTCGCAATCGAGGACGAAAGATTTTTTAAGCATCACGGCGTTGACCTGAAGCGTACAACAGGTGCGACAATTAAATACGTGCTTGCCAAGGTTGGAATAGGAAGCTCAAACTACGGAGGCTCAACAATTACACAGCAGGTAATCAAAAACATTACCAACGAAAACGAGAAAACCTCCGGCAGAAAGATTAAGGAAATGCTCCGCGCAATAGCGCTTGAGAAGCAGCTCTCAAAAGATGAAATTCTGACAATGTACTTAAATATCGTATACTTTGCAAACAACTGCAACGGTATCGAGGCAGCTTCTCATGTTTATTTTAACAAGGACGCGTCCGAGCTTACCCTTCCGGAGGCAGCTTCAATTGCCGGAATTACACAGTACCCGGCTGAATTTGACCCATACGCTCATCCCGAAAAAAATGTGGAGAAGAGGGATGTTGTCCTCGGAAAGATGCTGGAGCTTGGTTACATTGACCAGGACGAGCACGACGAAGCTGTCAGCACAAAGCTGAAAACAAATAATTCCTATAGGCGTTCGCAGGGCGAAATGACCTCATATTTTACCGACCAGGTTGTCAATGATGTAATAAATGACCTTGTCAGTGTAAAGGGATATTCGCATGATTTTGCAACCCAGCAGGTATTTAACGGCGGACTTAAGATTTATTCGACAATTGACACTGATATTCAGGATGCGATTGAAGATACCTTTGAGGATACATCAAACTTCCCGTCAACCGGCAAAGGCGGTCAGTCCGCAATGGTTATTGTTGACCCGTACACCGGTGCGGTTAAGGGACTTGTCGGCGGACTCGGTAAAAAGGAAGAAATCCGCGGCTGGAACAGAGCTACACAGGCAAAGCGTCAGCCCGGCTCATCATTAAAGCCCATCGCCGTTTACGGTCCGGCAATTGACAAGAGCAAGATAACTGAAGCTTCAATTATCACAGACGAGGAAATTACAATAGGCTCAGACAAATGGAAGCCGAAAAATTCATACAACGACTTCTACGGTGACATGACCGTAAGAGAAGCCGTTGCCCGTTCCTCAAATATTCCGGCTGTAAAGGTTCTTGATGAGCTTGGTATAGGCACCTCGTACTCATATTTACAGAATAAGTTCCATCTTTCATCACTCAGTGACAAGGACAAGAACTATTCATCGCTTTCACTCGGCGGTCTTACAGAAGGCGTTTCACCGCTTGAAATGGCGGCGGCATATGCTGCATTCGTAAACGGCGGCAAGTATTATGAGCCCTATACCTACACGCAGGTTGTTGATTCCTCCGGAACAACTCTGCTTCAAAAGGGCGGCAATTCAACCCAGGCGCTGACTCCGGCGGCAGCATATATTACAGCCGATTTGCTTTATGCGGTTGTAAATTCAAGCGTTGGCACAGGACGCTCGGCAAAGCTCAGTGACGGTATGCCAACATACGGAAAAACCGGTACAACAGACAAAAATTTTGACAAATGGTTTGTCGGCTTCACACCATATTATGTAGGTGCTGTCTGGTACGGATTTGACTCGCCTTCATCAATTTCAGCTGCGGGAGTAAGCGGCAATCCGTGTATTTCCGCATGGAAGAGTGTTATGGAGGATGTTCATTCCACTCTGTCAAAGAAAGAGCTTGAAAAGCCAAGCGGCATTGTCGAAGAAGAAATCTGTATGGATACCGGCAAGCTTGCAAATAAGGGCTGCGACTCTGTAACCGCTTACTTTGTAGAAGGTACTCAGCCCAAGAAGAACTGTAATAACAAGGTTGATAAAACCGACTCATATAATAATGACGAATCCTCAAAGAAATCAACCACCGCCCCAACAGAAGCAAAGAAGCCTACAGCTACATCAGCACCGTCTTCAGGCAGCGGTTCATCGGGAAGCAATTTGTCCGGCGGTAATTCCGCTTCCGGCGGCAGCTCATCCGGCAGCGGCTTA
>JAUNPN010000108.1 GCA_030536655.1 bacterium | reverse complement strand
GCCTCTCGGCATATATTCGAAAATTTGTTAGCTCTTTAACTAACTCTGACTTTTTCGTGTTCAGTCTCGTTAAACCTCAGAAAATACTAATTAAATATCGGCTTCGCCTTAGCACATATCTTACTTGCATATTTTCTGTCATATCGCGCTAAAATTTTTCAACATACAAAAGCATGTCTCAAATTTTTCGCACAATCTGACAAAAAATCTGACTGCGTAATCTATGCACTATATTCAATCAGTCTTTTCCGTCCGAATTTCTGTCTTAATATAAAGAAACGTTTTATCGTTTCTGTTCGGCATCTTTTAGATGCCAGACAAGAACTCTGCACTGTTCATTTTTCAATGTACAAATCTTTGCTGTCTCAATGACAGCTTATTTAGTATATCATATCTTCAAGCGTTTGTCAAGTACTTTTTTAATTTTTTTCAAAATATTTTTTACTTGATTTATCACTTGGTGTTATGACCTGTTGCCAATCTCGCTGACAACATAAATTATTATACCACGTTTTCCGAAAAAGTCAATACTTTTTGTCGAAAAATATTATACAAATGTAAACCGTCTTTTTATCTGCTTTATTAGTTATTTTTACCACTGTTTGTTTATTCTATCAAAAGTATATTCGTAAATTAAAGAAGTGCATATTGCGAAGCCGGATTTTCAGGGCTGTACGACGTAAAATCAGCAAGCAAGATTTGCTTAATTTTATTTACAGATATGCTCTACATTAAAGTCTTGTATTATTATATCTTTCATAGAAATCACACTGATACAATATACCATAATTTGTTACATAATTTCAATAAGAATTAAGAAGCTATGAAATTTCCGCGATTTTTTTAACATGCATATTGATTTCAAACTGATTTAATGCTATAATAGTATTGTATAGTATTATACAATATTTCGGCTTAAAAATCAATATCCAAAGCCACTACATAATTATGAAAGGTCTGAATAAAATGTACAATGTAAACAGCATTCATGCCGATGAATTTATAGACGATGGAGAAATCCGCGCGTCGCTTGCATATGCTGAGGAAAACAAAAACAATGCCGAGTTAATTAACTCAATACTTGAAAAGGCGGCACAGCGCAAAGGGCTTACCCATAGAGAAGCGGCAGTCCTCTTAGCCTGTCCGAGTAACGAGCTTAACGAAAAAATGTACGCTCTCGCAAAGGAGATAAAAGAGAAAATCTACGGAAAAAGAATTGTATTCTTTGCGCCGCTCTATCTTTCAAACTATTGTATCAATTCCTGCGTCTATTGTCCGTACCATGTAAAGAACAAGCACATATGCCGCAAAAAGCTAACTCAGGAGCAGGTAAAAGCTGAAACAATAGCCTTGCAGGACATGGGGCACAAGCGTCTTGCGCTTGAAGCCGGAGAGGATCCGGTAAACAATCCGCTTGAATATATTCTTGAATGTATAAAGACAATCTATTCAATCAAGCACAAGAACGGAGCAATCCGCCGCGTTAATGTAAACATTGCCGCAACAACTGTCGAGGACTACAAGAGGCTTAAGGAAGCCGGCATAGGAACATATATTCTTTTCCAGGAAACTTACAACAGAAAGCATTATGAGGAGCTTCACCCGGCAGGTCCGAAGCACGATTACGCATGGCACACCGAAGCAATGGACAGGGCACAGGAAGCAGGCATTGATGATGTGGGCTTAGGCGTGCTGTTCGGACTTGATACCTATGCTTATGAGCTTGTCGGCATACTCATGCACGCAGAGCATCTCGAAGCGCGCTTCGGCGTTGGTCCGCATACAATCAGCGTTCCGAGAATATGTCCGGCAGATGATATTGATGTGGGAGATTTCTCAAATGCAGTGCCGGACGAAATGTGGCACAAAATTATTGCAATTCTAAGAATTGCCGTACCGTACACCGGTATGATTGTTTCAACAAGAGAGAGCGCAAAGAACAGACAGAAGGCTCTTGAACTTGGTATTTCGCAGATAAGCGGAGCGTCATCAACAAGCGTAGGCGGCTACGTTACACCGGAGCCTGAGGAAGAAAACACAGCACAATTTGACAGAAGTGACACCAGAACATTAGACGAGGTTCTGAACTGGCTGCTTGAATTGGGATATATTCCGTCATTCTGTACCGCTTGTTACCGCGAGGGCAGAACAGGCGACCGTTTCATGCCGCTTGCAAAGTCCGGCGCAATCCAGAACTGTTGTCAGCCCAACGCACTCATGACGTTAAAGGAATATTTGATGGACTACGCTTCACCGGCTACAAAGGAGAACGGCGAACGTGTTATTGCAGAGGATGTCGAAAATATTCCAAACGAGAACGTCCGACGCATCTGCAAGGAACGCCTTCAGGATATAGAAAACGGTAAGAGAGATTTTAGATTCTAAAAAACGTTACAGCAGCAGTCCTTACAGCTGCTGCTGTATTTGGAAATACCGCATTGGAGGATTGCTATGAAAAAATGCAGAATTACTGTTATGAGAACTTCCCGATATGATGATTTAATCGAAAAATACGAAAATCCGATTGAACATGCGTGTGATATGTGTGAGGGGCAAGTATTCATTGCCAACGGCTGGGAAAAGCCGGACGGAATGTGCGACAGTGCGTGGGAGAGTATGTCCGCGTTTGTTATGACCCTTTCGCACGGCGGAGAAAATCTGTACAACGGCTGGATGAAGAACAAGAAATCGGTAATGATTTCCTGCAATGACGGCTTTCGCCCGGTAAGCTTTTTGATTGAGACTTTGGATGAGGATGCAGAATAACCGTAACAATTTCCGGAGGTTTGAAATGGACAATGTATTCAACTCATTTTCTATAATCTTTAATTGTATATTCTGCTTGCTTGCCCTTACGATTTTCGTAGGTATATTTATACGGACATTTAGAGGCAGATTTTCAAAAACCATCGAATCACCCGCCGTTGTTGTAAATATGCAGCGTTATGAAAAGGAAATCTACGACCATAGCAAGGGAGTTCCGCGTACAAAAACAGAATGTGTAGTAACCTTCTTATGCAGCAACAAACGCATAAGCTTTGAAGTGTCAGAATATTCCTATGACAGCTTTGAACTTAATCAAGAGGGCGTTTTAAAATACAAGGGGTCGCGTTTTCTTGATTTCCAAACACAAAACTAAAAATGATAAGCATAAAAAATATGTGTCAAGGCAAGTCCTGACACATATTTTTATACACATCCCAACACTTTGCCATGAGTGTGTAGGCTGCACTCCAATTCTTCACAATCCTGACATCGGTAAATCCTGCTTTTTTAAGAATGCTGATTTCATCGGAAGCCGCTTGGCGGTAAACTTGTAAAATTCATCTGCACCTTCGATATTTGTAAGCATATGCTCATAATAGCCATTTAGCCTGTTTTCAAAGAAAGCAGCCGTTTTTTCCAACATATTATCCATTACCTTATCTCAATCCCTATCTCAAACAAGAACTTTCCCTGAACTCTTTCCTTTTCCGCAAGCTCAGGGCCACAGCTGTTGCTGCCTATGCCGCTTTGACGGTAATCAATACACAATTCAACTCCGCCGCATTTCTCCAACTCGAAATTATGACACTTTTCCGTAAGTTCTTCAATCGTATAATGTGATGCGTTAAACGAAAAATCATTGCCGGTTACATATATCTTACCCTCATCGCCGGATATGCTCATATACC
The DNA here is from genome assembly GCA_030536655.1 of bacterium. Classification (GTDB taxonomy): domain Bacteria; phylum Bacillota; class Clostridia; order UBA1381; family UBA1381; genus UMGS1958. The sequence continues at coordinate 8,062 of JAUNPN010000108.1, read as the reverse complement.
TGCACCCACAATGCGCACCGTTTTCCTGTGGAACGATGTAGTCCTCAAACAAGTCCTCCACCGCCGCTTCAAATACCGCCGGATATGATGCATCCTTCTTATCACCGTAGCTTTCATACGGACCATAGCCGAAATACTTCACCCTGTCAAAGCTATCCGGCAACAGCATTTTGAGTCCAAACCTCGGCAGAAACGGAACTGTTTCATTCTTATCACATTCCGCTTTAAGCTCAATATATCCATCACCATACACCCGCCATGTTATGTGTCCCTTCAATATAGGCTGTATGCAGTGGGACACAATAACTAAATCCGCCGTTATCACAGCACAGCTGTTTTCCATACGTATTATTGTATTCCTTGCTCTCGAATACGCATGATTAAATCCCGCTCTCTCCCACTGTATCCGTATCTTTCTGTCATTGTCGGTCGGCGCACGCCAGATATTCCATGCAAGCGGTGACTTATTCAGCTTTTTGCCATTTGATTCAAGTCTTATCCACTCTGCTGTCCTCTTTTTATATGTATAGCTGAATTTCTCACCCGATACGATTATCTCGTTTTCAAGATCGCTCACGTATACAGCACCGCCATGCTCGGATTGAAGCTTTTCATACTCTCTAACGGTAATAAAATCAAAGCCCGTTTCATGTCCAGACTTAATGAAGCCATTGTCAGCCGTACTAACATAAACAAGTCTGATACCTATCTCGCCATTGCCCCATCCATCAACAAGCTCCGAAACCTTTATCGGCAGCACGCTTTTTTCATGCGGTGCAGTCGGCAAAATTGTACACTTACGTTCCGTTACCGCCCTTCCGTCAAGATAAACCACCGCATATATGTTCATGATTTCCGAAATATCAGTAAAATCAAGCCTGTTTTCGATTACAATATTATCACCATCACGAAATGCACGCACAGGTCTTAAACTATTAGAAAGACATTTTAACCCGGTATGTACTCGCCTATCCGGGTATACAAGACCGTCCATGCAGAAATTACCGTCATGAAGATATTCTCCAAAGTCACCTCCGTAAAGAAATTTCTTTCTCCCGTTTTCCTCGCCCGCACATACCGCATGGTCGCACCATTCCCAGACAAATGCGCCTGCAAATTTATCATGCTTATCCATCAGCCGTATATAATCCTCAATTCCTCCAGGGCCGTTACCCATCGCATGAAGATACTCACAGAGAATATACGGTTTTTCAGACGCCGCCATTCTTTCCTCTATCTCAATCGGGTCAATATACATCTCGCTGTTAATATCAATATTCGTTCCGTCATTCTTATATCCGAAAGATTCCCAGCGCACACCCTCATAATGCGTAAGCCTTGTATCGTCATAGTCCTTAACCCATTCAAGAGCCTTTTCAAAAGATCTTCCGAAGCCGGACTCATTTCCCATTGACCATATTACAACGCTTGCTCTGTTCTTATCACGTTCAACACAGCGCTGTACCCTATCAATTATCTGCTGCTCATAGAGCGGATTCTGCGCTATACCTCCGAAATATGCCTGACCGCCGTTGTAAAACGACTTGCAGCCGTGGCTTTCGTTATCCGCCTCGTCCATAACATAAAATCCGAATTGATCGCACAGCTCATAGAACCACGGTGCATTTGGATAGTGACTTGTTCTTATCGCATTTATATTATGCTCCTTCATAAGCTTCAAATCTTTTTTTACCTGCTTATATGAAACCGTGCAACCGGTAAACGGGTCGCTGTCATGGCGGTTCACACCGTTAAATCGGATTTTGCTGCCGTTAAGATATATAACGCTGTCCTTTATATAAATCTCACGTATGCCTATTTTCTGAACAATATATTCACCTCCGCTGTGAATAATCAGCGTATACAGATACGGATTTTCCGCATTCCATAAAACCGGCTCACTGACCTTAAAGCTTATGTCCGAGCCGCTGTACCGTCCGATTATTGTTCCGCCGTCAAGAAGCTCAAGCTCTGCTTCTGCCCCATAAGTATTTACAGAAACTGTGCCGTCAGTTTTCGTTTTTATAAAGAAATCCCTTATATGCTCCCTGTCACGTCTGAGGATGTACACATCCCGAAAAATTCCGCTCATTCTGAATTTATCCTGATCCTCCAAATAGCTGCCGTCGCACCATTTCAGTACAAGCACACGCAGCTCATTCATGCCGTCAATAAGCTTATCCGTAATCTCAAACTCGCTTGTTGAATGTGAAACCTGACTATAGCCGGCAAAGCTGCCGTTCACCCATATGTAAAAGCAGGAATCCACACCCTCAAAATTAAGATAATATTTATCCTCCGTCTTATCAAGCTCAAAACGCATGACATAAGCACCGCAGGGAATATCCCTGTCAATATACGGCGGATTGTAGGGATAGGGATAGCGCGAATTCACATACTGATGAAAATCATACCCATTCATCTGCCAGCAGGAAGGAACAGGAAGTGTGTCAAATTCGATTTCCGACCAGTCATCCGGACAATCCTCTATACATTCATAATACTTAAAATCCCATTCACCGCACAAATCAATATATCTGTCGGACTGCTCCCGCTTTTGAGTGAGTGCCATCTCTCTGTCAGAAAACGGAATATAATAGGCGCGGTTCGGCTCACAGCCGATATGAAGTATCTCTGTATTTTCGTAGTAATTCTCTAATCTCATTATAATTCCTCTTTTCCCGAAATAACTCTCAGAGCCTATTTCTATGATTTTTCTTTTACTCCACTATCTCACCGCATAATGATCTGTAAAAACTGTAATCTACGGTTCCGTACATTCGTTCAAGAGTGCCGGGAACCAGTTCACAAATCATCAAACATTCAATCTTTGGGAGATGTACGGTTTTTCCGGGGAAAATGCCGTAGTCAGCCGCAGTTACAAATCCGCGTGAATTATAATTATCCGGATTTCCTTCAACAAGCACCGCCGTATAGCCCATTTCTTTTGACTTTTTCAAGCCGTACTCTATAATATCTTTTGAAATATGCTGTCTTTGAAGCTCTGTTTTTACCGCAACGGGCGTTAATATAAGCAGCTCATTTTCATATCGTCCCTCAATATGAAATCGCGAAAACATAGCATATCCTATTATATTCCCGTTTTCATCAACAGCCATCAGTTCAAGCTCCGGTATATAATATTTTTTTGAACGTATTTCTTTTACAACACCTTTTACTGCACTACCTTCCTGAGAATTGTAGAAATCCGAAAATACCCGTTCAACTAAATCAAGAGATTTTTCTTTGTAAAGCTCAGTTACAGTTTTGACTGTTCGTATCATATTGTTCCTCCATAACTTATATAGCCAAGAATACCTTTCTTAAGAGACTGCCGCAAAATTCAATCGAATTTTGCGGCAGTTCATCAAAATCAAATCTTCTCCACGCCGAGAACAACCTTTTCGCCGTTTATGTTCCACTCCTTAGCATTTCCGCCCTCGGTGTCGCATAAAATTTCTTCGGCAAGAACCTGTCCCTTTACGTAATCAGCATTTGCATTCAGTATTTCTTTAATCTTGTCATTTCCGCTCTGATAAACCCTGATGTGATCCATAACCTCAAAGCCGGAATCCTTTCTCATTGTCTGAAGCTTCGAGATAACCTCTCTTACAAAGCCTTCCTCGACAAGCTCCGGTGTAAGCTTAATATCAAGCACAACAGTAATACCGTAGTCGCTGTCCGAAACATAATCATCCGACTTAACAGCCTCGATAAGCAGATCGTCTCTTGAAAGCTCCTCTCTAACGCCGTCAACCTCAATCGTAAGCTTGTCGGATGCGTTAAGCTCTGCAATAGCCGTCGAGCTGTCAATATTTGCAAGAATCTCTCGAACCTTGTTTATATTCTTACCGAATCTGCGTCCGAGTGTTCTGAGCTGAGGCTTAAAGCTGTATGATGCAAACTCGTCAACACTGTCAACAAATTCAACATTCTTTACATTAAGCTCTCCCTTGATTATATCCTTGTAGAACTCCTTAAGCTCGCTGTCTGCCTTTACATAGAGGTTAGCAAGCGGCTGACGCTGCTTCATGTTCGATGCGTTTCTGCACGCACGTCCGAGAACAACTATGTCAAGCACCTCTGCCATACCCGCTTCAAGCTCAGCGTCAATCACATTCTCATCAACTGTCGGGAAGTCGCAGAGATGAATTGACTCCGGAGCGTCCTTATCAATTTCTCTGACGAGGTTCTGATAAATATCCTCTGTCATAAACGGAATCATCGGAGCGGCAGTCTTACAGATTGTAACAAGTGCAGTGTACAAGGTCATGTACGCGTTAATCTTATCCTGCGGCATATCTTTTACCCAGAAACGTCCTCTTGACAGTCTTACATACCAGTTTGACATCTCGTCAACAAACTTGTCGATAGCCTTTGCAGCCTCCGGAATCTTGTAATCGTTAAGATTTTCATCAACAGCCTTTACGGTTGAATACATTCTCGACAGAAGCCACTTATCCATAACCGAAAGCTTATCATAGTCGAGTGTATACTTCGTAGCGTCAAAGTTATCTATATTAGCATACAGTACAAAGAACGCGTATGTGTTCCAAAGCGTACCCATGAGCTTTCTCTGACCCTCGGTAACAGCCTTGTCATGGAAACGGTTCGGAAGCCACGGTGCACTGTTTGTATAGAAATACCAACGGATAGCGTCTGCGCCATGCTTTTCCAAAGCGTCAAACGGGTCAACCGCATTGCCCTTTGACTTGGACATCTTCTGTCCGTTTTCGTCCTGAACGTGACCGAGAACGATTACATTCTTGTACGGAGCTTTATTGAAAAGCAATGTTGACTCCGCAAGCAGCGAATAGAACCAACCTCTTGTCTGGTCAACCGCCTCACTGATGAAGTCTGCTGGGAAATTCTCCTCAAAGATTTCCTTGTTTTCAAACGGATAATGCCACTGCGCAAACGGCATTGCGCCCGAATCGAACCAACAGTCTATAACTTCCGGAACTCTGTGCATTTCCTTACCGCAGTCCGGACACTTAATCGTCACAGCGTCAATGAACGGTCTGTGCAGCTCAATATCCTCCGGACAGTTGCCGCTCATGCTCTTTAATTCTTCAATTGAGCCTATCGCATGACGGCAGCCGCACTCGCATTCCCAGATATTTAACGGAGTTCCCCAGTAACGGTTACGGCTCAGTCCCCAGTCCTGAACATTCTCAAGCCATGAGCCGAAACGTCCCTCACCTATTGTTTTCGGAATCCAGTTTATTGTCTTGTTATTTCTGATAAGGTCGTCCTTAACAGCGGTCATCTTAATAAACCATGTATCTCTTGCGTAATAGATAAGCGGAGTATCGCATCTCCAGCAGAACGGATAACTATGCTCAAACTTCGGAGCGTTGAATAACAATCCTCTCTCATCAAGGTCAGTCAATACAAGCTTGTCTGCATCCTTGCAGAATACGCCCGGCCACTTTGTGCCTTCTGTAAGGCAGCCCTTGCCGTCAACGAGCTGTAAGAACGGAAGCTCATACTTGTGTCCCACCTTTGAGTCATCCTCACCGAATGCCGGTGCGATATGAACTATACCCGTACCGTCTGTTAATGTTACATAACCGTCACAGGTTACATAATATGCCTTTTCTCTTGTTTCTGACGGGAATAAAGCGACATACTCCTTGTATTCCAAATCCTTGCCGGTATAGGTTTCAACAACCTCAACTTCCTTTTCCGGGAAGTTAGACGCAACAAGCGCCTCTGCGAGAATGAAATATTCGCCATCAACCTTAATCTTTACATAGGTTTCGTCCGGGTTCACACAAAGTGCAACGTTTGACGGAAGTGTCCACGGAGTCGTTGTCCATGCGAGGAAGTACGTATTTTCCTCACCCTTTACAGCAAATTTAGCGGTTGCCGAGCGTTCCTTTACGTCCTTGTAGCCCTGAGCAACCTCGTGTGACGAAAGCGGGGTTCCGCAGCGCGGGCAGTACGGCACGATTTTATGTCCCTTATAGAGAAGCCCGCGTTCCCAAATTTTCTTTAATGCCCACCATTCTGACTCAATGAACGAGTTGTGATATGTTACATACGGGTCGTCCATATCCGCCCAGAAACCGACTGTAGCGGAAAAATCCTCCCACATGCCCTTATACTTCCAGACAGATTCCTTACATTCCTGAATAAACGGTTCAAGACCGTAGTCTTCAATCTGCTCCTTGCCGTCAAGACCGAGCTTCTTTTCAACCTCAAGCTCAACCGGGAGTCCGTGAGTGTCCCAGCCTGCCTTACGGATAATCTTTGCACCCTTCATTGTGCGGTAACGCGGAATCATATCCTTAATAACTCTCGTAAGAACGTGACCTATATGCGGCTTGCCGTTCGCAGTCGGAGGTCCGTCATAGAATGTATAAACCGGACCTTCTTTTCTTGAATCAATCGACTTTTGGAAGATATTGTTGTCCTTCCAGAACTGTTCAACCTTTTTTTCTCTCTCAACGAAGTTGAGGTCTGTCGAAACCTTCTTGTACATTTCCAATCTCCTTTAATATAAAAAAAATCCTTTGCCCCGGTATCGGGACAAAGGCAATTCCTCTGCTTATAACCACCCGACATACCAGCATATGCGTTCGCTTTAACGGGCGAATCCCGTCCCTGCTTAGTAGGCATAAGCCGTTCTGCGGGGCAGCTCCGGAGTGATTTTCGCCTGTAGGTTACTCGTCGCCGCGCTCACACCGTCCGCGGTTCGCTCTGCACTTTTGCCTGCTGCTACTCTCTCCATCTGTGCCTTTCATTTCTAATTTACATTATACTACACTAAAGCATGGTTGTCAAGAAAAAATTTTTGAATGTCTTATAATATCTCACTCACCTACGGAAATTTGTATGAGAACACAACAGGGCATTATCTGCCCCGATGTTTCTCTTTTTTCTTTTGCTGTTTCAGCTCAAACATTCGCTTGGATTCAGCCAATTTCTGCTCTCGGCTTTTCACCTTACGTTTCTGTTTGTTCTGCTCCTGTTGTAATTTCAAAGCCTGCTGAGATTTTGTACCAATCCCCGTGTTACGTAATTGTTTTATTACATCACGCTGTATTCTCTTTGGATTCCTTATGGTTTCCTTTACAACAGCTGCCACAGCCGGACTGAATTGCAAGCTGTAATAGTGTTTTAGAATGAATTCGTAAATTTCATAATCCTTTGGCTCCGCACCAAATGTCACTTTAGCTACGGATAGTTTTCCATCTTCAATTCTCTCAAAGACTCCTATCCAAAATGGTTCATCAAAACACACCGTCAGTTTGCCACTCACTTTGCCCATGACAATCCCTCCTTAATTGATTGAAATGAGCAAAGAATGGACAACCCGGAGGGGCAGGTTACTTACCCTGACAAGCAGGACGGCCGGGCTACCTACCGGCTCTTGTATGTATCTCTACACACGTTGCGTTTTTATCTTTGCTTTTTATATAATCAAGCCTCAACGGCTGGATTAACAAATTATAAGTTGTGCTTTTATAATTTTTGTATTTCTTTCAATGCTTTTTGAATATCCTTGTAAACTAACGATTGCATACTATCGTCATAAATAAATATATTTGCCTTATGAAGCGCAGAAAGAATATCCATTTTTAATTCCGGCTTATGCTTTACAATAATCGGCAAAAGTTTGATACATTGTCTCGCTGTAATGGGTTTGACATCTGTTATGTGTTTCAAATACCTGTCAACAATTTCATCAATTTTATAATCTGTATCCCATTTTGCATTATAGGCAAGTAATATAAGCCCTCTTGTGCGAATATAAGAATTATCGCTATCAAGCATATCACTTAATCTATCCATATAAGAATAAATGCAATTTGTTTTTTCGCTTTCTTTTTTCAAATCCTGTAATGCTTTATAAGCAATATTGTTATTCTTATCAAACAACAATTCAAATGTTTCTTCTATATTAGCTTGCATAATATTTTCCTTCACAACTTATAAACTTCATTTAATCCAACATATCCCCACCGCAACAACGCTCAAAAGAATGATACAACAGCCAATTTTTTCTTATCCATTTTCATCACCGTCTTTATCTCTTTGATAATTTCTTATGACA
>JAUNPN010000107.1 GCA_030536655.1 bacterium | reverse complement strand
CGTTTCCGGATTTGACGTTTCCTCAGGCGATGATGTTGCTTCCGGATTTGACGTTCCCTCAGGACTTACCGTCGGTCCAATAGATGGATTAATCGGAGGCATTGTCGGTTTTGACGGCGGCTCCGGCGTTGTTATCGGATTATCGGTCGGCTCCGGCGTTTCATCAGTATCTTCATCTTCAATAAGCGACAGCTTCTTAATAATCTGATCTGCTCTGTTAAATAAAGTCTTATCCCATGCTGAAATATATTCATCATATGACGCATCAGGCACATAGATACTGAGATTATCGCGCTCCGTTCCAAAGACTTCATCCCCCAGCTCTGCCGGCTCAATCGCTCTTATAATAATCTTTGCAAGCTTATTACAGCCTTCAAATACCTTTTCACCGATTTTCTTTATTGTTTTCGGTATATCAATTTCAAAAAGTTCCTTACAGCCTGCAAATGCCCTGTCACCTATTTCCTCTGTCTTATCAGATAAAACAACAGTTTCAAGAGAGGTGTTATTCTCTGCAAGCCGCGCACTTACGCTTGTAACATTTTTCGGCAGCTGCAGTGAGGTCATAACTGTGTTATTCGCAAATGCTCCCTCTCCTATTTTCTTAAGTTCCTCATTATATGTAAAGTTAAGCGACTTTAACGCTGTTCCGTAAAGTGCTTCATCTCCGATTTCCTTCAAATTGCTTGAGAATGAAATTCTTCCAAGCGATGAAGCATTCTTAAAAAGCTTGCTGCACATCACTTCCAGATTCAACGGCATCCTTGCCACCGTTACACTTTCACAGTTTTCAAATGCGCTTTCACCGATCTGCGTAAGATTTCTTGACGAGCTTAACGATACCTCCTTGAGAGATTTATCATTATAAAATGCCTTTTTACCTATTGATGTAAGCTTTGTCAGCTTATCAAAGTTCACCGTTTCAAGAGATGTGTTCTCTGCTGCAAATTCATCTCCGATAACCTCGGCAAGTACCGGAAGCTGCATTCCGGTCATTGACGTATTTCCGTAAAATGCCCGCTCCGAAAGCTCCTTAAGCTCTGTAAGCCTTGATATATCTACACTTTTTAACGATGTATTATTAATGAACGCTTCTCTGCCAAGCTTTTCAATCATAACCGAGAAGTTTATTTCCTCTATATCGGCACACTCAGCCATTGCGCGTTCTCTTATCTCTTTTACGGTATCAAGCATTGTAAAGCTCCCGCTTGCAACAATCGGTAAATTGAACAGAATATATGTGCCGTCCTCGTTAATTCCGTAAACAGCATGACCCTCTGACGCATAATTAACCGCCGGTGCTTCAATGCTCGTAAATCTTTCTCCCCATGCATTCTTATATTTATCAAGCGAACCGCTCGGTACATACACCTCGTCTATTCCCGATGTATCCAAGCCTTCAGGAAGCTCCGGCGGCTCCTCCGCTGTCATCACAAGGATTTTAATCTTTGTATTTGTAAACGCATTTTCATTTATCTTATTTACACTGTTCGGAATTACAACATAATTATATGTATATTTACTTCCGAATGCACCTGCGGCAATCTCAACCGTACCGCTGTCTATCCTGAAATTATCAAGATTTGTATGAGGCGCATCAACAAGGATTTTCTCATCACCGCTGACAGCATACAAAGCTCCGTCTATATATGTATAATTTTCCGATGCTCCTTTGATTATCTTCTCGGCTGAGCCTTCGCCCAAGGCTTTATTGATTACAGTCCCCCACTTGTCAAGATAATCCTGTACCGAATTAGGGTAAACATAGATACTTACCTCATCAGGGTCTATATCCTTCCATACGTTTTCTCCAACCTTTGCCGGAACCGTTCCCGCCACTACAATGGAAGTAAGCTTATCCAGTCCCTTAAAGCAGCCGTCCTGCAATTCTGTAACTGTTGCAGGAAGATTTACAGATGTGATTTCCGAACAGCCCTCAAACGCTCCCTCTCCTATAACCTCTGTATTAAACCGAGGTGTAAATGCTCCTTTTGTTGAAGGAGCCACATAAAGAAGGATTAAACCGTCCTTATTTTCCTCTGTATCCGGTGCAGTCGTTTCCTCAGGAGTTTCCGGCTTTGCCGTTTCTTCAGGATTTGCGGTTTCTTCGGGCGTCTCTTCTGCCTTTATTGGATTTACTCTCTGATACAATGCGTTATTTTCAAACGAATAGTTTCTTCCTGCATTTGTTCCGGTATTTATAAGGTAGGATGTCATACCGGAGCCATAAATTCCATCGATGGTTTCTCCCCACGCCTTTACATAATCCTGATATACCTTGTCATTATCTGAATCCGGCACCTCTATTACCATTCCGGATTTATCAAGACCTGTGTTCGGATCCTTAAATTTCAAGGCGTCATTGCTTTCTACCTCCGGGGGCGTCAGACTTTTGAATACAAGCTTCTTAACCGACAATCCATTTTCATTACCGTTGTAAAATACCTCTCCGCCAAGCGTAACATTCTCCGAATTTAATGTAAGCGAGCCTATCGCTGCTTCGGCAAATGCCTTCTTGCCGACTGCTTTCACTGTTTCCGGAAGCTCTATATCATTCATCTGCGAACCGATAAACGCTCCGTCATATATTGTTTCAAGCGACTCCGGATACTCAGTAATCGAATCAAGCTTTGCCGGACAAGCATACAGCGTCTTTCCGTCCTTTGAGTATAAAACTCCGTCAATACTCATATATTTCTTATTATTCTCATTTACAACATATCCCTTAAGATTAGGGAACAGCAGCTTATCTGTTTCAAAATTAATTGAAGTTATTGTAGACGAAACCTGTATATATTCAACACTTGACTGATCTCCTGTGAATTTTGTAAAATCAATCCTTGTTGCGCCGCCCGAACTGATTGAGCCGCTTCCTCCGTGATGGTTTGTTATTCCTATTCCGCCCTTTGAAACCTCTACCTCATTGCCATTATTTTCATTTTCCTTAATCGCATCCTGAGGTTTTACATCAGGCTCCGGTGTAGGCATAGGCTCTTTTGACGGCTGTGCGGTTACCTCTGCTGTAGGTTCCGGTTTTTCAGTCGCTGACGGAACTTCGGTTGCTGACGGAGTATCAGATATCTGCGGCTTTGAGCTTTCCGATGGTTTTGACGTATGAGTTCCGCCCCCTCCTCCCGACGTCGGTATACGCGTCGGCGATGGCGCCATCGGTCTTGCTGTCTGTCTTACCGTCTGCTGCGGACGATTTGTTGCCGATGGTTTTTTGGTTGTCTGAGGTGCAGTACTTGTATTTGTTTCCGGTTCCTTAGAGAATTCCGGCGGCTTTGGTGTGACTGCCGGCGCCGGTGTGGTAAACTCCGGTGATGAAACTATCACACCCTCCTTGTCAGTCATATCCACCAAATTATCCGAAGCGTTTCCTCTATATTCAGCAAGCGAATCTCTGCTTGCCGCAACATTCGTTGTACTGCCCGTATTCACAAGCGTATACCCGCCCTTATCTGTTCCCGCTTTTTCCGAAACCTCTTCTGAACTGCCGTTATTATTGTATTCTTGATTACGCTCTGCCTCTTCTGGAGCTTTATTCTGTTCCCCTTCAGGCTTCTGCTCATCCTCCTGCTTGGAGCTGTCTGTATCGCTTATATCCTCATCAGCTTTTTTGCTGTCGTTCGGTTTTCCGGCCGCGCTTGTTTCATCATCATTTCCGTCATCAGACGAGCTTCCCTGCGAGCTTGACGAAGTATTATACGCAACGTCACCATTGCTTCTTGTATCATCAAAGCTATATTTATCCGGATTGAATGCACTTTTAAGCAGGCTTGGCGCAGTTATCGCCGCAGCTGCAAATGTTCCTGCAAGCACAGCTCCCGCAGCGGCATATATACAATTTTTTTTACTCAGCTTAAATTTCTTATCTGACATTAAGGATTTCTCCTTTCTTTCCTAATATTCACAGTATAATGCATATTTTATAATTAAACATTAATTACAAAAATTACAAAAACCTTGCAAGCTCTTCCTTTAATATATCAAAGTCAATCGGCTTTGCGATATGTCCGTTCATTCCCGCTTCAAGAGAGAGGTTCTTATCCTCAACGAAAGCATTTGCCGATAAAGCAAAAATCGGTATTGTCTTTGCCTCTGCACTGTTTAACGACCTGATTTTTCTCGTTGCAGCAAGTCCGTCCATAACGGGCATCTGAATATCCATAAGAATTACATCGTATCTTCTCTTTCCTCCGTTTATGAACTTATCTACAGCCTCCTGTCCGTCCCCGGCAACGTCCACCTCAGCTCCCATCATTTCAAGAATGTCCTTCGCAATCTCGGCATTTGTCTCATTATCCTCTGCGAGAAGAATCCGGCATCCCTCAAATGTAAACTCCTTATTGATTAATGAATCCTTAGTTTCAATCGGAGCATCAAGATCCTGCTCTCTGTCTGCAAGCGGGAATGACATAAATATCGAGTAGTCATTTCCTTCCGAATCGCTGTTGAACATCACCTGTCCGCCCATAAGCTTTATAAGCTGATCGGCAACTGCAAGTGTGATATTTCCTCCCGAACCGGTTCCCATAATCTCAAATGCTTCATGCTTTGAAATTCTGGGTCCGTTATCTCTTATACGGAAAAGAATATTTGCTCTATCTGTGCCTTTATTCATCTGACGAATATTGACAGAAATCTTTCCTCCATTAGGCGTTACCTCTATCGCGCGTTCTATAAACGCGATAAGCAGCTGCTGAAGTCTTAAATCATCACCCATAAAATAACGCACATTAAGATCTGTAACCGCTATTTCAAACGAACGTCCGATTGCAAGCGCAGCTTCCTCATATGTATCCTTAAGCTTCTTTGCAACCGCCTTAATATCAAACACATTGTTTTCAAGAACTATATTTCCGGTTTCCATCTTTGAAATATCAAACATATCGTTAAGTATGGAAAGAAGCTTATTTGTCTGCTCCGATACGCTGTCTGTATATTTCTTTACCTCAATCGGATTATCCGCATTCATTCCGGCAAGCTTAAGCTGTCCCTGAATGCTTGTAATCGGCGTTCTTATTTCATGAGATATATTCGATATAAATTCATTACGATATTTATTAAGATTCTTTATTTGTTCAAGCTCGCCCCTGATATTTCTTTTTTCCTCAGCATCCGCCGTTATATCCCTTATTAAAATATATAAGTTATCTTCCTTAGGGCTGTAGTTGATTGAAAGTCTGCCGACCTTCCTGCTTCCGTCATCCATATTCAGAAATTCAAATTCACGCGTAAATATGCCCTTCTTATTCCACTTTGAATATTCCTCATTGAATTCATTGACGTCCTTTGACGGAACTCCCCATTTAAGAGCATATATATCCGACATAATATCGCTCTTTTTGATACCCATAAGCTCCTGTGAGCCGTTGCTTACATAACTCGGTATCTTATCCGCTGCGCCGAGAACTATATATATATCGCTGTTTCCTTCATCTAAATTGCTGTAAAGCTTGCGTTCCCCCTCAAGCTGTCTTATCTGTTCGTTCTGAATTCTCCTGTAGAAAAAATACCTCATTAACAGAACCGTGCTGAGAAGTACGAGAATCAATACGCACGCCGCAGCCAAAATCATAAATCCAAAGTCGTTCATTTCTGTCATTTACTCCTTACATATTTTAATTTCATCGCCTTTTACCTCAATATGTGAGGCATAGAATTCTTTCAACGCTTTAACCATGTATGAAAGATCCTTTGTTCCCGCTGTTTCATAAGCAGAGTGCATTGCAAGCTGTGCAAGCCCTATATCCACAGTGTTCAGCGACACTTGCTCATTTGAAAGATTTCCGAGAGTTGAGCCGCCCGGCATATCGCTTCTGTTTGTAAAGAATGTATACGGAACGTCCGCTCTGCCGCATATTGTTCGGAATAATGCCTCTGATACTGCGTCTGTTGTATATCTTCGGTTTGCATTGTGCTTTATCACAATACCTCCGTTAATAACCGGTCTGTTTGACGGACTTGCCTTATCCAAATAATTCGGATGCACCGCATGAGCATTATCCACACTCAGCATCAGCCCCGATGCCTTTGCCCGCATAAGCAGCTCCGGCGAATATCCAAGAGCATCGTTTACCCTTTTAAGCACTTCCTCAAGGAAATCCGATTTTGCTCCCTGCCACGAAGAGCTTCCAACCTCCTCATTATCAAACACCGCCATAACAGCAAGCGATTTGTCAGAGCCTGACTCCGTAAACGCCTTTGTCACCGCAAAAGCACCCTCAAGATTATCTATTCTGGGTGCGCTGAACAATTCACCGTTTACTCCCCAGACCGTTCCTCTCATCCTGTTATAGAGATACATATCATAACCTATATTATCCCCCAACGCCTTATCGAAAACTCCCTGTTCTGTCTTTTCTTTGTCAAGCACTCCGTATAAAGGAATAAGCTCCTTCTGAATATTATAGCTATGACCCTTATTGGTTTCACGCTCCATATGTATCGCAAGACCGGGGATTATCATGGAATCATAATCTAAATTAACCAGCTCCGATTTTATTCCGTTTTTGGTTTTTCTCATAACCCTGCCCGCAGCTGAAAGCGGTCTGTCAAACCATGAGGACATTATCATTCCTCCATAGCCCTCAACATCAAGCTTTATGTAAGCATTTTCTGCCGTATGCTCTGCCTGCGGTTTTATCCTGAAGGACGGCGAATCGGAGTGCGCCGCTGCAAGCATTACACTTTTGTATTCTCCCTTCGGAATACGAAAGGCTATTATCGAGGATTCGCTGCGTTCAGTAAAATATCCACGTCCCTCTTCTATTTTCCATTGTTCAGACTCATCAAGTCTTGTAAAGCCTGCTTCAGCAAGCATATCTGCAATATTTTTCACCGCAAAGCAGCTTACCGGGCTTTCCCAAATAAAGTCCAAAAGCTCATTTATCAGTTCAGCCATTTATTCATTACCCTCATTAATTCCTCAAAGTCAATCGGCTTTGCGATGTGTCCGTTCATTCCTGCCTGCTTCGCGTCGTTTATATCATCCGCAAAAGCGTTTGCCGTGCAGGCAATAATCGGGAGCACTTTCGTATCAGACCTGTCAAGCCCGCGTATCGCTCTTGTTGCCTCGTAGCCGTTCATAACAGGCATCTGCACATCCATAAGCACAACATCATAATATCCCGGAGGATTATCTCTTACTTTTTCTAAAGCAATCTGTCCATTCTCTGCCGTATCAATTTCAGCACAGGTATATGACAGAATTTCCGAGGCAATTTCCATATTTATTTCGTTATCCTCAACAAGAAGTATTCTGTACCCGGTAAAATCGGTACGCTCTATAACATCCGCTAAGCTTTCATCCTCTTCCTCACCTGAAATATATTCCATAAATAGAGGTACAAGCCTTGAACGAAACAACGGCTTAGTAATGCAGCATTCCACTCCGGCAGTCTTACATTCTTCCTCAAGCTCCGATACCTCATAGCCCGTAGCAATAATCACCGGAATTCCCGGCTTTAACACCTGTTTTAATTCTCTTGTTGTTTCGATACCATTCTTTTCCGGCATCTGCATATCTGCCAACACCGCAAACAGCTCATCGGCTCTGCTGCCCATCTCCGCTATAAACGCCAAGGCTTCATCACAGCTCCTTACAGCATACGGAATCATACCCATGGTTTCGAGAGTTGCCGATGTTCCTTCAAGTGCGGTTTCATCATCATCAATAATAAGCACCTTTTTGCCTTCAAGCTTTTCACGTTCTTCATAGTTTTTATCAAGAAGCTTGAAGTATATGTCTACCTTGAACTCGCTTCCTTCATTGAGCTTGCTCTTAACGCTTATTTCACCGTTCATCATATTGACAATCTGTTTCGTAATTGCCATTCCGAGTCCGGTACCCTGAATCTTGCTTGTTCTCGAATCCTCGGCTCGTGAGAACGGGTCAAATATTGTCTTTTGATATTCCTCCGTCATTCCCATTCCGTTATCCTTTACGATAAACTCAAAATGCGCAAGTCCCTTTATTTCTGACGGAAGCTCAGTTATCTTAAGCTCAATCAATCCGTTGTCCTGAGTATACTTAACAGCGTTTGACAATAGATTTACAAGAACCTGCTGTATTCTCAAGCCGTCGCTGAGTATATCTTCATGCACAACGTCCTTTGTCGTTACAACAAACTTATGATGCTTCTTTTCTATCATAGGACGAAGTATCGTCCCGAAGCCTTCAATAAGGTCTGAAAGATTTACTTCTCCCTCATTCAGCGTCATCTTTTTACTCTCAATCTTTGACATATCAAGTATATCATTGATAAGGCTTAGCAAATAGCGTGATGAGATTTCAATTTTATCCAGACAATCCTTTACTTTATCTATATCATCAAGATGAGATTTTGCAATTGATGTCATGCCTGTAATACCGTTCATCGGCGTACGTATATCGTGACTCATCTTTGAAAGGAAGTCACTCTTTGCGTTGTTCGCTTCTATTGTCATGTCATAAGCGTCCTGCAGCGACTGACGAATTTCCAGTTCTCTTGTTTTTCGCTCGTCTATATCGCTCAGAAAAAGCATAACACATCTGCCGTTCAAATCGTGCAGAAGCTTATACGTAAACGACTTCCAGTAGTATTCCTTTACAGTTCCTGCCGGCGCCGGCATATCATCATAATGCTTCATTCTCGATTCAAGGTACAATGCCGGTCTGCTTTCGCTTAAATTCTCTTTTAAATATTCTATATTTGTATTGGTTTCAAATTCCTCAATATCATCAGGATGAATATACTTATCCCTAAATAATTTTGTCATTGCTTCATAGCTGAAATTAACTTCTTTTTTTTCAGAATAGCCATTTACAATACTTACCTCATATATTGAGTTTTTATCAAGATCCAGTTCATATATCTTTTCATAAGAGTCGGAAATCGCCGCGCTTAACATTCTATGCTCCTCACGCTGACGCTCCTCTCTCTCTTTTTCATCATTTATATCCGCAAAAGCAAGCATATACGAATCAGCGGATCCGTCCTTCATCGAAACAAGGATTAAGCTCGCTCTTACCCAGCCTTTATGCTCGCCGTAGTTGTGCTTATACTCAAAATTTTCAAACCTGTGATTTTCATTAAGCACACTCTTTGCAAACTCAGCCGAGGTATATTCATCATATTTTTCCCTATAATCCGGCGCTATGAAGATTTCTCCGAAGCGTTTCCTAAACTCGTCATAGCCGCCGCTCACTGGAAATACCTTTGTCATTTCCTCCGACTGACTCATTGCTGTATATGTACCCTCATTAGGCTTTATATGGTACATCGCAAAATAACTGTCCGATATACTTTCAATGATACGCATACGCTCCTGCGCCATTGTCGTTTCGTCACTTATATCCTCAGCAATACCAACCACAACACTGAGATTTCCGCTTGAACCCTCATCAAGCATTGCTGAAAGTGTAACCTTTATATAGCTCTCGCTGCTGCGAAGCTTAAATGAGCATGACGCCGTCATATTATCCGGTGAAATCGAGTTGAAGGTATCAATAAATTCCTTCTGCATTTCAGGCGCAACTATCTCCTCCGCAAGGTCATACGGCATCTCAGTATATTCTGCCCTGCTGCCCAGAAGCTCACAGCTTCTTTCCGGAAGCACGCAGCGATGTTCGTTAGGATAATAATGAAATTCCGCAGTTTTTGTATTTCTTAACGCTATTCGGATAAACTCCTCAGATGCCTTCGACTGATTATACAGCTCTCTTATCTGCTGTGCCGACTGTTCTATTTCTGTAACATCTGTACAGGTACTGTAAAATACACTTCTTCCTTCATCATCAACTACGCGTCTGCCGTAATCCAGAATATACTTAAGACTTCCGTCCTTACACTGTACCCTATATTTTAATGTATATGAATCAGTATCATGAATTCTTTCGGTATTAACCTGCTCTTTTACAGACGCCATATCCTCAGGATATATAAGATTTACCTCCGCACCATCGGTCTTTCCCAAAAGCTCTTCCTGCGTATAGCCGAAAAGCTCGCACAAGCTTTCGGAAATATTGAGAATTGTTCTGTCGCTGTCATCAAGAACTACCTTAACTCCACCCTTTATTGCCGTGGACATTACGTCCATCTCAAATTCCTTAAGACGAAGCTGCTGCTCCCCCTCCTCACGGCTTATATATGTTCCCAAAATATTAGATAGCAGAAGCAGTTCTTTTTTTACGTTATCGCTCCACTTATATCCCGGTTCTTCCTTCTCGATTCTTAATGCTCCCGAATATCTGCCCTTAGTATACATTGCAGCTTCAATAGAACTGCCCAAAACATCTCCATTTTCATCACTGCTCTCGCGAAGCCCGTCCTTATCATATCCCATTGCAAGATCATAATAATTTCTTATGGTTATTTTTTGCACATAGTCTGATATGTTCCTATCAGTACTGCCGCTCCATTGATATGAGAAACGAAAATCCAACGTATCCCATTTTACAGACGTAACGGAAACGCGCTCCACACCGTAGTGAACGCCTATTCTGCCAAGCAGAATATTTATAGAGCTTGGTATATCTCTCGTATCCTCCATCAAAATCATCGAATAAGGAACTATATCCGTCGGCGATACATTTCTCTTTTCAATATACCCTCTGTCTACTTCAATTCTTTTTCCGTAAAGATATTCAACCCTGTCGTCAATTTCCCCATTTGCCATACGGTAAGTTTTTACCTTATGACCGCCGAGAAACTTAATATAGGAAATCACTCTGTCATTCAAATCAAATAAATCGTAATAATTTGCAGCATCCTTTGTATCGGCAATCGCTATACTTGCGCTGAGTTTTATTTTCTCGTTTTCCCCGGTATAAATTCCGCTTATTCTTCTGCCAAGCTCCTGCGCGCATTCGTAAACATCTTCCGCACATTTATTCTTTATAAGAACCACATATTCGTCACCGCCGCATCTGCCCATAACACAGTCTCCGAAGCATATGCGCATAACATCGGCAACCTCCGCAAGCACGGTATCAGCAAATTTTACTCCGTATGCGTCGTTTATATCAGTAAAATTATCAAGATCTATTATAAGAACAGTACTATCCGATATTCCAACTGTGGAAGAAATGTACTCATCAATTATTTCGTCAGCATACACCTTTGTCAAAAGCCCTGTGTCAATATCATACACAGCCCTTCTCTGCTGACTGTTCTTATTATATCTGCCTGACGGAATACCGGACATTCTTTTTTCACTCCTCGCTTTTTCATCAGGGTGCAATTCTCCCTATTATCAGATAATATAATCTTACCACATTATCAAAATAAAGTCAATAGTTTTTAAAAGTTATTTGCAAAATATATTTTCTCACCATTATATTTGTAAGCTTGCTTTAATACAAGCGATATTTGGTACATTATTGTTAAAACATTCACAATGAAAAATTTGCTTAAACTATTAAATTTGTATTTTGACATACTTTTGACTGATTTAACCCATTTTATAAGTTCTGTATACTTTTATTATTGTACTTCAAAATTTGGTCTATGACATCTTTATTATTCACTCTTATATCAGCATATACGTTCATTGTTATGTCTGCTTTCTCATGACCCATAATATATTGTACAGTTTTTGGAGAAACTCCTGCATATATTAGGTCTGTTGCATAATTATGACGAAAATAGTGAGGAGTGATGTTTGTCTCTTCCCCTTGTGGCATATACTTATTAATTTTTCTCAATATACGCTTCCATTTGTCACAAAAATTTCCACTTGTAATAAATGTATTATTCCGCGTTAAAAACAAATATCCTTGTTCATTTTT